>JAUPKQ010000021.1 GCA_030837345.1 Actinomycetota bacterium | reverse complement strand
GGTGCGACGCCTTCGTGATCCAGAGCCACAGCGCCCCGATCAACAAGTGGCTCATGGAGCAGCTGCTCATGGTGGACGCCGCCAAGCGGGCCTCCGCGAAGCGCATCACCGTGATCGCTCCTTCCTTCCCCTACGCCCGCCAGGACAAGAAGCACCGGGGTCGTGAACCGATCTCCGCCCGTCTGGTCGCCGACATGTTCAAGACGGCCGGCGCCGACCGTCTGATGTCGGTCGATCTGCACACCGCCCAGATCCAGGGGTTCTTCGACGGTCCTGTCGACCACCTCTGGGCGATGCCCGTGCTGACCGAGTACGTCGCCAGCAGGGTCGACCGGTCCCGTCTCACCGTCGTGAGCCCGGACGCCGGCCGGGTCCGGGTCGCCGACCACTGGTCGGACCGCCTGGGGGCACCTCTGGCGATCATCCACAAGCGGCGGGACCCGAGTGTCCCGAACCAGGTCAAGGTGCACGAGGTGGTCGGCCAGGTCGAGGGGCGTACCTGCCTGCTCGTCGACGACATGATCGACACCGCGGGGACGATCGTCCAGGCCGCCGACGCCCTCCGTGAGAACGGCGCCTCCGACGTCATCATCGCGGCGACGCATGCGATCCTGTCCGGCCCGGCGGTCGATCGGCTGAGGAACAGCCGGATCAGCGAAGTGATCGTCACCAACACGCTGCCCATCCCGGAGGACCGAAAGTTCCCCCAGCTGACGGTCCTCTCGATCGCTCCGCTCATCGCCCGGGCGATCATGGAGGTCTTCGACGACGGCTCGGTGACGAGCCTCTTCGACGGCAACGTCTGACGTCGTCCGGGTGGGTGGGGGCGGCCGGATTTCGGGCCGCGGGACGCTCCTGGGTAGGATGCCGGGGATACCTCGGCGAGGGTTGCCGCCGAACGCGGCACCGTGATCGACGCGGTGCGCGGTCGTTGCGCCCCGCCGGGCCACCCGGGCACCGTGCCACGGGTGTTCTCAGCCCAGCTCGCAGTCTGTTTCCCGGCGTATGCCGCCCCCGAGGAGTGACGAACGTGTCCGAGGTAAAGATCACCGCCGCGAAGCGCACCGAGTTCGGCAAGGGCGCGGCCCGCCGTCTGCGCCGCGCGCACCAGGTGCCAGCCGTCATCTACGGTCACGGGACCGACCCGGTGCACGTCGCGCTGCCGGGGCACGCGACGATGCTGGCCCTGAAGCAGCACAACGCCCTGATCGACCTCGACGTCGAGGGAACCCCCCTTCTCGTACTCCCGAAGGCCGTCCAGCGGGACGCCGTGAAGGGTTTCATCGAGCACGTCGACCTGCTGCTCGTCCGTCGCGGCGAGAAGGTGACGGTCGACGTCAGCCTGCACATCACGGGCACCCCGGCCTCCGGCACGCTGGTCACCAGCGAGCTGTCCAGCCTGACGGTCGAGGTCGAGGCGACGCACATCCCGTCGCAGATCGAGGTCAGCGTCGAGGGTGCGGCCGCGGGCACGCGCATCCACGCCGGTGACATCGTCCTGCCCGAGGGCGCCGTCCTCATCACCGACGCGGACGCCGCCGCCGTCAACATCAGCAGCGCGTCCGAGGACTCCTCCGCCGACGCCGCCGCCGAGGTGGCCGGGTCGGCGGACGCCGAGGCCTGAGCCTGCGGGAGCGGGCCAGAGCCGGGGGTATGACATGCGTTCCACGACCGGCCACGATCCTGAGGCGGACTCCGGGCCGTGGCTGGTCGTGGGCCTGGGCAACCCTGGTCCCGGGTACGCGGGCAACCGGCACAACGCCGGGGCGATGGTGCTCGACGTCCTGGCCGCCGACCTGCGCGAGCGGTTCGGGCGTCACCGGTCCGGTGCCGAGGTCGCCGAGGTGCGTCTGCCCCCCGCGGGGGGACAGCCGGGACCGCGTCTCGTTCTCGCGAAACCGACGTCCTACATGAATGTCAGCGGCGGCCCGGTGAGTGGTTTGGCGCGGTTCTTTCACGTTCCCGCCGACCGGCTCCTCGTCGTCCATGACGAACTCGACATCCCCTTCGGTGAGCTCCGGCTCAAGCGGGGCGGAGGCGAGGGCGGGCACAACGGGCTCCGGTCGATCAGCGCGTCGGCCGGCACCAAGGACTACTGCCGTCTGAGGTTCGGGATCGGTCGCCCTCCTGGCCGCATGGACGCCGCCGACTACGTCCTCAAGGATTTCTCGGGTGCCGAGCGCAAGGAGTTGCCCCTCCTGCTCGGTGAGGCGGCCGAGGCCGTCCGCGAGGTCGCCGTGCTCGGCTGGGACCGGGCGCAGGCCCGTCTGCACACCGTCAGCGGCGGAACATGAGAACGGACCTGAGAATGGACCTTCGGTCCTGTTCTTAGCGTGCCCAGGGCGCGACGCTCGGTGACGTTCTGAGCGGAGGTGGATCCCATGGGAGTGCGGGCGTATCCCGTCGTACTCCCCGTCGACGGTGTCCAGAAGCTGATCGATCTGCTCCGCGGGCGAGGGCTTCCCGTCGTCGGCCCGACGCCGCGGGACGGAGTGATCGTGCACGCCCCGATCACCTCGCTCGCGGACCTGCCGACCGGAACGGGCGACGACCAGGCTCCCGGCCGGTACCGGCTGAGGGCCAGGGGGGACGGCGCCCTGTTCGGGTACGCGGTCCCGGCCTCCTCGTGGAAGCACCTGTTCCTCCCCCCACGGGAGGTCCTTCTCGGCGACGGCCCGGCGACCGATCCCGTACCGGTGGCGCTGTTCGGCGTGAGATCGTGCGATCTGGCCGCCCTGGACCTCCACGACCGGGCGCTCCTTCGGCGACCGGCGGTCGACGTCCGCTATGCCCGACGGCGTCAGGGCACCGTCGTCGTCGCCGTGACCTGCACCGAGCCCTCCGCGATGTGCTTCTGCGCCGGGCTTCGCACCGGGCCCGAGCCGTCCGCCGGCTACGACGTCCGCCTCACCGAACTGACCGACGGCGGGCACCGGTTCCTCGCCGTCCCGGGCACTCCGCTCGGGGAGGACCTTCTCGCCGAGGCGGGGTGGGACCCCGCCGCCGCCCGGGACGTCGAGGCCGCGGCGGACGCCGTACGGGACGCGGCGGGGCGGATGCGCCGGGCTCCACGCCTCGACGGCCTCCGGGAGGACCTGTACGGGGCGGCCGACCTCCCCCACTGGGAACAGGTCGGGTCGCGATGCCTCGCCTGCGCCGGGTGCACGCTCGTCTGCCCGACGTGTTTCTGCACCACCGTCGAGGACACGAGCGGGGTGAGAGGTGAGGACGCCCGGCGGATCCGGGTGTGGGACTCGTGTTTCACCGCCGCGTTCTCCTACCTGCACGGCGGGAGCGTGCGCGAGTCGATCGCCTCCCGGTACCGCCAGTGGATCACGCACAAGTTCGCCACCTGGACCGACCAGTTCGGAGTCCTCGGCTGCGTCGGCTGCGGGCGCTGCACGACCTGGTGCCCGGCCGGCATTGACCTCCTCGCGGAGCTCGCCGCCGTCCGCGGCCTGTCGGCACCACCCGGCGACCGGCGCGTCACGGACGGGACGGAGACCGGTTGACCACCCAGGAGGTCCCGGCGCCCTCCGCCGCGGACCCGTCGACGGACCCGATGCGTCCCCGGCCGTTCCGGCTCCTCGCCCACCGGTTCGACACCGACGACACGGTCACCGTGCGGCTGGAACCCGTCGACGGCGTCCCTCTCGCCTTCGAGGCGGGGCAGTACACGATGATCGGCATGCTCGGTGCCGGCGAGGTTCCGATCTCGATCAGCGGCGATCCGGCCGTCCCCGACCTGCTCCAGCACACGATCAGGGACGTCGGTGGCGTCACCCACGCGCTGGTCCGGGCGCGCCCGGGAGACCTCGTCGGCGTCAGGGGGCCGTACGGGCGGGGATGGTCGGTGATGGACGGCGCGGGCGGCGACGTCGTCCTCGTCGCCGGGGGGATCGGACTCGCGCCGCTCCGGCCGGCCCTGCTCGAGATCCTCGCCCACCGTCACCGGTTCGGGCGGGTCGTCGTCCTCTACGGCGCGCGGACCCCCGCCGACATCCTCTACGCCGACACCCTCGACAGCTGGCGGTCGGACGGCGTCGACGTCGCCGAGATCGTCGACTACGGGCCGCCCGGCTACCGGGGGCGGGTCGGGAGGGTGACAACCCTCGTGCCGAGAGCGGGATTCGACCCCGCGAACACCCTGGCCCTCGTCTGCGGTCCCGAGATCATGATGCGGTACGCCGCCGCCGCCCTCGCCGACCGGGGAGTCCCGCCCGGCCGGATCCGCCTCTCCCTGGAACGCAACATGAAGTGCGGGATCGGACTGTGCGGCCACTGCCAGCTGCGCGAGCTGTTCATCTGCACCGACGGACCCGTGCTGCCCTGGTCGCGGGTCGAGGCCCTGCTGCGCGTCAAGGAGGTGTGACATGTCCCGGCCCACCCTCGCCGTCTGGAAGTTCGCCTCCTGCGACGGCTGCCAGCTCACCCTGCTCAACTGCGAGGACGAACTCACCGACCTACTTCGCGCCCTCGACGTCGCGTACTTCCCCGAGGCGACCCGCGCCGCCTCTCCGGGCCCGTTCGACATCTCCCTCGTCGAGGGATCGATCACCACCCCCGCCGACGCCGAACGGATCGTCGAGGTGCGCCGTCTCTCCCGCTGCCTCGTGACGATCGGGGCCTGCGCGACGTCCGGCGGCATCCAGGCCCTGCGCAACACCGCGGACGTCGACGAGTACCGGCGCCTCGTCTACCCGAGACCGGACCTCGTCGCCGTCCTCGACCGGTCCACCCCGATCGCCACCCACGTCACCGTCGACGTCGAACTGCCCGGCTGCCCCGTCGATCGCCATCAGCTGCTCGAGGTGATCGACGCCCTGCTCCACGACCGGCGGCCACGGCTGCCGACCTACGGCGTGTGCGTCGAGTGCCGCCGCGCCGAGGCGGCCTGCGTCCTCGTCTCGCGCGGGCTCGCCTGCCTCGGACCGGTGACCAGGGCGGGCTGCGGTGCTCTGTGCCCCCGTCACGGACGTGGGTGCTACGGCTGCTTCGGCCCCCAGGAGGCGGCGAACCCCTCGGCCCTTTCCGACAGGCTCGTCGCGGAGGGAACCCCGCGACGCGACGTCGTCCACCTCTTCCGGACCGTCACGGCAGGCGCCGAACCCTTCCGCCGCGAGGCCGCCCGCCAGGAGGAGGCCCGCCAGGAGGAGGCCGATCGCTCATGAGACCCGTGGACGTCGTCCGCGTCGCCGCGCTCGCCCGGGTGGAGGGAGAGGGCGGGGTGACCGTCCGCATGGACGGCGGCCGGGTGACCGACGTCGAGCTGCGCGTCTTCGAGCCCCCGCGCTTCTTCGAGGCCTTCCTCCGCGGACGCGCCGCCGCCGAGGCCCCTGATCTCACCGCCAGGATCTGCGGCATCTGCCCGGTCGCCTACCAGCTGAGCGCCTGCGCGGCGGTGGAGCACGCAACCGGGGTCGAGGTCCCGGACACCGTGCGTCGGCTGCGGCGGCTCCTCTACTGCGGTGAGTGGATCCAGAGCCACGCCCTGCACGTGCACCTGCTCCACGCGCCCGACTATCTCGGGTGCGAGGGCGTCAGCGACCTGTCCGCGGCCCACCCCGGCCTCGTCGCCCGGGGACTTCGGCTCAAGCAGACGGGGAACCGGGTGCTGGAGACCGTCGGAGGCCGGTCCGTCCATCCGGTCACCGTGCGGGTCGGCGGCTTCCACGCCCTTCCCTCTCTGGCTGCGGTGAAGGCCCTGCGGCCGGTTCTCGCGAAGGCACTGGACGACGCGCTGGCGACCGTCCGGCTCGTGTCCGGGTTCGACGTCCCCGACCTGGAACACCCCCACGAGTACCTCGCCCTGCGCTCCGGCACGGGGTACCCGATGGAGACCGGGGACGTCGTCACCTCCGGTGGGTCGGCGTTCCCCGTGACGGACTACGGGCAGCACGTCGTCGAGGAACAGGTCGCCCATTCTCACGCCCTCCACGCCCGGCTCGACGGACAGCGGCCCTTCGTCGTCGGCCCTCTCGCCCGGTACGCGCTCAACGCGGACCGGCTGACGGGAGCCGCCGCCGGCGCGGCGCGCGAGGCCGGGCTCGGCGCGGTGTGCCGCAACCCGTACCGGTCGATCGTCGTCCGCGCGGTGGAGACCGTCTACGCCGTCGAGGAGGCCCAGCGGATCGTCGACGACTGGGACGGAGAGGGACCGGCCTTCGTCGACGTGCCCTTCGGGGAGGGGCGGGGCACCCTCACCGGACACGGCGCGACCGAGGCACCCCGCGGCGTCCTCTACCACCGCTACACCCTCGCCGACGACGGGACGATCACGGACGCCGTCATCGTCCCCCCGACCTCGCAGAACCTCGCCAGCATCGAGGCCGACCTCCGGACGGTCGCCGAGGCCGATCCCGACCTGCCCTTCGAGGAGATCACCAGACGCTGCGAGGCGATGGTCCGCGCCTACGACCCCTGCATCTCCTGCGCGACGCACTGCGTGACGGTTCTGCCTTCCGGGGAAGATTCTGATCATGAAAAGGCCGGAGGGTGAAGCCCTCCTCCTCCCCCTCCCCGCCGCTGCCACCGGCTCCTTCGGCTCCGGGGGTCCCTCCGACCCACGAGTCGATCGCCGCCGACCTGCGCTCCCTTGGCCTGGAGGCCGGTCGGACCGTCCTCGTCCACGCGTCGCTGCGGTCCCTCGGCTGGGTGTGCGGTGGCGCGCTCGCCGTCGTCCAGGCCCTGCTCGACGTTCTCGGCCCGGAGGGGACGCTCGTCGTCCCCACCTTCACCTCGGACAACCGCGATCCCTCCCGCTGGAAGGACCCGGTCGTGCCGGAGGAGTGGTGGCCGACGATCCGCGAGCGGCTGCCCGCCTTCGACCCCGCGCTGACGCCCGGCCACCGGATGGGGGCGATCTCGGAACAGGTGAGATCCTGGCCCAGAGCGTTGCGCAGCACCCACCCCCACACGTCCTTCGCAGCCCTCGGTCCCCTGGCCTCTGAGATCGTCTCCGGCCATGAGCTCACCTGCCATCTGGGGGAGCGCTCTCCTCTCGCCCGCCTGGAGGACGCCGACGCGCTCGTCCTGCTCCTCGGCGTCGGCTGGGAGCGCTGCACGTGCTTCCACCTCGCCGAGTACCGCCAGCCCTCGCCTCCGGTTCGTCAGTACGAGGGTGCGGTTCTCGGTCCCCGCGGCCGCGAGTGGGTGACCTTCGAGGACGTCGACCTCGACGACAGCGACTTCGCCCGCCTCGGCGCCGCCTTCGAAGCCAGCGCTCCGGTCGCCACCGGCACCGTCGGCGCCGCTGCATCCAAGCTCTTTGCCATACGGCTGGCAGTAACCTTCGCCGACGTTGCGTTAAGATCACGATTTCGAGCCGAGTGCTCCCATCGCTTCGTGACAACGGTGTAGATTCGCGTTGGCTGACTCGGCGTGTCGCCATCTGGAATGGTCTACCGTGTGACACGGTTGTTTGACCGGCAGTAATGGAGGTGTCGGCTTCCGGGGCGTCATGCCGATGCTGCGGCTTGGTGACTGTGACGCCTTCTCAACGGAGTGATACGAGTGCCTCCTTCCGAGCCAGCTGACGAGCCGGTGGTGGACATCGGCGGTGTGGAGTTGGCCGCTGTTGCTCACCTTGGAGACACGGTTCTCGCTAGTTCGCTGAGTGAGGCTCTGGAGTCACGTCGGCCCTTCACCTGTGACGGGCCGAGGTGGCAGTCTTTCATCTGACATCGTGGTCAGTTCTTCGGGCCAACCGTGCTTCGTCGTCCTGCCCACGATGGTTTCGTCAACTCATCCATAGGACTGCCGGTTGGCGCCCTCCTCGGGGGCGTTCTGGTGATGGGCATCAACCATTTCGTCAGTTCCTCCTCAAAATTACCAGTAGGTGCAATCTCTCCTGTACCTACTGCTATGTCTATGCGTTCGAGGATCAGAGCTGGAGGCTCCGGCCGCGGGTGATGTTGCCGAAGGTTCTCAAGGCAGCCGTGGCTCGGATCGCGACCCATGTCACAGACCACGGTCTGGCGAGCATTACCGTGATCCTCCACGGAGGGGAACCGTTGCTGGCGGGGCCCGATCGTTTGCGCCGCATCATCGAGGAGGTACGAAGCCTCGAGAGCACCGGAGTCGGTCTCGAGCTCGCCATCCAGACCAACGGCCTGCTGCTCGATCGGACCTTCCTGGACCTCTTCCTGCATCACCAGGTCAAGGTCGGAATCAGTCTTGACGGTACCGCGCGGGCTCACGATCGCCGTCGCCGTCGCCCGGACGGGCGAGGTAGCCACTCAGGCGTCGATCGAGCGATCAAGGAGTTATCCGGTCCTTCGTACCGATCCCTGTTCAGCGGGCTGCTCGGAGTGATCGATCTCGATGAGGATCCAGTGGCGTACTACGAGGAGATGATCAAGTACGGGCCTCCCCGGATCGATCTCCTCCTACCGCACGGTACCTGGACGGTTCCGCCTCCTGGCAGGATCCCGGGTGACGAGTCCACGCCCTACGGGGATTGGCTCGTCGCCGTGTTCGATCGTTGGTACTCCGCTCCCCGGCGGGAGACCGGAATCCAGGTCTTCGAGTCCGTCATC
>JAUPKQ010000177.1 GCA_030837345.1 Actinomycetota bacterium | reverse complement strand
GGCGCCTGGAGCGGTCGCAGCCTGTCCTCGGCCCGCCGCCTGCAGGTGTCGGCGGTGTCGTCGCTGCGCGACGCTTCCTTGTCCTACTCCAGCCTGGACGGCTGGGAGAGTTCCGGTCGCGGCGAGGCCTTTCTGGAACTCGGTCGTCGTGTCTGGCGGACCCGCGCTTTCGGCGACTTCTGGTCGTACATGCTCGTCGCCGAGGGCGCCGTGGACATCGCGACCGAACCTGAACTCGCGGTCTACGACATGGCTGCGCTCGTGCCGATCGTCGTCGAGGCCGGTGGCCGTTTCACCTCACTCGACGGCGTCGACGGCCCGTTCGGGGGCAACGCCCTCGCGACGAACGGTGAACTGCACGAAGGTGTCCTGAGCGCGCTGGCGGGCTGACCGCGCCACCGTCAGAACGCCCGGCGCGCCCAGCAACGCGTACAGGTCGAACCACCCGTAGCCCCCGGCCGCGCCCGACGGGGGATTGCCCTGGCTGATCACGCCCAGCACCGGGTCACGGACCGCCCAGGCCCAGGTTCCCAGGCAGGTGCCGAGCAGCTCCAGGTACCCCACGACGACGAACGCGCCGACGTACAGCAACGTGCTCCGGCCCCAGATGAGAAAACCCAGCAGACACGCGAACCAGAAGGCCCCGAGGACGTCCGGTCGCGGTACCCCGGCCAGTCCCGCGGCCGCCCACACCCCGCCGACGGCCACGGTCGTTCCCACGGCCGCCCGGGGAGCGGCCCGCAGCAGGGCCGAGCGCCCGAGGGCCAGGGCGGCGAGGTACACGAGACCGTGGCCCGGAGGAACGAACAGGGGCACGGTCCCGATCCGGTAGGTGTAGGCCTCCAGCAACGGCGAGAACGTGTACTCGACGGCCGTGGCCAGGACGACGACAACCGCCGTCTGCGCCCGCACCAGGGGTGCCTCACGGAGCAGCATCCCGACCAGCAACCCCCACGTCCCGAGTCCGAGGAGAATCCGCCGGACCGGTTCCCACGGAGGCGGAACCTCGACGGTGGCGTCAACGACCAGGGCCAGGCCAATCCATACCAGGACAATTACCGTGATCGTGAGATCCCGACGCGCCTCCTTCGCCAAGAAGCGGAGACGGGCTGCCATCCGGCCAGGATCGCAGACGTCACCGGGGGCCCGCCGGGGAGGGACGTTCCCGACGGCGGGACCGCCCCCCGCGGGAACCCGCAGGGGAACACGTCACAATGAGGCGTGCGCATCTCCGCCAAGACCGACTACGCCGTCCGGGCCGCCGCCCAACTCGCCGCAGCCCCCGAAGGCCAATGGGTCAAGACGGAGAGCGTGTCCAACGTGCAGGACATCCCCCTCCCCTTCCTGCTCAACATTCTCGCCGAGCTCCGGACAGCAGGGCTCGTCCGCAGCCGCCGCGGCGTCGACGGGGGCTACCAGCTCGCCCGCCCCGCGAACGAGCTGAGCGTGGCGGACATCATCCGTGCCGTCGACGGGCCCCTCGCGAACATCGCCGGGAACCGCCCCGAAGAGGTGGAGTACTCCGGCGCGGCCGTTCCCCTGCGCGACACGTGGGTGGCCCTGCGGGCCACGATGCGCTCGGTGCTCGAGGGAGTCAGCCTCGCCGACCTCGCCACCGGAAACCTCCCCGAGCACGTACGCGCGCTCCTCGTGGAGGACGACGTCTGGCGGGGCCGCTGACGTCCGGGCCGGATCGCTCCGGGGACCGGTGACGTCACGCCCTGGCCGCCGGTGACACGTCGGCGGTGTCGGGACGCCGGACGAGGGGGGACGCGACGGGGTCGAGCTTGCGACGGGAATCCTCCGGAAGCGTCGCCTCCACGCAGTGGGGGCAGGTCGCGGGCGGACCGGCCGCGAAGGACCGGTCCCAGAAGACCGTCCACCCGTTGGTCCATTCCCCGCACAGAGTGCGGCGCGTGCCAGGAGCCCAGGCATGGGAGACGCCGTAGGGAAGCCAGCCGCTGGGGGTTTCGCCGGAACGGTCCCGCACCTTGTGCACGGAGACCACGAAGAGATCACCTGGAGGTGAGGGCGGCTGCTCCGGCTCGACCGCGGAGGCTGCCCCGGGGACGCTCGCCGTCCCGGCATCCGTGACGGCCGTGCTGGCTGTGTCGGCCGTGCTGGCTGTGTCGGCCATGCTGACTGTGCCGATGGTGACGATCGACGTCATGTGAGCTGCCCCCGCTCCTGTGCCCCGTACAGATCATCGTCGACCCCGAACCGCCTGGCACCGAGTGCCATGATGCGGGCACGGGGTGTCAGGTGCAACCGGACGCCGGGGAGTCCCGCGCGGACACCAACCCTCGCGCTCCAGGGTGAGGCTCCCACCGATCGTCACTATCAGTGGCACCATGTGACTGTAAAGTGACCAGCGCCGGTCGGCGCCCGCATCCTGGAGCACCCATGACATCGCACATCGAGCCGGGGATGCTCACCCTCGCCGAACACCGGGGGGTGGACGCGCTGAAGGCCCTCTCCCCCGGGTGCGAGCCCCACAGGATCCTCCACGGGAACACGAAACGCGGACCGGCCTTCGTCTACCTCTGCGACCACTGCGCGCGTCTCTCACTCGTCGACATCCCGGTGAGCGGCCTGCGCAACCACGAACCGGGCGACCCGTCCGACCGCACCCATCTGTCGACGTTCGCCCTCACCGAAGTGATCATCGAGACGGGTGCGTTCATCGAGACCGACGGAACCCTGCGAGCCCGGTTCGCGCTGCACCTGCCCGGCGAGGCCGAACCGACGTGGAACCTCTCCGCGGACTCAGCCTCCGACGTCGGAGAGGCGGTCGCCAGCCTCCTCCATCTTCAGGAACGAGGCACAGAGCCAATTCGGGAATCAATTTCAGCAGTAAAGGGGACCTCCCACCTGCAATGATCACACACTCGGAACCATTCGTGACTGAGGGTCCCTGTCGGATGGATGCCGATGGTGCCAATTTAAGGGCATGCATGCGCCGTTCCGGACGATCGACGCCCTCCTTGTCGACATCGATGCGCTCACCACTGAGGACCGGGAGGGAACGCTCCGCAGCCGTCTCTCCCAGCTCGTCACCGCCCGGGTGGGGATCGGCCTGCTGACGCCGCGACATCTGGGCGACCTCGACGACGTCCTCGACACCTTGCACCGCGACGGCGGCCCGGTCCTGCTGGCGACCGAAGGCGGCAGCCGCGTCCATGTGCTCACCACGGCGGGCATCCGCCCGCACCCCGTCGACGGCCCGGCGCGGCCCGGCTGGGCCGGGCTGCTGACGGCCTTCCTGTCGTACGGCATCTCCCCACGGAACACGCTCCTCCTCGCCCCCGGGGCGACGAAGGACTCCGGATGCGGGTTCACCGCCGATCTCGCGGACGCCGAACGCCTCCTCGACGAGCAGCTCCGCCGGCATGCCCTCAAACGGGTCCCCTCCGCCTCCGAGGAACCGGGCTGGACGGTCATGGCCGCGGGACCGGTCCCCCACCGGCCGGGCGCCCAGGCCGCCGTCTTCACGATCGGTGACGGCACCGTCGCCACCCGGGGCGTCGTGGAGGAGGACCCGGGCAGCTCCGCCGTCCTCGCCGCGGGCACCTACCTCGGGACCGGCTCGAAACAGCACCTCCGCCCGGCCCCCGGGTGGACGGCCCTTGAGCTGACCGGCGCGAAAGTCGCGGAACGCCGTGTCCTCGACCTCCGCTCCGGACTGCTCTTCCGCGAGGAGCTCCAGGGAGACCTGCCGCTGCGGACCGTCCGGTTCGCGTCGAGCACCCGGCCCGGCGTCCAGGTCATGCGGGCGGAGTGCTCGACGGAGCGGCTCAGCGCGGGACCGCCGCTCCAGCCCTCCGCCGAGGGCACGGTCGAAGGCGGCCGGGACGAGGGCGTCACCTGGGTACGGACCGTCGGCGGCCTCGGGGGGATCGGAGCGGTCGCCGTCCAGGACGTCGTCGACGACGAGGTAGACGGCCACCCGTACCGGGCGGTGGAACGGCTGGCCGTCTACCGGGCCGACCCCCGGCACATGCCCCGCGTCGACGAGGCCTTCGACGCGCTCGGCGACGCCGTGAAGCTCGGGTTCGAGGGCCTTCTCGCCGAGCACCGCACCGAATGGACACGCCGGTGGGAGACCGTCGACGTCGAGATCCCCGACGACCTGGCGGCGCAGCAGGCGTTCCGGTTCGCCCTGTTCCAGCTGTGGTCGAACGTGGGATGCCCCGCCGGTCCGGACGGGGTCTGGAACGGTGAAGAACGAGGTGTCGGCGCCCGGGGGCTGTCCGGCCAGGGGTACGCGGGGCACGTGTTCTGGGACGCGGACGTCTTCATGTTGCCCGCGATGACGACGATGTGTCCGGCGGCAGGGCGGGCGATGCTGGAGTACCGGCTCCGCCGTCTGCCCAACGCCAGGGCCCGTGCCGCGGCAGAACGCCGTTCCGGGGCCCGTTTCCCCTGGGAGTCGGCCAGGGACGGGGAGGAGGTCACCCCGACCTCCGGCCTGCTCGGCAAGGAGATCATGCAGATCCGGACGGGGGAGATGGAGGAGCACATCGTCGCGGACGTCGCGTGGAGCGCCGCCCGCTACGCGGCCTGGACCGGCGACACCACCCTGCTCAGTGACGACGCCTACCCCCTGATCGTCGAGACCGCCCGCTACTGGGCCTCTCGCATCACCCGGGACGCCGGAGGTCGTGGCCACATCGAGAACGTCATCGGCCCCGACGAGTACCACGAGGGCGTCGACGACAACGCCTTCACGAACATCATGGCCCGCTGGAACCTGCGGCGCGGAGCTGATCTCAACACGGACCCCGACGAGGCCGCGACGTGGCGGGATCTCGCCGAGTCGCTCGTCGACGGGTATGACCCGGCCACCGGCCGTCACGAGCAGTTCACCGGCTACAACGACCTTGAGCCCCTGACCGTCGACGGAATCGCACCGCTGCCCTTCGCCGCCGATCTCGTGCTCGGCCGTGGCCGGGTCTGGCGATCGCAGATCGTGAAGCAGCCCGACGTCCTGATGGCGCACTTCCTCGTGCCTCACGAGATGCCACCGGGCTCGCTGACGGCCGACCTCGACTTCTACGTGCCCCGGACCTCGCACGGTTCGTCGCTGTCCCCCGCGATCACCGCCGGGCTGCTGGCCCGTGCCGGACGCCCGGACGAGGCGCTCGACGCTCTCCGTCTGGCGCTGCGGCTCGACCTGGACGACATCACCCGGTCCAGCAGCGGAGGGCTGCACCTGGCGACGATCGGGGGGACGTGGTCGGCGCTCGTCGACGGGTTCCTGGGGCTCGACGTCGCCGCCGGCATCCTCCACGTCGACCCACACCTCCCGTCGGAGTGGGGCATGGTGCGCGCCCGTCTGCGCATTCTCGGCGCCCGGGTCACCCTGACGATCTCACACGGGGAGCTCACGGTCGCCTCCGACCGGTTGCTCCGCCTGCACACAGCAGGCTCGGCGACCACCCTCGTCTCCCCCGGCGCCCAGGTACGGTACGAGCGGGACGACGAAGGATGGCGCCGACAGGACCCCTCCGGACGGTGAACGCCATCGGTCGTTCGGAGGAGATTGCGCCGAGAGTGGTTACATACCTGGATGGTTTGGCACCTTTGTGCTTAAGTCTGGGGATGGAGAGGATCGAGTGGGCCCAGCTGGACGGATACGGCCAGATCATCGGCACTCCCTTCACCGGCGACGTCGAGGGACTCCGGACCTTCATCAGCAACGGGGTCCAGGACCTTGCGACGTTCACGCGCAAGGACGACCAGGAGCTGTACCTCAAAGGCCGCACCGTCCGGTGCACGATGCTGACCATGACCGTGCCGTGGGGGAGATACCGGTTCATCCCGGCCGACGCCACAAGGCTCCCCCCACGTCCGCGGCGCTTCCACTGGGGGGCCAGGCGCGGAGACGCCTGACCGGCCGTCCGGCCAGGTGCCACGGCAGGTGTCCGGACACTGAAGAAGGGTCGCTGACGTCGCGTGGCTGAGGACACAGCTCTCGACGTCCTGCGGCGGGTGTTCGGCTACGACTCCTTCCGCGGCGACCAGCGGGAGGTGATCGACCATGTCGTCGAGGGCGGTGACGCCTTGGTCCTCATGCCGACGGGTGGCGGCAAATCGCTCTGCTACCAGATTCCCGCGATCGTCCGTGACGGCGTCGGAGTCGTCGTCTCACCGCTGATCGCCCTGATGCAGGACCAGGTCGACGCCCTGCGCGCGCTGGGGGTGAGGGCCGGGTTCCTCAACTCCACCCTCGATCCCGACGAGCGCCGTCTCGTGGAGGCCGACGTCGCCGCGGGCAGGATCGACCTGCTGTACCTCGCGCCCGAGGCGTTGCGCACCGAGCCTGTGCTCCGCCTGCTCGCCCGGAGCCGGATCGGGTTGTTCGCCATCGACGAGGCCCACTGCGTCGCCCAGTGGGGGCACGATTTCCGGCCCGACTATCTCGCCCTGTCGGTCCTCTCCGAGCGGTGGCCAGGGGTTCCGCGCATCGCGCTCACGGCGACGGCGACCCCACGCACCAGGGCGGAGATCGCCGAGCGGCTCCACCTCACCGAACCTCGGGCCCGGCACTTCGTCAGTGACTTCGACCGGCCGAACATCACCTACCGGATCGTGCCCAAGAAAGATCCGCGTCGGCAGTTGCTCACCCTGTTGCGCTCCGAGCACGAGGGCGACGCCGGCATCGTGTACTGCCTCTCCCGCGCCTCGGTCGAGCGGACCGCCGAGTTCCTCACCGCGAACGGAGTCGCGGCCCTGGCGTACCACGCGGGGCTGGACGCGGGTACCCGCGCCCGTCACCAGTCCCGGTTCCTGCGCGAGGACGGCCTGGTGATGGTCGCCACCATCGCCTTCGGAATGGGTATCGACAAGCCGGACGTCCGTTTCGTGGCACATCTCGACCTACCGAAGTCGGTGGAGGGCTACTACCAGGAGACCGGACGGGCGGGCCGGGACGGACTCGCCGCCACGGCCTGGCTCACCTACGGACTGCAGGACGTCGTCCAGCAGCGCCGCCTCATCGAAAGCTCTCCCGGGGAGGCGGCCCACCGGCGCACGCAGGCCGCCCACCTCGACGCCATGCTCGCCCTGTGCGAGACCGTGGGGTGCCGACGCCGGTTCCTCCTCGACTACTTCGGCTCACCCGCCGCGCCGTGCGGCACCTGCGACACCTGTCTCTCTCCGCCCACGACCTGGGACGGCACGGTGGCTGCCCAGAAACTGCTGTCGACCGTGTACCGGCTGCGCCACGAACGGCACCAGAGCTTCGGCGTCGGACACTGCCTCGACATCGTCCTCGGCCGCGGGACGGAGAAGGTCGTGCGCTTCGGACACGACCGGCTCAGCGTTTTCGGCGTCGGCACCGAGCTGCCGGAGGCGACCTGGCGAGCGGTGGTGCGGCAGCTCCTCGCGCAAGGACTGCTCGCCGTCCAGGGGGAACACGGGACCCTCGCCCTGACCGAGGCGAGCGGGACGGTGCTGTGGCAGCACCGCGAGGTACCCCTGCGGCAGGACTCGACGCCCGCCAGATCCACGGGATCCGCACGATCCGGCCGCAGAACCTCCGGCCGGGAACAGGACGGAGCACGATCCGCGGACCTGCCGCCGGAGGCGCAGAAGCGGTTCGAGGCGTTGCGGGCCTGGCGGACGTCGGTCGCCAAGGAGCAGGGCGTCCCACCGTACGTGGTCTTCCATGACGCCACCCTCCGGCAGATCGCCGCCGACCCGCCCGCAACACTCACCGAGGTCGCCGCGGTGAACGGGGTCGGTGAGACGAAACTCGCCAAGTACGGCACCCAGGTGCTGGAGGTCCTGGAGGCACTCGCGACGTCCGGGGCGAAGGATGACACTTGATCTCCGCATGACGCCGGACGCTCCCGGGGCGTGTCCCCGGCCGTCGGCAGCGCGGTTCCACCTAAGGCGCGACCACCGGTGTTGAACGCTTTTCACGCACGACGAGCCGGTCCCCGCCGGTCGCGGACATCCCACCATCGAAACACCGCGAACGGGGACCGGCCCGCCGGTCTTGTGGACATCAAGAAACCCGTACGACTTGCTGAAGATATCCGTCGCGCCGCTTCACACGATTCCCCCGAGGAAGGACGCACGGAGAGGAAGGACACCCGGCGAGGAAGGGCTCACGGCGGGCGCGGCACCCCTGATCCGACAGCAAAACCCCGCCCCCACCTTCGAGAACACCTGTCGGCGGGACCCGGAACCGAGATCACGGAATGCCATCGGGGGGACATCGGACCAGAGAATCCGAGATGTCAAGGGTCGATGGAAGTTTATCCTCAGACACCCCCAAAAACCACGCCGACCAGCACCTTCCTCAATGAAGGGAAGGCTTACCTAAGCGACTGACCTCACCCACACAATGAGATCACGTCACCCCCGGAGAATCCTCCGATCTTGATACTCGCTTCCGTGAGCTTTAGTGACATCTTGAACCTCGCCCTCCTATCCTCAATTGCATGGTTGGAAATCCTCATCGAGCCCATCGCAATCTCTCGCGCCGGTTCAAGGTCACCGCGACAGCAGCGGTCACATCCGGCACCCTGATCGCGGCCGGGGCGACGGCATTGGCCTGCGCCCCGAACGGCGGCGGTGACCAACAGGGGCGTGGACAGTGGCCGACGTCCCGGCCGACCGTCTCGCGACAGACCGATCCAGGCCGGCAAGATCCTTGCGCGACCCCGACCTTCGGCACGGGTTCCTCGGACCGAACCCGCCCCGACCGCACGGTGCCGGGCCGGATGCCGTCCGACCGCTCCCAGCCGGGCTCCGGGTCCGACTCGGACGCCGAGTTCTGGGTCGGATCCGGCGACGCCCAAGCCGACGAGGCCGCCGCCGTCGCCTTCGCCCGTCAACACGGCGGCGCCCGGTCCACCGAGTCCACCGAGTCCGGTGAATCCGGTGAATCCGGTGAATCCGGCGATCCCACCGCGGACGCGACCCGTGGGAAGCGGAACCACGACCGTTCCCGCCGCGACCGCCGCTGCCCGCCGCGCAACACGACCCGCTCCCCCACGGGCGCACCGACCGGGGAACCGGTCCCCTCGGACAGCACCACGGCCCCGACCGTCCCGACCACCGAACCGACCCTGCCGACGGAGCCGAGTGCCCCTCCGGCCACGACCACCCCCGCCCCGCCGACCGTCAGCTCCACGACCGAGCCGACCGTCACCTCGACGGCGTCCTGATCAATGCGCCCCCTCCCCCGTTACGCCGTAGCTCGATGGACGGCGCTCGGCAGCTACGTGCAGCTGCTCGTGCGTCCGGAACGTCTGGGTCGGGGGGCCTCCCTGCGCGCCGCGAGTCTGCTCGCGGACATCGAGCGGTGCTGCAGCCGCTTCCGGCCGGACTCCGACCTGTCGCGCGCCAACAGGAACGCGGGCGAGCGGACCGAGATCGACGGTCCGCTCGTCCTTGCCCTCCGTGCGGCTCTGGCAGCGGCCCGGGCCACGGACGGGCTCGTCGATCCGACCCTGGGCCTCGCCCTCCAGGCGTTGGGGTACGACCGTGATCTACCCGAGGTCCGGCGGGCATCACAAGCCGCCGCCGTCACCGTTCCCTCGGTGACAGGTTCCTGGCGGGACGTCGAACTGGACGATCGCGGCGTCCGGGTGCCGTTCGGCCGGGCGCTGGACCTCGGGGCCACCGGCAAGGCCTTCGCCGCGGACCTGATCGCCCGCACCCTCCCGGAAGAACTGGGCGTCGACGTCCTCGTCAGCCTGGGAGGTGACGTCGCGGTGGGCGGCGAGCCGAACGAGGACTGGCGGGTCGCGGTGTGCGAGACCCCCGAACAGGCGGAGGCCGCGGGACAGCGGGAACCCACCGATCCGGTGCGGGGAGTCGTGGAGACCATCCCCCTCCGCGCCGGAGGCCTGGCGACGTCGAGCGTCGTGCGCCGGCGCTGGCAACGCGCCGGGCAAGACCTCCACCACCTCCTCGATCCCCGGACCGGAACCCCGGTGCGGCCGGTCTGGCGCACCGCGAGTGTCATCGCCGACGACTGCGTCACCGCGAACACCGCCTCGACCGCGGCCGTGATCCTCGGCGACCGGGCCGTGGACTGGTTGACCTCCCGCGGACTGCCCGCCCGACTCGTGCACGCGAACGGGGAGGTGGTGCACCTCGGCGATTGGCCCACGACCGCCGACTGACCTCTCGCTCTCTTCACCGTTTTCCGCCCGTGCGGCCCAGGCTTTCCGCGACAGCCGTCGCCGTCATCTAGGAGACAGTCATGCCCCAGCGACCAGCCGACGACTCGGCTCCACCCCGAGGTCCGATCCCGAGTCATGTCAGCCGTCGGGGATTCATCGGATTCTGCGCCGCCATCGCCGCCGCACTCGCCCTCCCCGAAGCCATGGTCACCCGAGCCGTCGCCGCCGGACACCGGCTCCCGGTGGTGTGGCTCGGCCTCCAGGACTGCACCGGCGACACGGAGTCGTTCCTGCGGGCGGTCGACCCCGGAGTCGCCGAACTGCTGTTCGACGTCATCTCCCTCGACTACCACGAGAGCCTCATGGCCGCGGCCGGCGAACGCACCGCCGAGAACCTCACCAAGGCCTTGGCCGGCAAGGACTACGTCTGCATCGTCGAGGGATCGATCCCGACCGCCGACGACGGCGTCCACTGCGTGATCAACGGCGAGACGGCGCTGAGTCTCGTCCGCCGGGTGGTCCCCGGAGCACTGTTCACGATCGCCGCCGGCAGCTGCGCCGTCGACGGCGGGATCGCGGCGGCGGCCCCCAACCCGACGAAGGCCGTCGGCATCGCGCAGGCCGTTCCCGACATCGGGAAATGGATGTCGATGCCAGGCTGTCCCCTCAACGGCATGAACCTCGTGGCCGCGATCGTCAACTACCTCGCCACCGGGCAGCTCCCGGCCCTGGACGCCGAGATGCGACCCACCTTCGCCTACGGCCAGAAGGTCCACGGCACCCAGCGGTGCGAGCGGTTCGACAATCTCCGCGCGGGGCAGCGCGTGAAGGAGTGGGGTGACGAGGGACACCGCAAGGGCTGGTGCCTGATCGACATGGGATGCCGGGGACCGTCGACGTTCGCGAACTGCTACCAGCGCAACTGGAACTCCGGCAGCTGGCCGGTCGGCACCGGAGCGACCTGCATCGGGTGCACGACGAAGGGTTTCTGGGACAAGAACACGCCGTTCTTCGCCCACGCGACCACGCCGAGTCCCAGTCCGAGTCCGAGCACGAGTCCGAGCGGTAGCACGAGCAGCAGTACCCCTCCCGCAACCCCCGCGACCCCCGCAACCCCCACGACCGGCCCCGCCACCACGGATCCGGGGAAGACCCCCGGAAGGACCGCGGCTCCTGACCGGCGCCGATCCCGGCGGACGAAGCGGTCGAACACAGCTGACGCGGTGGAGGTGCCGGCATGAAGGTCGTCGTCGACCCTGTGACCCGGATCGAGGGGCACCTGCGCCTCCAGGCCCAGGTGGACGGTGGGAAAGTCACCGACGTCTGGAGCACGAGCCCCATGTACCGGGGCATCGAGCAGGTACTGATCGGCCGCGACCCCCGGGACGCCTGGGTCTTCACCCAGAGGATCTGCGGCGTGTGCACCACCGTGAGCGCGCTCGCCTCGGTGCGCGCCGTCGAGAACGCCTTAGGGATCACCGTCCCCGACAACGCACGCCTGATGCGAAACCTCATGGGGGCAGCGCAGCTGATCCATGACCACGTCGTGCACTTCTACCACCTGCACGGCCCCGACTGGTTCGACGTCACCTCCGCCGCCACGGCGGATCCAGCGAAGGCCGCCGCGCTCCAGGCCTCGTCGTCCTCCTGGAGCAAGAACACGACCGAGTACTTCACCTCGGTCCGCGACCGGTTGACGAAGTTCGTCCAATCCGGCCAGCTCGGCCTGTTCGCCGGAGGGTACTGGGGACATCCCGCCTACCGGCTGCCACCCGAGGGCAACCTGATGCTCGTCGCGCACTATCTGGAGGCGCTGGAGTGGCAACGGGACGCGGCCCGGATCCACGCCCTGCTCGGTGGGAAGAATCCCCATCCCCAGACCTACCTCGTCGGCGGGATGAGCACTCCGCTCGATCCGGCGGAGACCTCCTCGGTCGGACCGGAGATCCTCAAGGAACTGCGGGCGATCAACGCTCGTGTCCTCGCCTTCGTGCGTGACGTGTACGTCCCCGACCTGCTGTACCTCGCACGCTCCTACCCCGAGTACGCCACCTCGGGAGCCGGGACGGGCAACCTCATGAGCTACGGCGAGTTCCCCGACGCCACGGGGGCCATGCTCGTACCGTCCGGGATCGTGCAGCGGAAACGTCCGGACGCCCTGGAACGGGTGGACCAGAAAAAGATCACCGAGCATGTGGCCCGTTCCTGGTACTCCGGCAGCACCGCCCGCCACCCCTCGGAAGGAGTGACCGAACCCGCCTACACCGGCCCCACCCCGCCGTACAAGGAGATCGACACCTCCGGCCGCTACAGCTGGAGCAAGGCTCCCCGGTACGAGGACACGGTGATGGAGGTCGGGCCGCTCGCCCGGGTCATGGCAGCCCGGGCGGCAGGCGTGAAGCGCGTCGTCCAGCTCGTGGACAACGCGCTGCCCGCCCTGGGCGGGAAGGCCGACCGCCTCTACTCGACGATGGGCCGCATGACGGCCCGGGCCCTGGAGACACAGTGGCTCACGGAACAGCTCGACGGGTGGGTCAAGGAGCTGGAGGCGAACATCACGGCGGGGAAGCTCCAGATCGCGGACACGACGAAGTGGGATCCCTCGACCTGGCCGGCGACGGCCGTCGGCCACGGAACGACGGAAGCCCCGCGTGGTGCCCTCGGGCACTGGATCCGGATCGCCGACGGCAAGATCGCCGGGTACCAGATCGTCATCCCCTCGACCTGGAACGGATCACCCCGCGACGCCAAGGGCCGCCGCGGCGCCTGGGAGGAGGCACTCGTCGGCACCGCGGTTCACGATCCGGCCCAACCGGTCGAGATCCTGAGAGTGGTCCACTCCTTCGACCCGTGCATGGCCTGCGCCGTCCATGTCCTGGACGGTGAAGGCCAGATCGTCTCCGAACTCACCGTGGTTCCATGACATCGGACGGTGAAGGCACCGTCGTCCTCGCTCTCGGCAACATCCTCACCGGGGACGACGGTGCCGGTCCGGCCGCGCTCGCGGAACTGCTCCGCACCCACGAGCTGCCGCCTCACGTCGAGGTCCTCGACGGCGGGGTCCTCGGGATGAACCTCCTGGGGCTCCTGGCCGGTGCGCGGGCGCTGCTCGTGCTCGACGCCGTCGAGACACGACGACGGCCCGGTGAACTGATCCGGCTGGAGGGCACGGACCTTCGGGCCGCGTTCGCGGCCCGGTTGTCCACGCACGAACTGGGCTTCGTCGAGTTGCTCGCAGCGACCCGTTTGCAGGGCCGGGAACCACCACGGCTCGTCCTGTGGGGAGTCCAGCCCGGCGAGGTCAGCCCCATGATGGGCCTGTCGTCGCCGGTGGCGGCGGCGGTCCCCCGGCTGGCCGAAGCCGCCGCGGGCGAACTACGCGAGTGGGGACTCACGGTGACCGGACGCGCATCACCAGCCCCGCCCCCCACCTACCCGGACGGCATCCTCAGTTTGACGGCGACACGAAGGCTGGTGACCGAGAACCGCTGACCAGCCGGGACCTGGTTCATTCCTCGTTCGTCACCCGGATGCTCCGAAGGCGCTGTCCGGCGAACCAGGTGCTCCCGATCGCGACGACGAGGAGCAGGGGTACCGCGGCACCGAGCGGTACCCCTGCTTCCACGCCGAGGGCCTGAGCCCGGGCTCCAACGATCCACTCAGTGACCGCGAGCGCCCACTGCTGCACGCTGAGAGCCTGAGCACCGGAGACGAACCCTCCGACCATCGATTCCCACAGCAGGGCGTAGACGAGACCGACGACGACCGCGTTCCGGGTGAGGACGGAGAGCATCAGGAACAGGGCGCAGTACGTCACCCCGCCGACGGCCACGCCGACGGCGTACCCCAGGGCCAGGCGGTCCGCCGTCCCGGCGAGGATGAGCCCGGTCACGAACGTCGGTACGGCCGCCAGGACGACCACCGAAGCCGACGCCACCGCGAGTTTGCTCCACATGATCTCCGACCGGCGGATCGGCTTCGCGAGGAGATAGACGATCGATCCGTCATCGATCTCAGGTCCGATCGCGCCGGACCCCGCGATGAGGGCGAAGAGCGGGAGCACGGTCCCGAGCGTCAGCGTCTGCATCAGCGTCCGGGCGATCTGCTCGTCGGGGCCCGTCGCCATCCGGACGATCAGGCTGAGCAGCAGCGGGACGGCGGGCAGCGCCAGAAGGAGCAGGATCCGTCGTCGGCCGAAGAGACTGCGGGCGGTGAGCTGGGCGACTGTCGCGTTCATCGGTCCACCAGGTAGGAGAAGACGCTTTCGAGGGACTCGTCCGCCGGGATCACCGCGAAGAGCCGGATGTCGAGCTTCGCGGCAAGAGCGGGAAGGGCGCGGACGAAGCGGGAGTAGTCGCTGGCCTGGACGTGCAGCACGTCCGACGACCCGGCGCCGTCCGACGACCCGGCACCGGCCGCCCGCTCCAGCCGCACTCCCGACGCCCCGCCCTCCGCGATGATCGCGGACGCCAGGGCTCGGTCGTCCGAGGAACGGACCGTGTACTGGTGCGGGCGTTCGGTCATGAGCTGGCGGATCTCCCGGAAGTCCCCGGATGCCGCGTGACGGCCCGCGACCATCACCTGGATGCTACCGGCGAGCTGCTCGACCTCCTCCAGGATGTGTGAGCTGAACAGCACGGTGCGACCGGAGGCCCCCATCGTGCGCAGCAGGTCGATCAACTGGAGCCGTTGTCTCGGATCCATGCCGTTGAAGGGTTCGTCGAGCAGCAGGACCGGCGGATCGTGGACCAGCGCCGTCGCCATCTTGATCCGCTGGCGCATGCCTTTGGAGTAGGTACCGATGTCCCGGTCCGAGGGACCGGTCATCTCCACGGTCTCGACGGCACGGCGCGCGGCGGACTCCGGGTCTGCGAGGCCGTGCAGCCGGGCGTTCGCGAGGACGAACTCCCAGCCGGTCATCCCGTCGTACATCGCCTCCCGTTCAGGCACCAGACCGATCTGCCGGTAGATCGTCTCGTGGTGCCAGACCGGTTGCCCGTCCAACGTGACGGTGCCGGTCGACGGTGCGAGGAATCCGGCCATCAGGTGGATCAGGGTGGACTTGCCCGCGCCGTTCGGCCCCAGCAACCCGGTGACGCCGGGCGCGATCGTCATCGTCACGTTGTTGACGGCGACGACGTTGCCGAACCAGCGGGAGACGCCGTCCAGGACGAGGGTGCTCATGACACCGAGACCTTCCGGTAGCGCAGCAGGAGGAACCCGTAGCAGCCGGCGAGGACGGCAGCCGTCACCGCCGTGTAGATCAGCCCGCCCGCCGTCCCCTGCGGACCGGCCGGGGCCGGGTTGTCGGCGCCGAACAGCCAGGTCTGAACACCCTGGACCACCGAGAACGGGGAGATCATTCCGAGGTGGCCCGCGAGCGTCCAGGATCCGTGCTCGGCGGCGATCGCCTCGGCGGAGAGACCGACCGTCGTCATCACGGTCAGCACCGTGACGATCGCGGCCACCCCGAACCCACGGCGCGGGGTGACCGACGCGATCATCAGGGCGATCGCGGCGAGCACGAGCGCGAACAGGATGTCGCCCGCGAGCGCCGGAAGGAATCCCGAGATTTGCTCGCCGAACGGCAACTTCAGGAGCAGTGCCCCGGCGAACAGGATGAGGAGCGGGGTGACGAGGAGGGCGAACACCGCGGTGGCGAAGGCCGCGTACTTGGCCAGCACGTAGTCGTCCCGGCGAAGCGGCCTGGACAGGTACAGCGACATCACCCGGAACCGCAGGTCGCGCGCCACCACGACCGGTGCCTGCGCCGCGAGGAAGACGGGGATGAGCGCCTGCAACTTGAACGTGTAGGAGGTGTACCCGCCGGGGATCTCGGTGACCTTCGACACCGCGGTCACGAGCACGAGAATCGCGGCGGGGACGGCCATCAGGACGAACAGCCCCATCGGAATGATCTTCGATTTGGCCGAGCGTCCGAGGCCGTAGGCGCCCCGGAGGCTGTCGGCGTACAACGCGGTGACGATGTGCCGGCGACCGAGCCGGGGCCCGGTGTAGTGGCGGTACCCGATGTCGTGGATGACGCCCCGGTCAGAGGTGCCACCCGAGGTCGTGGTCGTCACGTCCGGCTCCCTGTTGAGTAGTTCTTCCCCGTGAACAATTCGGTCATGTGGTGGCGCCGGTGTTCCAGCCTGACCAGCCCGACCCCGAGGCGGACGACGGCATCACGGATCCGGTCATAGGTGAGATCGCCGTCGAGGGTGACCGCGACGGTCCTGCCGTCAAGGACGGTGTGAAGGCCCGCCTCCCGCAGGAGAGCGACGAGTTCCTCGGTGCGGTCGTCGACCTCCAACGCGAGGACGCCGCTGGCAGCCGTCACCGCGGCGGTGGAACTGGACCGCGTCAACCGGCCGTTCTCGATCACCACGATGTGGTCGCAGACCCGTTCCAGCTCACCCAGCAGGTGGGAGGACACGAGCACGGAGATCCCGAACTCGGAGCCCACCCGGCGGATCAGGTCGAGCATCTCGTCACGTCCGGCCGGGTCCAGGCCGTTCGTCGGCTCGTCGAGCAGCACGAACGCGGGGTCGTGGACCAGGGCCTGCGCCAACTTCACCCGTTGGCGCATACCGGTGGAATACCCCCCGATCGGCCGGTAACGCTCCTCGTAGAGACCGACGTGCCGCAAGGTGTCCGCGGCACGCTCACGGGCTGCCGTGGCGGGAAGGCCGGACATGCGGGCCAGATGCACCACCAGTTCCGTGGCGGACGTGTCCGGAGGCAGACAGTCGTGCTCGGGCATGTAGCCGATCCGCTCGCGGATCGCCTCACCCTGCGTGGCGACGTCCAGATCGAGCACCGTCGCCGACCCCGACGTCGAGGGAAGAAGGCCCAGGAGGATCTTGATCAGGGTCGACTTACCGGCACCGTTCGCACCGATCAGACCCACCACACCGGGCGAGACGTCGACGCTGAGGTCCGACAACGCGGTGACGGTGCCGAAGCGCCGCGTCAGAGATCTCGTCGTGAGGAGGGACACGCTGCGAGCGTAGTGACGGACCGGGCCGAGAAGTCTGGGGCCAGCCCCCGGATACCGGCTCGTGGTGGCCTCCGGGAGCACGGGGGCTACCCCCTGACACGTTCCTCGGCACGGGCCCAGGCGCCGCGGTCGGGGGACGGTTCGAATCGGGTCAGGCGGACGGAGACTCGGACGACCTCCCGGATCGCGGGCAGCCCCCCGGACAGCGCCCCGGTGGCGCCTGCCTGGACGAGGTAGTAGGCGGCGTACTGCTCGCGGTACCCGGTGTGCACCTCGCGCAGACGCGCGACGACGTCCTCGACGGGTGCGGTCGCCGGGAGGTCGACGACGAGGGGCGACACCTTGGTCCGCAGGAAGTGGTCCGGACAGGAGGTGCCGAGAGCGGCCGACCCTTCCAGCTTCTCCCGGGAGAGGAAGTCCAGGACGGCGCCGGTGTCGGTGAAGTGGCCGACCTGACGCCGGTCCGTGCTCGCGAGCCCCCGGACGACGGGTGCCAGAGCCGCCGCCCGCGCCCGGCGCTCGTCGTCGGGGAGCGCCTCGCACCCGGGATCGAGCGGTCCGAACGGATGCTCGCCGCGCCCGGCCATCCGTGAGACGCCCTCGGCGATGGCGGCCTCCGCCGTCCGGATGATCTCCATCGAGCGGGACTCGACCTCGTCGGACGAGTCGCCCCAGGCGGTGATGCCGTGGCCGCCGAGGACGCAGCCGATCGCCTCCGGGTTCGCCGTCCGGATCCCGGCGATGTCCAGGCCGAGCTGGAGCCCCGGGCGCCGCCACGGCACCCACGCCACCCGTTCGCCGAAGATCTCCCGCGTGAGGGCCTCGCCGTCCGCCGACGTCGCGAGAGCGATCCCGGAGTCAGGATGGAGATGGTCGACGTGCGGGGACTCGACGAGAGCATGCATCGCGGTGTCGATGCTCGGCGCCGCGCCTCCCCTGCCGTGCAGGCAGTAGTCGAAGGCCGCGACCATCTCGTCCTCGTGCTCGACGCCCCGGTAGACGCCGGTGAGGGCGCGTACCCGATCGAGCCGCAGGACCGCAAGGTTTGCCTCCGTCAGGGTCGCGAGGTCGCCCCCCCGACCCCTTGACCCAGAGCAGTTCGACGGGTCCGGCCGTCACCGGGTCGATACCGGTTCCCTTGGCTGAGGTGTTGCCGCCCGCGTTGTTCGTCGTGCGCGGATCGGCGCCGAGGCGCCGGGACCGTGCGATGAGCTCGGCGGCAGTCACGTGCGTCATCCGGCTCGTCCTCCTCGTGGCTCATTCACCGGGATTCCTCCTGGACTTCGCGCTGTCCTCGGGTACGTGGAGCGAACGGCAAGAGAGCGAGGTCAGGCACACCGCTCAGGCACCCCAGCGCCGCTCAGGCGCCCCAGCCCGCCTGGACCCCGCCCACACGTTCAGCGGCGATCCTCCGGAGATAACCCCCGGCGGTGAAGGCGTCCAGGGGGTCCTCTGGGAGGCCACGTTCGGCCCTCCATCGTGCCAACGCCGGACGGACATCGGATCTGCCCGGGAATCTTGTCCTCGACGTTGTGGCACTGATCGAGCATCAGTGCCACGTCCGATCCGGGATCCAGGCCACCGCCCCGGATCACCTCCGCCATGATCCGGAACAGCTGGAAGGGATCCGCCGCACCGACGATGAGGTCGTCGTCCGCGTAGAACCGCGAGTTGAAGTCGAAGGATCCGAGCTTTCCCAGGCGGAGCAACTGGGCGACGATGAACTCCACGTTCGTCCCGGGAGCGTGGTGGCCAGTGTCCAGGCAGACGACGGCACGCTCGCCAAGGGCTGCGACCTGGGCACACGCCGTGCCCCAGTCCGGGACGTCGGTGTGGTAGAAGGCCGGTTCGAAGAACTTGTACTCGAGAACCAGCCGCTGATCGTCCGAGAGCTGGGAGTAGATCTCGGCCAGTGAGGACGCCAGGGCATCCTGTCTCGCCCGGATGTCGTCCTGTCCCGGATAGTTGGTGCCGTCGGCGAGCCAGATCTTCAGGTCACGGGACCCCGTCTCCTCCATGATTTCCAGGCATCGCAGGTGGTGGTCCACGGCCGTGCGGCGGACGGCGGGGGCCCGAGAGGCGAGCGAGCCGAACTCGAAGACCTCATCCTGGAAGGTGTTGGAATTGATCGTGCCGAGACGGATCCCGAGATCCTCGGCGAAAGCCCGCAACGCCGCGAAGTCGTCGACGTCGTCCCAGGGGATGTGGAGGGCGACGCTGGGCGCCAGCCCTGTGTACCGGTGGACCTGAGCGGCGTCCGCCAGTTTCTCCCGAACGGTGCGGGGAGCCCCCGGGCTGCCGAACACGCGAAACCTGGTCCCGGAGTTGCCGAACGCCCACGAGGGCAGCTCGACAGCCAGCGATTCGAGGCGGGAGACAGTTCGCGTGTCGATGCCCATGCGCCCACACCCTTCGGCGGCGAAGTCCGTCCTGAATCGTTTCACCGAGCGTGGGCCGAGGTCAACCCTTCGACAGAGAGCGACTGGAGCCCGAGGCACCTGAGGAGACACCGGGGGGAGACACCGGAACCCCTCCGGAGCAGGACCGACGAACCGGCCCCGACGGGATCGCCGGAGCCGGTTCGATAGAGACCGGTTCGCTGGAGACCGGTCAGGCCGGGCTCAGGACAGGACGCCCGCCCGCTGGCCGTTGATCTCGGCCGCGTACTGTCCAGCGTTCTGGCCGACCACGAGGTGCCAGGTACCCTCACCGACCTTGACCGCACCGGCGACCTGCGCCACCCGGAGCTTGTCGACATCGACGAGGGCGTCGTCGGCGACCACCACGCGCAGGCGCGTCGTCGCCGCGGCCTCTGCCTTGACCAGATTCGACAGACCACCGAGCGCGGCGACCCAGTCCCGCGACTTCTCAGGTGCCTGAGGGTCCATCAACCGTGGTGTCGGACTCGACTCCTCATAGACGACCTCGGCCACGTCCGCCTCGCTGATCTCCGCCTCGTCCCCGGCGATCCGCAGGTACTCCTCCATGTCGGTCTTGAGGTTCTCCGACCGGGTTCCGAAGATCGCCTGAAGATTGTTCCCCACGCGCAGCACCCCGGCCGCGCCGAGTGCTTTGAGCTTCTTCTCGTCGGCTCGGGCGATGTCGTGGACACCGACCCGAAGCCGGGTGATGCAGGCGTCGAGGTCCTTGATGTTGCTCTTCCCACCAAAGGCGAGGACCAACTGACGGGCGAACTCGTGGACGGACCGCACGCCGCCCTTCTCCCCTTCCTCCTCCACGACCTCGTCCTCGCGACCGGGAGTGCGCAGGTTACGCCACTTGATCAGAGCGGTGAACACGGCGTAGTAGAGCAAGAAATACAGCGGGCCGAGCACGAGCACCAGCCAGGCTCTGTCACCGTTCGCGAAGAACAGGCCGTAGTCGATGGCTCCCTGGGAGAACGTGTACCCGAGGCGGGCCCCCGCCAAGTACATGATCGGGAAGGCGAGTCCGGCGAGCAGAGCGTGGACGACGTACAGCAGCGGTGCCACGAACATGAAGGCGAACTCGAGAGGCTCGGTGATCCCGGTGAGGAAGGACGTCAGAGCCGCGGACAACATGATCGACCCGACACGCGCGCGGTTCTCGGGCTTCGCGGTCCGCCACATGGCGAGCGCCGCGCCGGGAAGGCCGAACATCTTGAACAGGAACCCTCCACCGAGGATGCCGGACTCCGAGTGCCCCTTGAAGAAGCAGGTGAGGATGCCCTCGCAGTCGTTCCACCCGCCGATGTTCAGGGTGTAGAAGAACGGCGCGTTCCAGATGTGGTGCAGGCCGAAGGGGATCAGCGAGCGCTCGACGATGCCGTAGACAAAGACCGTGACGGGCGTGTTGGCGCGCAGCAGCCCATTGGCGCCGTTGTTGATGAGATCACCGACAGGAGGCCAGGCGAAGGAAAGCGTGAGTCCGATGGCGATGGCCGCGAAGGCTGTGACGATCGGAACGAACCGCTTGCCGGCGAAGAACCCGAGGTAAGGCGGCAACGAGATCCGGAAGAAGCGGTTGAACAACGCGCCCGCTGCGATACCGACGATGATGCCGCCGAAGACACCGGTGTTCAGGGTTTCCACGCCGAGGATCTGGTCGGTCTTGATACCCCGGGACGCGGCGACGACCCCCAAGGTGCCGTTCATCACCAGGTAGCCGACGGTCGCCGCAAGGGCCGACACTCCGTCGTTCCGGGTCATGCCCAGAGCGACACCGATCGCGAAGATCAGCGGAAGGGCCCCGAAAATCGGGTTGCCCGACGCCTGGAGGATCTCCAGGAACGTGTAGACGGGCCTGGCCACCAGCCCGGCGGTCACGGGGTCCCCGACCGCACCGGCCACCTCGCAGGCGACCTTGGCGCCCTTGAGAACGCAGACACCGCGGTCGACGGCGTCCTGCTTGAGAGCGCCGATGAAGGCCCCGCCGACGCCGAGGAGGATTCCCGCGACCGGAAGGACAGCGACCGGCAGCATGAGGGACTTACCCAGCTGCTGCATGAACCCGAAGATGACGCTGCCGATGTTCCGTCCGCCGGCTCCGTTCCCGCCGTCCGCGGCGGGCTTCGGTTCGCGGACCGTGCCTGATCCCGCGGGGGATGTGGTCGCGGTGGACATCACGCGATCTCCTCTTCATCGACGGTGGGCACGAGGGCCCGTACGGAGGCCGCGCTGTCCGCGGCGAGGGCTTGTGCCGCGAGTTCTCGACACGACTCGAGGGAGAGCGTCCGGATCTGCGCCTTGACCGAGGGAAGTGCCGGGACCGAGACGCTGAGTTCGTGCACCCCCAGACCGATCAGCAACGGGACCGCCTGCGGATCGGAAGCGATCGAGCCACAGATTCCGGCCCATCGACCGGCCGCGGTCGCCGCCGCGGCCACCTGCCCGATCAGGGTGAGGACCGCGGGATGGAGGCCGTCGACCTGCGGGGCGAGTTTGGGATGTCCCCGGTCCATGGCGAGCGTGTACTGCGTCAGATCATTGGTGCCGATGGAGAAGAAGTCCACCTCTTCGGCGAAACGGGCGGCGGTCAGGGCCACGGACGGCACCTCGACCATCACGCCGACGGGAACCTCAGGAGCCCCCAGCCGGACACGTTCCTCCTCCAGGATGGCGCGGGCCTGCCGGTACTCGTCCAACGTCGCCACCATCGGGAACATCACATGGAGGCGTGCCCCGACGCCGGCCGCCCGCAGGATCGCCCGGACCTGGGTGCGCAGTACCTCCGGACGGGCGAGCGCCACCCGGACACCACGTTCGCCGAGGAAAGGGTTCTCCTCCGGGGGGATCGGCAGGTAGGGCAGGGGTTTGTCGCCACCGACGTCCAGGGTCCGGATGACGAGCGGGGCACCGGGCGGCAAGGACTCGGCCACCTGCCGGTAGACGCGAGACTGCTCGTCCTCGGTCGGTGCCGTACGCCGGTCGAGGAAGAGGAACTCCGACCGCAGGAGACCAACGCCCTCGGCGCCCTTGGCCAGGGCGGTACGGGCGTCGTCGACCCCGGCGATGTTCGCCACGACCTCGACGCGGTGACCGTCGCGGGTGACCGCGGGCTCCTCGGCATGCGCGAGCTCGACGGCTCGCCGCTCGGTGCGCCGGGCCTGCCGACTCCAGATGCGCTCGACCTCGGAATCGGTGACGTCGAACCTCAGCGTCCCCGCCCCGCCGTCGAGGACGGCGCGTGTCCCGTCCGGAATGGTGAGGACCCGGGCGTCGATTCCGGCCACCGCCGGGATGTCGAGCGAACGGGCCAAGATCGCCACATGGGACGACGCTCCCCCACCGGTGGTGACGAAACCGACAACGAGGCTGCGGTCCAGGGTCGCGGTGTCGGAGGGGCTGAGGTCCTCGGCGACGAGGATCGTGTGGGGCGGGAGAGACGCACGCTCACCGCGCCGTCCGATGAGCTCTTCGAGCACGCGCTGGCCCACGTCCCTGACGTCGATGGCCCGCCCGGCCAGCACCTCCGAGCGAAGGGCTGCGAGACGGTCGGCGTACACCGAGTAGGCAGCCCGCCAGGCGTAGGCGGCGCTCTTGCCCTTGTCGATCCCGCTGGCGGCGAGGTCGAGCAGATCGGGGTCCCGGAGGATCTCGGCATGGGCCGCGAAGATGGCCGCCTTGTCGGCGTCCGCCTCCTGGGTGAGCCGGTTCTCCAGCGCCCAGAGCTGTGTCTGGGCACGATCGATCGCGTCGTTCAGGCGACGGCGTTCCGCGTGGTGGTCCGTCGCCTCCTCGGTGACCTCGACGTCCTCGCGCCGGACCTGGACGATCGTGCCCACCGCGAGGCCGGGGGAGGCGGCGGCCCCACGCAGTTCTCGCGACGAGTGCTGACCGGCGGCACCGGAGCCGGGCCGCGCGGCGGGTGCGCTCACGGGCGCGCTCACGGGCGTCGTCGCCGGGAGGACGGCGGATGCCACGGACGGCGCGGGGGGAACCGTGGCGGGAACGGGACGGACCGAGACCCGGGTGACGGACACCGGCGACGTACCGATCTCCTCGCCCAGACCGGCCGCGACGGCGGCGGACAGAGTCTCGGCCGCCTGCTCTGCGTCAGGACCGGAGGCGACGATCCGGACCGTGGCACCAGCGGTGACCTCAAGACCCATCACCGCCATGATCGACTTGGCGTTGACCTGGACGTCGTTCATCACCAGCCAGATCTGGCTGCGGAACTGCTGCGCCTGGTTGGCCAGGGTCGCCGCGGGACGAGCGTGCAGACCCGACGGGTTCGGCACCAGGATGGCCGGTGAGGTGACCCGCTGTCCCGCGGCGGCCGTGTCAGCACCGTCACCACTCCCGCCCCCGGCACCGGGAAGAGTGATGTCGGCCACCGGATCGCCGACCGACACGGCGCCGGTCCGCGGGGTCAATGAGGTGATCATGGCGGTGTTGGTCACCACCACCTGCGTCAGCAGGCTCTTGGCGTGGAGAGCCAGGTGATCGAGGTCGAAGGAGATGAGCAGGTCACCGGCGCGGACGGAGTCACCCATCCGAACGTGCGTGGTGAAGCCCTCCCCGCGCAGACGTACTGTGTCCAACCCGATGTGCACGAGGATTTCGAGGCCCTCGGGGGTTCGCAGCGTCAAGGCGTGCGCCGAAGGATGCAGATGCGAAACCTCACCCGCCACAGGCGCGTGCAGACGTCCCTCGAGGGGATCGATCGAGATCCCTTCCCCGACCAGTTTCTGGGCGAAGACCGGGTCGGGGATCGTCTCCATCGGGACCAGAACCCCCCGGACAGGGGCGAGAATCGTTACTCGGGTAGCTCGGGACGTCACGGTCGAGCTGGACATATATTCTCCTTCTCGGCGCACGGCCGCCATCGGCGCATGCCGGCAAAGAGGACAGCATTGAGCGAGCCCGTCCGCCGACTTGCGGTCATAGTGGTCCCGCCCTGTCGGGGTTCTGTTCATACTGGTCGGTCTCGGGGATCGCGCCCAGGACCTGTCCCCCGGGTCATTCGGCGTCCGAAGCGGTGAGAATGGCCCCGTGAACGGAGCTGAACGGGCCCTCCGGATCCTGGCGCCCTTCGCTCTGCCCGAACACCTGCGATGGCTGTTCGCATATCGTGACATACTGTCCAATTCGGACGCCGACGGCATTGTGGTCCTGGACGCGGAGGGGAAGGTTCGGACCTGGAGCGAGGGCGCGAGACGACTCCTCGGCACATCTGTCCCGCTCGGCGACCCCGTCAACGGCGCGGGACTCACCCCCGCGATCCTCCACCTGATCAGGGCCGGGGAGGCCTCCGAGACGGCCTCGCCGGTGGTGGTCAGGGGCCGGAGCCTCAGGATCGTCCGGCGGCCGGTGTCCCGCCGGGAACGGATCGTCGGGCAGGCCGTCCTGATCCACGACGAGACGGAGACAGCGCGGCTCACCGCCCAGCTCCGCGCCGAACGCGAGACGACGATCGCGCTCCGGGCAAGGGCGCATGAGGCCGACAACCACCTTCATACGGTGGTGTCCCTGGTCGAATTGGGCCACGCGCAGGAAGCCGTCGACTTCGCCACCGCCGTCCTCGCGCGGAGCCGCGAGATACGCGAATCCATTCATTCCACCGTCGCCGACCCGATTCTCGCCGCTTTGCTCATGGGCAAGGCCGCGTCCTCGAACGAAGCAGGGGTCGCGCTGCACGTGGATCCGTCGACGACAATGCCGCAGGTCGGGCTCCCGTCACAGGACCTGGTGCTGATTCTCGGCAACCTCATCGACAACGGGATCGACGCCGCCGCGGTGACGCCACCGCCACGGTGGGTTCACGTGCTGGCCACGGCGACGGCGTCCTCGGTCCGGCTGCAGGTCTCGGACTCCGGGCCGGGCCTTCCTCCGGGGTTCGTCGATCACGCCTTCACGGCAGGCTGGACGACGAAGAACCGGACGGTTCCCGGCGAGGCGCACGGGCAGGGCCTCGGGCTGGCCCTCGTCTCCGCCGCGGTACACCGGCTGGGCGGGACCATCACGGTGGACCGCTGGGTCGGCGCCCGGTTCGTCGTCGAGATCCCGCTGGCCCACGACACGACAGGGGCAGATACGACGTGATCGATGTTCTCGTGGTGGACGACCAGAGTGTGGTCGCCCGGGTACACGCGGAGATGGTGTCGAAGGTCAGTGGCTTCCGGGTGGCAGGCATCGTCCACGACGGGGCGAGCGCCCTGGCCCGGGTGCGCCAAGGCGGTATCGATCTCGTCCTGCTCGACCTCACCATGCCGGGGATGGACGGTATCCAGGTCTGTCGCCAGCTCCAGGCGTTACCGCACCCACCCGACGTCATCGTGATCACCGCCATCCGGGACATGGCGACGGTGCATGCCGCCGTCCGGCACGGCGCCATGCAGTACCTGGTCAAACCGTTCGTGTTCGCCACCTTGCGGGAGCGGCTGACGCAGTACGCATCGTTCCGGAACGCGGCCTCGGACCATCAGGCCGTCGACCAGAAAGAGATCGACGAAGCTCTCGCCACGTTGCGAGCCCCGACCCCACCCGTGGTGCCCAAGACTCTCTCGCCGGAAAGCCTCGACACCGTCCAGACCGCCCTGCGCAACGCTGACGACGGGCTGACCGCGGCCGAGGTCGCCGCATCGACCGGAATGGCCCGAGTGACAGCACGCCGTTACCTGGACCACCTCGTCGTCTCGGGAGTGTGCTCCCGAGAGCCCGTCTACGGGCGAACCGGCCGCCCCCTGCTGAGATACCGGATCCGGACAGAACCCTAGCCGGGCAGCCGTAGGGAAACTTCCGCTCCCAGGCCGCCGAGCTTCCCCTCAGACGGTACGGTCGTCCGCCGTGGGCGCCATCAACCGCGTGAACGGTACTCCAGACGATCTCCCTCCCCGAAGCGGATGGACAACTACCTGGGCAGCGGCTCCTCAGCTGACAGAGCCGGACAACCTCCCTCCCGCTCCGTTCACCCGCGCCGGGCTGGCCCTGACGGACTGCACGCTCCGCCAGACGGTGCACCTCTCGATCGGCGGCGACCAGTTGCGGTTGAGGTTCTCCAACGCCTTCGGCCGCGTACCGCTGCGGATCGGGTCCGTGTCGCTGGCTCTTCCCGTGGAGGGCGCGGCTGGAGCGAGCGCCATCCGCCCCGCGACCTGCCGGCAGGTGCTGTTCGGCGGCCAGAGTTCGGTGACCGTTCCCCCGGGGTCACTCGCCGTCTCCGACCCGGTGCGCCTGGACGTCACACCACGGTCGAACCTCGCGGTGACGGCCTATCTCCCGGACGGCATTCCCGTGGACGGCCTCACCTCGCATCCCGGGTCGCGGACGACGTCCCACCTGATGGCGGGGGACGTCGTGGCGGACCCCGACCCCGGACCGACGGTCCAGGTCGAGCACTGGTACCTCCTCAGCGCGGTCGAGGTCGTCACCGGGTCCGGGGCCTTCGCCGTGGTGATGCTGGGCGATTCCCTGACCGACGGCCGGGGCTCCACGACGAACGGCAACGACCGCTGGCCCGATCTGTTCACGGCGCGCCTGCACGACACGGACGGCACGGCCGGCGCTGGCCTCGACCCGGAGGCTGCGGTCGTCAACCAGGCTGCGGGTGGCAACCGGGTGCTGGCCGACGGTATCGGTCCGAGCGCGCTGTCCCGGCTCGACCGGGATGTGCTGGCGCTGAGTGGCGTGAGGCATCTCGTGGT
>JAUPKQ010000176.1 GCA_030837345.1 Actinomycetota bacterium | reverse complement strand
GGCGTGATCGAGAACCTGGGTGACGAATCCGAGGAAGGATCATCAGCTCCGTCACCCAGGTTCTCGATCACGCATCGACAGCACCGTCGGCCGCGCCAAGAACGGGTCCCGCGCCCGGTGGACACCGCGTACAAGGGCCGCGTCGAGCAGCGCCCCGACCTCCTGACCGTCTCGCACCGAGAGGGCTACCTGTGATCGACGCCGCCGAGGTCATCGGACGGCAGCGGCGCAACATCCTGTTCGTCACCCTGGACTCCCTGCGCGACCTCGGCTACCGCACCGTGTGCGTCGGCGGGGTGACCTACTTCTCCGGACAGACGCCCCTGCGCCCAGGCGCTCACCCCATGAACGAGCCCGCCAGACGGCGCGTCGTGCAGGCCAGGAGGGCCAGCGCCGACCCCGCCAGTTGCACCTGGCCGTCCCACACCGCCGCGACGGCCTTCTCCACCGGCCACCACTCCAGGCGCAGGCCCTGGGCGACCACCACCACGCCGTCGCGCATCACCACGTGCTCGAACGGCTCGGTCAAATACGTCATCCGTGTCATCCCGCCAGCGTTCCAGCCCCCACCGCCCCGTTCACGCGCCCCGGCCCGTGGCCCACGCACCTGGCAGCGGGGGCTGGCCACAGACCCGCTTCAGGTCAAACGCCTCATGTGACCTGTTCGGGGTGCCCCGGAACAAATCCCCGCAGGTCAGCCATCCGCGGCTTGGTCACAAACTCCCCATGATCAAACTAGCCAGGACACTCAGGCTAGGGCTCGACGTCGGGGTTCTCCCGCAGCGCCTTCTCCAGCTCCTCCGGCGGGATGACGATCGTGCCGGACGGCGGCTTGTCCTCGCCCCGGCGGTCCCGGACGACGACGCTCGCGGACTCCGGAAGGCTCTCGGGCGCGAACCACACCGCGCCGAGCGGGGGGATCCGCATCTCGGCGGAGGCCGGGCGACCGTGCCAGGTGATCTCCTCCGCCTCGACGGCGCCGAGGTTGCCGACCCCCGAACCGCCGTACCCCTCGGCGTCCGTGTTGAGGATCTCGATCCACCGGCCGGCGAAGGGCAGGCCCACCCGGTAGCTCTCGTCGGGGGTGCCCGAGAAGTTGGCCACGCAGACGAGCGGCCGCCGTTTCGCGTCGTACCGGATGAACGAGAAGGTGTTCCGCGCCGAGTCGTTCGCGTCGATCCACTCGAACCCGGTGTGGTCGAAGTCCTGGTCCCAGAGGGAGGGCGTCTCGCGGTAGACGCGGTTGAGGTCGCGGACGAGCTGCTGGAGACCGGCGTGCCAGGGAGTGTCCTCCAGCCACCAGTCGAGGCTGCGGTCCTCGCCCCACTCGGCCTCCTGCCCGAGCTCGGACCCCATGAACAGCAGCTGCTTGCCCGGGTGCGCCCACATGAAGGCGAGGTAGCACCGGACGTTCGCCAGCTGCTGCCACCGGTCGCCCGGCATCTTCCGCAGCAGGGACCCCTTGCCGTGCACCACCTCGTCGTGGCTGATCGGCAGCACGAAGTTCTCGGTGTAGGCGTAGATCATCGAGAACGTCATCTGGTGGTGGTGGTACTGCCGGTGCACGGGCTCCTTGCTGACGTACACGAGGGAGTCGTGCATCCAGCCCATGTTCCACTTCAGGCCGAACCCGAGGCCTCCGAGGTGGGTGGGGCGGGTGACGCCCGGCCAGGCCGTCGACTCCTCGGCGATCGTCACGATGCCGGGGACCCGCCGGTACGCCGTCGCGTTCGTCTCCTGGAGGAACGACACCGCCTCGAGGTGCTCACGCCCGCCGTAGATGTTCGGCGCCCACTCGCCGTCCTTGCGGGAGTAGTCGAGGTAGAGCATCGAGGCGACGGCGTCGACGCGCAGGCCGTCGAGGTGGTACTCCTCCAGCCAGAACACGGCGTTCGCCACGAGGAAGTTACGGACCTCGGTCCGCCCGAAGTCGAACACGAGGGTGCCCCACTCGGGGTGCTCGCCCCGGCGGGTGTCGGCGTACTCGTAGAGCGGCTGGCCGTCGAACCGGGCGAGGGCCCAGTCGTCCTTGGGGAAGTGCGCGGGCACCCAGTCGAGGATGACGCCGATGCCCGCGCGGTGCAGGGTGTCGACCAGGTGGCGGAAGTCGTCGGGGGAGCCGAAGCGTGACGTCGGGGCGTAGTAGGAGGTGACCTGGTAGCCCCACGACCCGCCGAAGGGGTGTTCGGCGACCGGCATGAACTCGACGTGGGTGAACCCGAGGTCCGTGACGTACGCCGTCAGCTGCTCGGCGAGCTCGCGGTAGCTGAGGCCCTGCCGCCACGATCCGAGGTGGACCTCGTAAACGCTCATCGGCCCGTCATGGACGTCGCGGGAGGCCCGCTGTTCCATCCAGTCGCCGTCGCCCCAGCGGTACTCCGACCGGGTGACGACGCTCGCCGTCGCGGGCGGGATCTCGGTGGCGAAGGCCATCGGGTCGGCCTTCTGGCGCCAGTGGCCGTCCCGCCCGAGGATCTCGAACTTGTACCGGGTGCCCTGAGCGATCCCGGGGACGAAGAGCTCCCACACCCCGGACCCGCCGAGGCTGCGCATCGCGTGGGCCCGGCCCGTCCAGTGGTTGAAGTCGCCGACGACGCGGACGGCCTGGGCGTTCGGGGCCCACACGGCGAAACTCGTGCCGGTGACCGTCCCGAAACCCGCGCCGTCGAAGGTGCGGACGTGGGCGCCGAGGGCCTTCCACAGCTCCTCGTGACGGCCCTCGCCGATCAGGTAGATGTCGACCTCGCCGAGCGTCGGCAGATAGCGGTAGGGCTCGTCGGAGACGGTCTCGGGGGCGTCCTCGTAGGTGACCGCCAGCCGGTAGTCCGGCACCCCGGACGCCGGCAGAACCCCCGTCCAGATTCCGTCCCACTCGTGGGCGAGGCCGATCCGGACGCCGTCCGGCAGCACGACGGCGACGGACGTCGCGAACGGGCGCAGGGTGCGGATCGTGACGCCGCCCTCTCCCGGATGCGCCCCGAGGACGCCGTGCGGGTCCCAGTGGGCGCCGGCGGCGACCTGGGCGAGGGTCGTGGGATCGACGGGCGCGGGGGATTCCGTGGCCGTGCCGCTTCGAACCGGCGGAATTCCGGGGCCGTGGTCAGGGATCGGTTCGCTGTTCGGTGGATCGGTCGCCATACCCCGCAGTCTGTCCTTCCCCTGAGCCGCCCGCCACCGCCCTCGCCCACCGTGCCGCCGTTGTGGGACACCGTGTCCGGACGCGCCCGCCCGGCCCGGCGTGTCGCGGCCCGGGCGTGGCGCGGGCACGGTGCGGGCGAGACACCCCTCGGCGCCGTCCTGGCAGGGGAATCATCGGTAATCATCCGAAGTGCCGAGGTGGTATTCCCGCGTTCGGGGGGCGATAAATGCCAGATCGTCATGTGCATGAATGCGAGTGATCTGCATCACATTGCTGATAAGGGTAAACAAGCGGACGTCGGCAGGGTATGTGCGAGGATCGGTCACGGCCACACCTGGTCGATCTGGCGCGGGGGAGCCGGGATGGGGGTGTGGTGACATCCTTACCGTCCGCCCGCGTCCGATTATGGCGCGGCCCGCGACTGATTATTCGAGGGAAGTTCCATGAGACGTACCCATTGGTGGGGAGCCACGGCCGTCGCCGGGGTGCTGTTGAGCGCGGTTGTCGCCGCGCCCACGGCCCTGGCCGCGGGCGGGGCAGCGATCCACGAAACGGCCGCCACCCGGGCGGCCGTCCAATCAGCGGCGAGCGCGGTCAACGCGTCGCCCGAGCAGCGCCGGAAGCCCCGTGGGCGTGACAACGCGCGCACGAGGTACGGCCGCCACGGTCACCACGGGAATCACCGTGGCCACGGCTGCCACTACCCGGCGAACGGCACGCACGCCGTCACGATCGAGGGGCCGGGTCACGTGCGCGCCGGGAGATTCATCCGGTTGACCGCGAAGGTCAGCCTCAACAATTGCAGCCGTTCCGGAATCCCGGTCGCGCTGTGGGGCTCGAAGGACAACAAGAGCTGGAAGCAGCTCGGAACCGCGTCGGTCGGCAAGGACGGGAAGGTCTCTTTCGGCTACCTCGCCCGGACCAACACACTGATGCGGGTCGTCGTCGCCGGGGGGCAGGGAATGTCGCCCGCCCAGTCCGAGATCTACGAGCTCATCGTCAGTCCCCGCAACAGGTAATACTCCGACGCCAGTGACAAGGACCCTTAGGTGACCTCAGGGAACCGTCGGGACGCCGGCCGGCGCCGCCTCGTCTGGGGCGGTGCCGGTGCGCTGGCGTTCCTCTTCCTCTCCGGCGGCGCGTGGCTGGCCTGGACGGCGTCCGCCGCCCGGGCGGAGCTGTCCGCCGCCCGGGCCGCGCTCCCCGGCGTCCGCGACGCGGTGATGTCCGGTGACGGCAGCGGAATGCGTCGCCTCGATGTCGTCCGGCGTCACGCCGTGGCCGCGGACGAGAAGACCCACGACGTGGTCTGGAGCGTCGTGGCGGGCGTGCCCCTGATCGGCTCGCCCCTGGACGCCACGCGGGGGATGACCACCACCGTGCGGGAGCTGACCGAGCGGGGGATGCCGGCCCTCGTCTCCGCCGCCGACTCCCTGCACCCGGCGAAACTGCTCTCCGTGGGGCACCTCGACGTGATCAGCCTGCGCCGGGCAGCCCCGGCGCTCTCCACCGCGGCGGCGACCCTCGGCCGCGAGCGGGCCGCGGTCGCCGCACTGGATCCGTCCTGGCTGGGCCCGGTCGCCGACGCCCACGGTGAACTGCTGGCCGAGCTGACGGCGCTGAGCGAGGCGAGCGACGCGGCGTCCGAGGCCGCCCGTCTGGTTCCCTCGATGCTCGGGGCGGACGGTCCCCGGAGGTACTTCCTCGCGTTCCAGAACCCGGCCGAGTCGCGCGCGAGCGGCGGGCTGCTCGACGCCTTCGCCATCGTCGCGGCCGACGCGGGCCGGGTGAAGGTCGAGCGGATCGGCGCGAACACGCAGCTGCCTCCCCTGAAGGCCGAGATCACCGACGTCGACGACCGGTTCGCCGAGCGGTACGCCGACCTCGGCGCCACGAGCACCTGGCTCCAGGCGAACGTCAGCCCCCACTTCCCCGACGTCGCCGAGGCCTGGGAGGCGATGTGGAAGGGGTCGACCGGGCAGGAGCTCGACGGCGTCCTCACCCTCGACCCCCAGGCCCTCTCCGCCGTCCTCGCGGGCACCGGCCCCGTCAAGGCCCCCGTCGTCGGGACGGTCGACGCCGGGCGGGTCGAGAAGCTCGTGCTGCACGAGCAGTACGCCATGCCCGCTCTCGGCACCGACCGCAAGAGCCTCATGCTCGGCGTCGGGTCGGCGACGATCGACGCCCTGCTCTCCGGCAAGGTCTCGCCCGGGACGCTGCTGCCGGGTCTGCGGGAGGTCGCCCGTGAGGGGCACATCCTGGTGCACAGCCGCGACGAGACGGAGCAGGCGCACCTGGTGGATCTCGGACTCGCCGGTGCCGTCCCGGACGCGCCGGGGCCGTACGCGCAGGCCGTCGTCCTCAACGCGGCGGGCGGCAAACTCGACAGCTGGCTCCGCACCCAGCTGGACTACACGGTGACCTCGTGCTCGCGGTCGAACCGTTCGGTCCGGATCGCCGTCACCTTGCGGAACGAGGCGCCCGTGAGAGGGCTGCCCTCCTACGTCACGATCCGTTCGGACCGCCCGACGTATCCGACCGCGCCGAGCCAGAACCGGACCGAACTGGAGGTCCTGGCGACGAAGGGAGCCAAACTGACGTCGGCGACCCTGGACGGCGCACCGATGCCCCTCGCGCCGCCGACCGGGACGTTGCCGACATCGATCCCGGACGACGCCGCGACCACCTTCCTCCAGGTGGCCGAGGTGCGGGACCGGCCGTCCTACTGGATGGACCTCGAACTCCTCCCCGGCCGGACCCGGACGCTCGTCCTCACCCTCGACGAGCCGCCCGGCGCCGCGGAGCCGACCCTGCCCCGGCAGGCCACCGTGATCCCGCAGATCGTCAAGGCGCACCTCCGGACGTGTCCCGCCGCGAGGTGAACGGTCCCGGACCGTCACCGGCCGATACGTATCGCTGAAACAGTGGGCCGATAGCACAAGATCACACCCAGGTGCTTGGGACAAGGCCGGCAGCGGGAGTAGCGTCACCCCGGCATGGCGAAGGAGGCCTCAACGACGAGCCTCGGTCCTTGATCGGGTGGGGGGGTCTGCGTGAGGTTCGATGTCGATGAGGCGCGGGCGTGTGCCTCGCGGCTTCTCGCCGGGAGCGACGACCGGCTGGCGCACGCGAAGGCGGCGGTGCGTCGCGCGGACGAGATCGCCTCGGTCGTCGGTCCTTCCGACCGTGAGCTGCTGCTGTGCGGGGCGTGGCTGCACGACGTCGGGTACGGCGAGAAGATCCGTACTGTCGGGTTCCACCCCCTGGACGGCGCGCTCGCCCTCGAGAAGCTCGGCTGGCCCAGCCGTCTGTGCGCCCTGGTGGCGCACCACTCCGAGTCCCGGATCACCGCGTCGGCGCTCGGCCTGTCCGACCAGCTCGACCGCTTCCCCCGCGAGGAGGGGGCGGTGACCGACGCCCTCGTCCACGCCGACCTGGCGGCGGGCCCCCGCGGCGAGCGGATGAGCCTGCTCGAGCGCCTCGACGACATCGAGCGGCGTCACCTCGACGACCCGCTCGCCCTCTGCCGCGCCAGGACCGCCCGGCGCCCGGCGCTCATCCAGGCGATCACGCGTACCGAACAGCGCCTGCACAGCCTGCGGTGCCGCGTCTCGGGCTGAGCCGCGTCTCCGGCTGAGCCAGATCCCCACCTCTTCAGGGGCGTCGGCGGACCGATCGGAGGGGCCCCGGAACCCCCCGTTCGGGGGAAAGGGACCGATAGGGGGCGCGAACCCGTCAGTGCTGGGTGAATATAGACATGCACGTCGCGGCGACCCCCCGAGCGCCGCGACGTGCTTCTTTTTGTCCGTGGCACGATCCGGGCGGGCCGGCTGGCCGCAGCCGGTGGTCGTTCACCATCGCGCCGGTGACCGATTGGATTGCCCTGTGTCCGGAGTGTTACATGTCTGTACGGCGAATCGTTGCCGCTCGGCGATGGCGGAACGTTTGATGAGGTCCGCGCTGCCCGACGGTATTCCGGTGACGAGCGCCGGGACCCGCGCCCGCCGGGGTGAGCCGATCTGGCCCGAGGCCGGTGAGGAACTGGAACGCCGGGGGGTGTGCTCCCTCGGATTCAGCTCCTATCCGATTGATTCCCCGCTGGTGCACGGAGCCGATCTCGTTCTCGCCGCCACCAGGGCCCACCGCGACGAGATCGTGGCCGCTTTTCCGGGGGCGCGAGGTCATGTCTTCACCTGGCGCGAATTGGCCTGGCTCACCGGGGGCATACTCTCCGCGGACATACCGGGGGCGTCTCCCGGTGAACGGCTCACGGCTCTGGCACCGCTCGTGTCCGGGCGGCGAGGGCGTCTGCGGCCCCCGCCACCGGAGATGTTCGACGTCGCGGACCCGGTCGACGGCCCCCGGGGCGCGGTGACGGCCGCCGCCGACGAGATCGAGCGTGCGCTCGGGCCGGTGGTCGCCTTGCTGAGCTGACCTGCCGGCGGGCGGGTGGTCTTTCTCGCGGCGGTCCATCGGGAGAACAGATGAACAGATGTCCGCCGGGTGGCTGGTCATTTCATCAGTTCCCCCAAATCGCTGCTCCCTGTCATTGTGCCGGTTACATTCGCTGATGACCGGTGACCTGGGACGGATGCGCTCGGCGATGGTGTCCGTGTGTAGCGGTACGTCGTTTCCGCGGTCCGGACACTTGTCGGCCGTTGATCTCATTTCTGGGGGAGAACCGGATTGTGGGTGTGGACGTCTTCGATTCCAGGGCCGATGGTGACGGCGGGCGGGCGATCCCTCCGGACCCCGCGCATCCCAACGCCGTCCCTCTGAGGGCACGGCACGCCTCGGGACCGATCGGGTGGTTGTCCCGGGAGCATTCCGGTGCGCTGCCCTCCACGCTCCCGCGCGTCGATCTGTCTTCCACGCTCCCTCGCGCCGGGATCGCGTCCGCGCGGCCCGGCGGCCGTTCCCCCGGACCGTGCGCGGTGCTGCCGGTGGGTCTGCCCGACGACCTCGCGGTGATCGACCGGCCGGACCGCCCCGGCACGTCCTTTCTGCACACCGGGCCCATCGCGTTCGGGACCGTCGTGCTGGGACGCGCGTCGCGATGGCTGCCCCGGTACGTCGTCGTCCTGATGTGTCTCGACGCCCTGGCTCTCGTCCTCGGGGGTCTCGCCGGGGCGCAGATGCGGTTCGACGCGATCGGTGGATCGATGGGCGGGCTCTCCTACGTTCCCTTGCTGGGGGCCAGCGTCCCGGCCTGGCTGTTGATGCTCGCCGGTTCCCGTGCGTACGAGCACCGGTTCCTCGGTCTCGGCAGCGAGGAGTTCCGGCGCGTCGCCAACGCCTCGGTCCGCTTCACGGCCCTGTTCGCCGTCCTGGTCTTCGCCGTCAAGCTGGACGTCGCCCGCGGGCTCGTCGCGCTCGTCCTGCCCTCGTCGGCGGTCTTCGCGGTGCTGTTCCGGTACCTCGCGCGGCGGGGCCTGCACCGGGTGAGGTCGGACGGTTCGGCGTCCCAGCGCGTGCTGGTCGTCGGTGACGGAGGGTCCCGGGACGCCCTCGCCGCGCGGCTGGAGGCGTCACCGCACTCCGGGCTCCGGGTCGTGGGCGTGTGCCGCCCGGTGATGACAGGCGTCGGCGGGGAACCGTCGGTCGACCACGTCAGGCGGGTGATGGAGTCGGTCCGCGCCGACACGGTGGCCGTCGCCCATTCCCCGGGCCTCACGCCCCAGTTGCTCCGACGGCTCGCCTGGACCCTGGAGGGGACTGGTACCGAGCTTCTCGTCGCCCCGGCGCTGACCGACGTCGCCGGGCCGAGGATCAATATCCGCCCGGTGTCCGGCCTCCCGCTGCTCCAGATCGCCGAACCGGAGTTCTCCGGGCTCCGGCGTCTGGTCAAGGGCAGCATCGACGTGGTCTGCGCCGCCGTCCTGGTCCTCCTGGCGTCACCGGTGCTGCTGCTGATCGCGGTGATGGTCAAGCTGTCGGGGCCCGGGCCGGTCCTGTTCTCCCAGATCCGGGTCGGCCGGGGCGGCACACCGTTCCGCATGCTGAAGTTCCGGTCGATGTCCACCGACGCCGAGGAGCGGCTGGAGCAGCTGAGAGCGCACAACGACCACGGTGACGGCGTGCTGTTCAAGATGCGGGACGACCCCCGGGTGACGAGGGTCGGCCGTCACCTGCGGCGCTACTCGCTCGACGAGCTCCCGCAGCTGTTCAACGTGCTGCGGGGGGAGATGTCCCTCGTGGGCCCGAGGCCACCGCTGCCCGCCGAGGTCGCGCGCTACGAGCCTGCCACGCACCGGCGACTGCTGGTCAAGCCGGGGATGACCGGCCTGTGGCAGATCAGCGGCAGATCGGACCTCTCGTGGGACGAGACGGTCCGCCTCGACCTCTACTACGTCGAGAACTGGTCGGTCGCCCTCGACGTCGAGATCCTCGGCAAGACCGCGGCCGCGGTCCTTAGGGGCTCGGGCGCCCGCTGACGCCGAAGAAGTCAGGCCCGGTAACGGCTGTCCACGAAGACCAGGGCGTCGCCCACGGACCGTTCCCGGCTGCCGCTCGGCTGGTTGGTCAGCGTTCCCCGGACGGACATCGTCGTCGACCCGCCGCCGTCCAGGTTGACCGCGTCGTAGAGGCCCAGGGACTTCGCGACGGCGGCCGTCTCGGCGAGGGACGCCCCGACGCTTGTCACCCGGCGGCCGTCGATCGTCGCCAGGATGATCTTCCCGTCGCGGGTCGCCCCGGCGAGGGTGCGCGGGTGGCGTCCGAAGAAGTAGCTCTTCCCCGCCGGGACGACGACCTTTCCCCGGTCGAGGAGCCGGTACCGCCCGCTGACCGCGAAGTGCCTGCTCCTCAGGGGGATCCGTTTGCCGGCCTCGTTCTTCAGGACGTCGACGTGCGTCAGGCACCCCGTGGCGGTCCGCAGGAGCGGCGCGACCTGGTCGCCCGTCGCCTGGAGCGAGGTCTGCCCGGGGAGGAGGGCCGTGCCGCGGGCCGTCGACGTCCGGACGACGCATCCGCCGGAGCCGAGGACGACCTCCGCCCCGGGCCCGGGCGGGGTGGAGGGGGCGAAGTCGTGGGTGAACCTGACGATCTCACCCGCGGCGGTGCACGTCGCCCCGCCCGGCGTCCCGGCGCAGGGGGCGGGGACGACGGGCGGCCGGTTGACGGCCTTCACGCCGAGGGACGCCTTCGTCCGGCGGTTCTGGACGCTGCCGGCCCACCGGAAGCGGCCGACGGACACCTTGCTGGTGCTCGCGTCGACGAACAGGTGGGTCTCCGCGGGGTTGGCCGACGGCTCGCTGAGCAGCCTGCCGCCGAACAGGCCGAGCCCGACCAGTTCACCGGGGTACTCCACGCTGTCGGTGAAGCTGAAGAACGAGGCGTTGATCCCCGCCAGGGCTCCGGCGCCCCTCACCAGGGCGGTCGTCGGCTCGGCCCGCTTCAGATCCGGGCCCGGGGTCGCCCGCAGATGCCCCCGCGCGTGGGCGGGGTCGATCGTGAGGACGTCGACCCTCCAGGGCCCCTTCGTCGTCCTGCCGATCTCTCCGGCCGGGGCCGGGCCCTGCCCGCGGACGATGCGGGTCAGGCTCACCCCAGGGGCGATGGCCTCGCTGCGACGGGTCTCGGGGAGGCCGGAGTCGCCGAGGGGCAACGGCCCGCGGCGCGGACCCGCCGAGGCGCTCGGAGCGAGGCCTAACACCACGACACCCGCGACGGCGGCACTCGCCGCCGTGACCGTGACGATCCCTGTCCTTGTCGGCCGCAGCATCCGAACCGTGGAGAGATCCATGATCAGAAGGCTATCCCGGGCACCCGCCGGCAGGGGCGCGTGTGCCCGAAGCCGCCCTGGAGGGTTGCTCTCAGTTACCGCGACGGTCGGCGGTGAGCAGGTCGGCCAGGCGGTGCAGCAGGCTGGCGACGGCGTCCGGGTCGGGGACGGTGTGCCGGGCCAGAGTCGGCGTCACGGCGTCCGGCGGGACGACGCGGACCGTCAGGTCCCCGGCGTCGTCGTCGAGGACGGCGAATCCCGCCTCGTCGGTGACGTCGTCGCCGACGAACAGGGTCGCCCGGACGTTCGCCCGGGTGGCGAGGTCGCGCAGGGCGACGCCTTTGTTGTGTTCACCGGAGTCGACGACGGAGAACTCGAGCACCTCCTTGCCCTCGGTCAGGTACACGCCGGGGAGGTCGCGAAGCGGCCGTGTCGCGGCGCTCGCCTGCGCGTAGGTCCGCGGCAGCCCCGCCTCCAGGGCCGGCCGGGTGTGCAGGACGGCGGCGAACTCCTTGCGTTCGACCCGGGTGTGCGGCAGACCGGCGCTCACCCGATCGAGCTCGTCGCCGAGACGGCTGAGCAGGGTGCGCTGCCTGTCGTCGAGAAGGACCTCCGCCGAGGAGCGCTGGGCCCCGTGCGACCCGACGAGCAGCACGGCGTCCGGCGGGCCAGCGAGGTCGCGCAGTTCGGCGAGCGGTCGGCCGGACACGATCGCCGTCGTGACGCCGGGCGCCCCCGCGAGCCGGTCGAGCGCCCGGCGGGCGGCGGGAGTGGCCCGGGCGTCCTCGGGCCGGGTGACGATCGGGGCGAGGACCCCGTCGAAGTCGAGAGCGACCAGGACCGGTACCGACGAGGCGAAGCGGGTGAGAGCTGTCTCGAGTTCCGGGTCCATGCCGGCACCCTACCCGTGGCCTCAGGACTCCTTGGGAGGGGCCGCGCTGCGCCGTCCGCGCCCACGGTTCGCCTGCTGTCCCTCGGCGCTGTACGGGCTCGGCCTGCCGTTGACGGCGCCGTTCAGTTCGGCGACGCCGGGTCTTCCCACCCGCTGCCCGTTGGTCTGCTGCATCCCGAGCGGGACCGTCAGCGGTCCCGCTCCGACGGGCTGGCGCAGGTCGACGACCTCCGTCTCGGGGGCCCCGGAACGGAAGATGGGCGCCGCGTGCGGGGCGTTCTCGGGGACGGGGGAGAGCAGGGTCGGGGCGGCCGCCGGGTTGAGGACGGCGTCCAGCGACTCGACGGGGTACCCCAGGCCGGGGCGGACGTCGTTCCCCGGGCGGACGCCGTCCCCGGGGCGGACGTCCGGGGGCAGGGCGGAGGAGTAGCCGGAGGGCACCGCGGGCGCGTAGCCGGGGGACAGGGCGGGCGCGTAGCCGGAAGGCAGGGCATGGGGCCCGGCGGCGGGGAAGTCGGCAGGCCCGGCGAAGGGCCCGGCGGAGGGGAAGGCGGGGGATGCGGCGGGGGGCCCGGCGAAGGGCGCGGCGGAGGGAATGCCGCCGCGCCCTGCGACGCCGTGGCCGCTCATCGCGGGGTCGGCCTCGTAGCGGGAGCCGTACGCGCCGTACGTGGAGGTGCGGCCGCGCCGGGGCACCCGGTTGAGGACGACGCCGAGAACGGGGGCGCCCGCCGTCCGCAGGGACTCGACGGCGGTGCTGAACTCGTCGACGCGGGTGGACCCGACCCGGGTGACGATGAGAGCCCCGTCGGTGATCCGGGCGAGGATCGTCGCGTCCGTGACGGGCAGCAGCGGGGGGGAGTCGACGACGACGGTCATGCCGTGTCCCGTCAGGTGGTGGATCAGTTCGGCCATGCGGGCGGAACCGATGAGCTCGCTCGGGTTGGGCGGAAGGGGTCCTGCCGGAAGGAGGAACAGGGGGAGGTCGTCGCGCCAGCGCTGCAACGCCGTGTCCACCCCGGCGTCGCCGAGCAGCACCGTGGTGAGGCCCACTCCGGAGGGTATGCCGAAGATGTCGGCGATCGCGGGCCGCCGCAGGTCGGCGTCGATGAGGGCGACGTGCTCCCCGTTCTGCGCCAGGGCGATGGCGATGTTCGCCGCCGTCGTGGTCTTGCCCTCGGACTTGACGGAACCGGTGACGACGAGACTGGTCACCTGGTGGTCGACGGACAGGAACCGGATGTTCGTCCGGAGCTGCCGGTACGCCTCCGCCCGGGCGGAGAACGTGTCGTGGCTGATCAGCGGCATCTGGGAGGTTTCGGGGTCGTCGGCGACCGCGCCGAGGACCGGGGCCCCGGCGATCTCGCCCGCCGCGGTGCGGCTGTTGACGGTGCGGTCGAGGGTGTCGCGCAGGACGGCGGCCCCGACGCCGAGGCCGAGGCCGACTAGGAGCCCGAGGGCGAGGTTCAGCGTCGTCCTCGGCGCGATCGGGTCGGACGGCGGGACGGCGGAACGCGTTGTCGACACCTTGACCGGTGACGTCGGCTGGCCGGGAGGGGTCTCCAGCTTCTCCACGAAGCCGGGGAACCGCGAGGCGATCGAGTTCGCGATGTCAGCGGCCCTGGTGGGAGAGGTGTCCTCGACGGTGACGTCGATGAGGACGGTGTCGATCGGGTTCGTCGCCGTCAGACGCTTCGCCAGCGTCCGGGCGTCGGTGGGCAGAGCGAGTTCGGTGATGATCGGTTCGAGCACGCTCGGACTCGTGAGCAGGTCGGTGTAGGACTTCACCCTCTGCTGCGAGAACGTGCCGCCCTGGCTGAGTTCTCCGATGCTGTCCGACGGGGCGCTGATGGACACGAACAGCTGAGTGCTCGCCTGGTACGTCGGGGCGGCGAGGAGGGAGTAGGAGCCCGCGCCCAGTGTCCCGAGGACGGTGAGGACGAGGACGGGGACCCACTGTTCCTTGAGCAGTCGTAGGTACTGCGCGATGGTCACCGGTTGCTCCTCCGTCGGCGGTTCCTTCAGCTGAGAGCGACCGGAGCCGTCGGGACGGGCACCGAAACACCGCCACTCCCCGCAGCCCGCGGTGGCTACTCCTCCGAGTGTCACCGGTTGCCACGGTATGGCCACCCGTAGTTATCCGAGACCATACGAACGGGGGAGATCGTCCGGAGGCCTGGGCGGAGGCCCGGCGGTCCCCATCGCCGCCCGTGCGTCGGCCGCGGCACGGAGGGTCACCTCACGGGGATCCCGCTGGGCGGCGGCGAGGAGGCGGAGCGCCGAGCGGGCCGGGGCGAGGGCCCCCCGGACGGCGTCGTCCGCCGCGTCGATCGCCGGTCCGACGACGGGCCCTGCCTCCTCCGCGGCGCCGTACCCCACCTCGACCATGGCCGCGAGATGCCACCAGACCGCCTCCGTCCGGCCCTTGGCGACGAGCTCGGCGACGTGCCGGTGGGTGCCGTCACGCAGCGGGGTGAAGACGGGCCGTTCCAGGTTGTCGTGCAGCAGGCGGTACAGGACGGCGGGCCGCTCGGGGGCGGGCGTGGCGCCGGGGGCCCCGCCGTCGTCCGGGGGACCGTCGAAGAGCCCGGCGTCGAGCCACTCCAGCCAGCGGCGGACGAACGGCCAGGACGCCCCGACGCCCTGCCGGAGGACGATCTCCACGCAGGCGGCGGCGTACCCACCGGGACCACGGCCCGGGGCGAGCAGATAGGCGGCGAGCTGGTCGAAGCACTTGTCGACGACGACGGCCGCGTGACGGCCGAGGAACGAGTGGTAGATCCCCGTGTTGCCTGCCCGGAGCACGATCCCGTGCGCCCAGACGACGTCCGCGACGGACCGGGCGCCGAGCATCCGCCCGGCGACGAACTCGCGGTGGTCCGGGGGCAGACGGCGGCTCGTCAGGGCGTGCTCCAGCGCCGCGTACCCGGCTCCGCGCTGGAAGACGCACATCGGCAGGACCAGGGTGAGGCCGAAGAGGTTGGCGTCGGGGCACTCCCGCACGGCCAGGCCGAGGAACTCGTCGAGAACACCCGCCGGCAGAGCTGGGCTGAGCAGCGGGTCGGGACCGGAGGGCTCCCGCAGGCCGTCGCTCCGTAGCTCGCCGAGGATCTGGCGCAACTCGGGGAAGGTCGCGGCCAGCGCCTCGATCCGGTTATCGCTCATCACCGTAGTGTGAATCCCGTGGCTCGTCGTGTCCTCGGCTTTCGGCACGTCGGCACCGGGCCGGCGCGTCCCGCCACCCCACCCGAACGGCGAGAATGCCCTGCTCGGGGGAGTTTCGGGGGGAATCTTCCGGAGGCCCCCAGGGAGCGGAGCGGTCGGCCGGCGTCAGGTCCGGCGGACCCAGAGCGTGTACTCACCGTAGGAGCCGACGGCGACGAAGGCCGCGCGCACGGCGTCCCTGGCCTGTGATCCGAGGAAGCTCTCGCCCAGGACGTCGTCCGAGTCGTCGCCCGACGTGACGACGGCGTCCGCCTGGCCCAACTCCTTGATCAACCGGGTCTGGAGCTCCCGGGTCCGGCGGGCCCTCCAGACGTCGTCGAACGCCGTGGCCACCCCGAGGTCGTCGAGGTCCGCGTAGCGGTCGACCGGAAGAGGGCACGCTTCGGCGATGGTCCGGGTGAGGGCGTCGGCGGCGACGGCGAGCGAGGCCGAGTCGAACCAGACGCACCGGTGCCCGGCGGCGAAGGCCCGCAGCGGCGCGGTGTCGGGGTGGCGGGGGACGACGTTGTGGACCGCCGTGACCGTCAGGAGGATGAACGTCAGCCCCATCATCGGGACGACGGTGTACCGCGGAAGCCCCTGGCCCGGGTGCGGCACGAGCCGGTGGGCGGCGGTCGCCGTCGCGATGACGATCATCGGCGCGGCGAGGGCGAAGCGGCCGTGGTCGTACGCGTGGGCCTCGGCGACCATGGCGCACTGCACGCCCATCAGAAGGACGACGAGCTGGGACTCCGGCTGCCACCAGGCGATGAACAAGACCGCGATCACCGTGACGAGGACGCACGTCGCGAGCATGATGTCGATGGCCATCGGCAGGTCGTAGCCGCCGAGCCGGGTGAGGTCCGAGAAGCGCTGGAGGTGCTGGACCATCCCGACGTCGCCGCTGCGGTCGAGCTGGCCGCGGGCGAGCTGCTCGACGAGCTCGCCCCGGGCAGCGACCGCGAACGGGACGAACACCGTCGCCGCGGCCGCCGTCGCCGACGCCGCCCAGGCGAGCGACGTCCGCCACCCGCGGACGACCAGCAGGTATCCGGCGACGACGGCGATCGCCGGACCGGCCCGCAGCGTCACCGCGAAGGCCGCCCCGAGCAGCGCCCCGGACACCGCGAGGCGTCCCGGGGCCACCTCCTTCCGCCCGTCCCTCAGCAGGAGCAGGGCGACCAGCAGGGCCGCGGCCCCGATCGGCTCGGCCTCCAGGGTCCGCCCGGCGCCGGCGGGCAGCCTCCAGACGGCGTAGCAGACGCCTCCGGCGAGCGCCCATTCCGGGGCGTGGCGGCGCAGGTGGACGACGACCAGCACGGCGACCGACGCCCCCAGGGCCACCGTCGCGAGGCGGGCGACGGCCATCGCGACGACGTCCCCGGTAAGGCCCGCCAACGCCGTGAAGGGAGAAAGGAGGAGGACGATCCCCGGCGGGTGCGCGAACGCGAAGTCCCGGTACGGGAGGTGTCCCTCCAGGAAGTACGCGGAGGCCGCGTAGAGGGGACCGTCGTCGTGCCCCATCACGGAGGTGAGGCTGCCGGTCCGGATCATCGGGGCCAGCCGGATCGCGAACGCCAGGGTGAAGACGAACCAGAGCCCCGCCGGCCCGCCCCAGGCCCGTGCGGCGCGCGGCCACCGGAGGGCGGACGGCCACCGGGAGCCACCGGGGACGGTCAGGGCTCTCCGCACCACCTCACCCTAGGGGAGGTGCGGCGTCCCCACCGGGCGTGACCGACGTCCGCCGACACGAGGCGCAGGCAGCGGTGCGGAGTGATGATCGCGTCGACGGGGCGGTCGTGGGGCTCGGTCGGGACCGTTTCGACCGCCGCGTCGAGGACCTCGTCCTCGAACGCGACCGCGAACACCGGGACCGCGGGATCGACCGTTTGAAGCACGCGGTCGTAGAAACCGGATCCGTGGCCCAGCCGGTTCCCGAGGGTGTCGACGGCGAGGGCGGGCACGAGCAGGACCTCGGCCGGGGCCGCACGCGACGGATCGAACGCCGACAGGTCGATCACGTCGGGGGCCGGTGACGCGACGACGTCGTTGCCGTCCGTCGACCAGTTGATGCCTCCGTCGTCGAGCAGGACGGGCAGGAGCACCTGGACCCCGCTGGAGATCAGGGCGCGGCGCAGGGGGAGGGTTCCGGGGGCGGTGGCGGTGGAGACGTAGGTCGCGACGGAGCGGGCCGCGCTGATCTCCGGCGTCTCCAGGGCGATCGCGGCGAGAGCGCGGGCCGAGGCCTCTCTCTCGGCGGGGACGCGGCGCCGGCGTTCCCCCCGGATCCGCTCCCGCAGGACCTCTTTGGTGCGGCGGGCGTCGTCCATGACGGCGACACCGCCCTCATGGCTGGTCGCGGTCTGCACAGGAAACCCCTTGGGTGGCAACGGGTAAGGGGACGAAGAGACGTGGCCGTCGGGACCCGGCCGGACGACAGCCGCGTGGGGCGGAGCTGTCGGCGGATCTGTCGGGCGGAATGGTGCCGTGAGAGGTGCGCCCGAAGGGCCGTGAAGCCCTCGGCGGGTCATCTCATCGTGTCCGCCGTCACAGTCCGGGCGCAAGACCTTCGAGCTGTCCGGATTGTACCTGTTCCCGAAGGGCGTCCCGTACCACCCCGTGCCACCCCGTCGACCGTCGCCGATCCGTCAGGTCCGGAAGCGGCTCGACATGGCGTAGAGGTCGGACGACATCCGTGACAGCTGCTGGACGGCGATCCGCGACTGCTCGACGCCGTTCGCCGTCGACGACGCGGCGTCGGCGACGGCCGAGACGTTGTCGAAGATCCGCCGGGTCTCCGTGGAGACCTGGGCGATGCTCTCGGTCATCGAGACGGTCGTGGCGCTCTGCTCCTCCACGGCGGAGGCGATCGTGTTCTGGAAATCGCCGAGCTGGCAGATGACCGTCGAGATCTCCTCGATCGCCTTGGTGGCCCCGGAGCTGTCCCCCTGGATCGCCTCCACCCGTGCGGCGATGTCCTCGGTCGCCCGCGCCGTCTCCTGGGCGAGCTGCTTGACCTCCTCCGCGACGACCGCGAACCCCTTGCCCGCGGCCCCGGCACGGGCGGCCTCGATGGTCGCGTTGAGGGCCAGCAGGTTCGTCTGCTCGGCGATCGAGGTGATGACCTTGACGACGTTCCCGATCTCGCCGGAGGAGTCGCCGAGCTTGACGACGATCTGGTTCGCCGACGTCGCGACCTCCTGTGCCTGCCGCCCGATGTGCGACGCCTCGCTGGCGCTGCGGGCGATCTCGGTGATCGAGGAGCTCATCTCCTCCGCCCCGGCGGCGACGGAGGTGACGTTCTGGGTGACGGACTCCAGCGTTCCCGACACCTCGCTGACGTCCTCGGAGGTCTGCTCGGCGGACGAGGCGATCACCCCGGTGTTGCTGATCAGCTCCTCGGTGGCGGAGGCCAGGGCCGTCGCCGTCGCGGACATGCTGCTCACGGCCTCACGGGTGTTGCCCGCCGCCGTGTCGAGGGCCCGTGCGGTCTGGGCGATCTCGTCCAGCCCGGTGACCGTGACGGACTGGGTGAGGTCACCGGCGGCGATCGCCTCGCAGAGGTCCCGGACCTTCCGCAGGGGATGGGTGATCCGCCGGATCGAGAGCCACCCGAGCGCCAGGGCGACGAGGGAGCTGAGGAGGAAGACGGCGATGGTCTCGATCCGGGCGGAGTTGTACGTCGAGGTGTTCTGGGCGAGGACGGCCTTCGTCTGCTCGTCCACCGCGTCG
>JAUPKQ010000175.1 GCA_030837345.1 Actinomycetota bacterium | reverse complement strand
GTCTCGAGGGGTAGGGAGACGATCCTGGGTACGGGGGTGACTGATCGCTCATTGGGGCTCCCGTGTGGAACGAATTATCGTCATCATGACGCAAATGTGAGCGTAGAACTCAACCTACATATTGTCAAGGTGACAGAAACCACCACTTGGTCTTGGCTGCGAGCACCGGTCTGTCCCGGATCTGCGAGGAGCAATCGTCACCATCAGGAAGGAGATCCCCGGCATCACCACGTAACCAGTCAGGGGTGGTTGGCTGAGCGACTACGCAGGGAGAGCGTTCGCCGCTTGGCGATCTCCTCGTGGTCGACGGTTCGGCCGCTGCGTCCGCTGGCTCACCGGAATCGTTGCCCGCCTTGGTCTGTGCCTTCGCCGCGGGCCCGTCCTGGCTCGGCGGTTGCGAGGAGTTCGACGAATCCCGGCCCGCCTTCCGGCTCAACCCAGCCAGTTCCACCCGCAGGGCCTCGATCAGCTTCGACAGCTCGGCCATCAACGTCGTCTGCTCGGCAAGCTGCACACTCAACACCGAGACCAGCGCCTGAGGTGCCCCTTCCTCCTTCTGCCCGACAAGCTTCTGCCCGACAAGCGTGATTCCGTTCTTCGGCGACGTGTCCGCGTGGCATGAGCTGGGCGAAAGGTGCTGGTCGTCCCTCCTCCCAGCGACGAGCAGGGGAGGACCGTCATGATCGCCCGGAACAAAGTGATTGATCAACAATGGACTTGTGGTCGGTTTTTCGACGATTTCGTTCCGGGTGATCAATCACTTCGTTCCGGGCGACCCGCAGGTGCGAGGCGGCGGTTGAAACCCTTTCGACTGGGTCGATGTCCGAGAACGTCTGCCGAAGACGGAAACCCGCTGTTCAGGGTCTTCTGTCTGACGCTCAGTGGCGAAGGGCCCCGGGAGACGGCACGTCACCTGACGAACAAGAAGGACGCCGGAGGGGAAGATCGCTGGTCAGGGTGGTCCGTCAGGGGTGGGCCGGGCTCTCGGGAGGCGTCCATGCGAATGTCACGAACGGCGGTCCAGCGACCGGTCCAGCGATCGGTCAACAGGTCGGTGCGTCGCCGCACCCGGACCGTCCTGGTCGCGGTGACGGTGGCCGGGCTTCTCGCCGGGGCCGCCTCCGCCGTCCCGGCGCAGGCAGACGCCCGGCAGACAGAGACACAGCAGGTGAGCGTTGCCCAAGGGGTGGAGAACGTCCCCGTACCGAGGGGCCACGGGACGCTTCTCGCGGCGGAACCGCTGCCGGAGGCGGTGCGGCTGGCCGGAGCGGGGACGTCCTTGAAGCTCAGGTACACCTCGGCGGACTGGGCGGGGCGGGCGAGCGTCGTCAGCGGCACGCTGGCGGTGCCGTCGGGCAGGGCGCCCGCCGGGGGATGGCCGGTGGTGAGCTTCGGCCACGGGTTCGGGGGGACGGCCGACACCTGCGCGCCGTCGCGGACCGGGCCGAGCCCGATGGAGCGGGCCGTGCAGGAGGCGCTCCTCGCGACAGGCCACGCCGTCGCCGTCAGCGACTACGCGGGGATCGGGACGCCGGGGGCGAGCTCGCTGATCGACGGGACGTCGGAAGGCCGCAACGTTGTCGACGTCGTCCTGGCGGCGCGGCAAGCGGTGACGAGGGCAACACCGGTGACGAGGGCGGCACAACAGGCGGCGACGCTCTCGTCGTCATGGGCGGCGGTCGGGTACTCCCTGGGCGGGCACGCGGCGCTGTTCGCGGGGTCGTTGGCCGATACCTACGCACCCTCCCTGAGGCTGACCGGCACGATCTCGATGGCCGGCCTGACACAACTGCGGATGATCACAGGAGATCCCGGCGGGTACACCGCGACGGGGGCCGTGAACCCGGTGACTCCCTTCATGATCGACGGTGTGGCGGTGACCCACCCCGGCGCGTTCCGGCCCGACCGGTACCTGACGGAGCGGGGGCGGAGCCTGGTGGCCGAGTCCCGATCGATCTGCCTCGACGCGATGGCGACCCGCGTCGCCGGACTGACCAACGCCGACCTGTACTCCGACGGCCCGGGCCTGCTCGCCGGGTTCCAGCGCTGGTACGCCGCCGAGGAGGTCCCGGCGGTCCGCTACTCGCGGCCGGTGACGCTCTTCCACGGGCTGGAGGACACGATCCCCGCCGCCGTCAGCCAGGCGACCGCCGGGCAACTTGCCGCCGCGGGCAGCGACGTCCGGTTCATCGCCGTTCCGGGTGCCGACCACCTCACCCTTCTCCCTGCCATCGCGAAGGACGTCGCCGCGCGGGTCACCGGCCTGTTCACCGGGGCTGCGGGATGAGGGCGCCGGGGCCTGGTCGCCGGGACAGCCGGGTGAGGGTTCCCCGGCGACGCCCGCCGTCCTCGGGGTGGGTGGGGGATCGATAGCCTGGCCCTCCCGTCATGCCGCCGTCCGGATTGGGAGTCCCTGTGACTCGTCCCGCCCTGGCCCTCTTCGAGGGCGGCCCAGCCCTCTCCGCCTTCCGCACCGCCAGCCTGCTGGAGCGGGTGCGGGCGGTCGCGCCGCAGGTCGGGGGAATCACCGCCCGTCACCTGCACTGGGCCGCCACCGACGTCCCCCTGGACGACGGCGCCCGGACCGTCCTCGCGCGTCTGCTGGACGGCGACCGGCCGGCCGCCGCGCCCGGCCCCGGCGCCGTGATCGTCGTCGGCCCGCGCCGGGGAACGATCTCCCCCTGGGCCTCGAAGGCGACCGACATCGCCCACAACTGCGGCCTGCCGGTGCGGCGCGTCGAGCGGGTCGTCGAGTACCGGCTCGAAGGCCTCGCCCGGGACGACGCGCTGGACGACGCGACGTGGGAAGCCTGCGCGGAGTTGCTGCACGACCGGATGACCGAGAGCGCGTGGGGGAGCGTCGAGGCGTCCGCGGACCTGTTCGACGAGCGTGAGGCCGAGCCGATGCGCCGGATCGCGGTGCTCGCCGAGGGCCGGGCCGCTCTGGAGCGGGCGGACGTCGAGTTCGGTCTCGCCCTGTCCGACGACGAGATCGACTACCTCGTCGCCTCGTTCACCGAACTGGGCCGCGATCCCAGCGACGTCGAGCTGATGATGTTCGCCCAGGCGAACTCCGAGCACTGCCGTCACAAGATCTTCAACGCGGACTTCGTCATCGACGGCGAGCCGCAGTCCCGCTCGTTGTTCGGGATGATCCGGTACACGGAGGAGGTCGCGGGCCAGGGCACGGTGGTCGCCTACCGTGACAACGCCTCGATCATGGAGGGCCGTCGCGTCGTCCGGTGGCACCCCGGGACGCCGGATGCCCCGAGCCCGTACGCCGAGCGCGAGGAACTCGCCCACATCCTGATGAAGGTCGAGACCCACAACCACCCGACGGCGATCTCGCCGTTCCCCGGTGCGGCGACGGGGTCGGGCGGGGAGATCCGCGACGAGGGCGCGACCGGGCGAGGCGCGGCCCCCAAGGCGGGCCTGGCCGGTTTCGCCGTCTCCAACCTGCGCCTGCCCGGCACCGACGAGCCCTGGGAGCGTGACGACCACGGCGCGCCCGGCCACATCGCCACCCCGTTGCAGATCATGACCGAGGGCCCGATCGGCGCCGCCGCGTTCAACAACGAGTTCGGGCGCCCTTGCCTCGGCGGGTTCTTCCGGGTCTACGAGCAGGACGTCGACGGCGTGCTGCGCGGCTACCACAAGCCGATCATGAGCGCCGGTGGCGTGGGCACGATCGACGCCTCGCAGACCCACAAGGAGCGTTTCCCCGCGGGGACGCTGCTCGTGCAGCTCGGCGGCCCCGGCATGCGGATCGGGATGGGTGGTGGCGCAGCGAGCTCGATGGCCTCCGGCGCCAACGCCGCCGACCTCGACTTCGACTCGGTGCAGCGGGGCAATCCCGAGATGCAGCGCCGGGCGCAGGAGGTCATCACCCGCTGCCAGGCCCTCGGCGACGCCAACCCGGTGCTGTCCGTGCACGACGTCGGCGCCGGTGGCCTGTCGAACGCTTTCCCGGAGCTCGTGGACGACGCCGGGCTCGGGGCGCGCTTCGACATCTCGGCGGTGCCGCTGGAGGAGTCCGGCCTCGCGCCCAGGGAGATCTGGTGCAACGAGAGCCAGGAACGCTACGTCCTGGCGATCGCCGCCGAGTCGCTGCCGCTGCTCGCCGGGGTGTGCGAGCGCGAGCGCTGCCCGTTCGCGGTCGTCGGTGTCGCCGCCGCCGACGGTGGCCTCGTGCTGGCCCCCGGTCCGCGGGACGCCCCCGGCGACGACCGGCCGATCGACATGCCGATGGAGGTCCTCCTCGGCAAGCCCCCGAGGATGACCCGCGACGTCACCCGCGTCGTCCGCGACGCCGGCAGCCTCGACCTGGACGGCGTCTCCGTGGCTGGCGGTGCCGGCGTCGGCGCCGGTGGGAACGGTCTCGACCTGCGCGAGGCCGCCTACGCGGTGCTGCGCCACCCGAGCGTCGCGAGCAAGCGGTTCCTGATCACGATCGGTGACCGCACCGTCGGCGGGCTCTCGCACCGCGACCAGCTGGTCGGTCCCTGGCAGGTTCCGGTCGCGGACGTCGCCGTCACCCTCGCCGACCTCGTCGGGCTCGCGGGGGAGGCGATGGCGACCGGTGAGCGCACGCCACTCGCCGCCGTCGACGCGCCCGCCTCGGGCCGGATGGCCGTCGGTGAGGCCGTCACCAACCTGCTCGCCGCCCCGATCGAGCTTTCGGGCGTCAAGTTGTCGTGCAACTGGATGGCGGCCTGCGGTGAACCCGGTGAGGACGCCGCCCTCTACGACACCGTGCACGCCGTCGCGATGGAGCTGTGCCCGGCGCTCGGCGTGTCGGTGCCGGTCGGCAAGGATTCGCTGTCGATGCGCACCCGCTGGCAGGACCCCACCGGCGGCACCCGGCAGGTCACCTCCCCGGTGTCGCTGATCGTGTCGGCGTTCGCGTCCCTTCCCGACGTCCGCGAGACCCTGACCCCGCAGCTTCGTGGCGACCCCGGCCAGCCCACCCTGCTGCTGCTCGTCGACCTCGGCGGGGGGCGCGACCGGCTCGGCGGGTCGATCCTCGCCCAGACGCGCGGCACGTTCGGGGGCCCGGTGCCCGACCTCGACGACCCGGCCCGGCTCGTCGCCCTCGTCGCCGCCGTCAACGACCTGCGCGGCCGTGGGCTGCTGCTCGCCTACCACGACCGTTCGGACGGCGGCCTGTGGGCGGCCCTGTGCGAGTGCGCCTTCGCGTCGGGGTGCGGTCTTGAGGTGGAGCCGACGAGCGTGCGGCGCCTGTTCTCCGAGGAGCTCGGCGCCGTCCTGGAGGTGCCGCTCGCCCGCCGTGACGAGGCTCTGGAGGTGCTCGCGGCCCACGGCCTCGCCGGCCTGACGGCCCCGGTCGCCACTCCCGTCGTGGAGCGCCGGGTGCGGGTGCGTGACGAGTCCGGCGAGGTGGTGCTCGACGAGGCAGTCCGTGACCTCGCCCGCGCCTGGGACGAGGTGTCGTGGCGCCTCTGCCGCCTGCGCGACAACCCCGAGTGCGCCGACGCCGAGCACGACGCCGTCGGCGCGGACGACGCCCCCGCCCTCGTCGTCGTCCCCACCTTCGACCCGGCCGACGACGTCAGCGCCCCCTACGTCTCCCTCGGCGCGCGGCCGAAGGTGGCGGTGCTGCGCGAGCAGGGCGTCAACTCGCACGTCGAGACCGCGTACGCCTTCCACCGGGCCGGGTTCGAGGCCATCGACGTCCACATGTCCGACCTCCAGGCGGGCCGTTTCGACCTCGCCGACGTCACGGGCCTCGTCGCCTGCGGGGGCTTCTCCTACGGCGACACCCTCGGCGCGGGGGAGGGCTGGGCCCGGTCGGTGCTGCTCAGCCCGGCCCTCGCCGACATGTTCGCGGCGTTCTTCCACCGTGACGGCACGTTCGGGCTGGGCATCTGCAACGGCTGCCAGGCGTTCGCCGCGCTGGCGGACCTCATCCCCGGGGCGAAGGCGTGGCCGCGGTTCACCCGCAACGTCTCCGAGCAGTACGAGGCCCGGCTCAGCCTCGTGGAGGTGCTGGAGTCGCCGTCGGTCCTCACCGCCGGGATGGCCGGGTCGCTGCTGCCGATCGCCGTCGCCCACGGTGAGGGGTACGCGGACTTCTCCTCCAGCGGCGACGCGGACGCCGTCCACCGCGTGGCGCGGTACGCCGACCCGCGTGGCGGGGCGGCGGCGTCCTACCCGTACAACCCCAACGGGTCCCCGGGCGGCCTCACCGCCGTCACCACCCCCGACGGCCGGTTCACCGCGATGATGCCGCACCCGGAGCGGGTCGCCCGCCCCCTCCAGTTCTCGTGGACCTCCCAGGCCGCGGACGACGACAGCCCGTGGCTGCGGATGTTCCGCAACGCCCGGGTGTTCGTCGGGTGAGGCCCGTGCCGATCGGCTGGCGGCGGCCCGGCTGACGAACTCTTTTCACCCCGGTGCCCGGGGAGACCGGTTTTCCCGTCGCGGACGGACGCGGCCCGGGTGTTCTCCCTCACAGACACCGGGCGCTCAGGATGCCCTCCCCCGCAGGGCCCTTGATCGCCCAGCGTGGCGTGCGCCGGTCGGCTCCGTGCCGCTCCGCGGGCCGCCACGGCGATCCGGGCCGCGATGGGGGAAGGAACTCGTTTTCTTCGACGAAAATCACGTCGATGGCTGCGGGGGAGACCGCCACGGTGTTCTGGGAGATCACTCTGTCTATGGCCGATGGGATGTGCCGTAGTATTCTGTGGAAATATTCTGTCAGGCATTGTGGATTCATGAGATGTGTTTTCGTCTTGATTTCGTTCGATGTGACTTCATTCGGAACATTCAAGGGCGTGGGTGCGGTCGAGCCGCTCGTCATCGCCCGGGTTCGGCGGCCGATGATGCTCGGCGGCGAGGCCGCCGTCATTCTCCGGTATCTGTGACGGAATGGTGAAATGCCTCGCTGGCCTGCATGGGGGCCGAGGGGCGGGCCGCAGCCCTCTCTGCGGGATGAAAAGGGCCGCGACGTTCGACAGATGGTTGCCCCGGTGGTGGGGCCGCAGTCGTTCCCCGTGATCCCGGTACCCGAATTCCGCAGCACCGGTCCCGCATTTCCGTCCGCGAGGTGACTCTCTGATCCGGGATGCCGTCAATCGGTCGGGAGAAACCCTGGATCGATCACGTACCGTCACCGGAGTGGCAGTGCTCCGAGGTAACGGATGAGGGTGGCGATATATCTTCGGCCGTGACGAGTCAACCGTTGACGTCCGTTGCCCACTGATCCTAGGGTCACGTCTGGACCGGCAAGATCATCGCTCCGGGAAAATGTGCCCACGATGTGGGTGATTAGTGCGCCATCTGGTCGCGTTCCGTGTCGCTGACGACGGAATCTCAGCCAGCTGGCCGGTTGAGCGTTTCCGACGAAATGGGAGGCCATCGTGTCCGCTGTGCTCACGACCGCGCAGGCATTCTCTGCCCTCTTGGAGAGGTACCAGGAAGACCCCGAGTTCCGTGTCCGGCTCCAGCGGGACCCGGCGGCAACTGTGAGGGAGTCCGGCCTGGACCACCCGCTCTCCGACCTCGGTGAGGTCGGGTCGCTCGCCGAGCTGATGGCGGACATGCCCTCCGAGGCGATCGCCCCGACCATGCAGGCCCTGGGCACTCTCATGGTCGCGGCCGACCCGCGCGGCGGTGAGACACGCCCGCAGGGAATCCCGACGGTCTGGTCGTTCGTCATCGCCGTCGCCAACAGCAACGCGAACGCCAACGCGAACGCGAACGCCAACGCGAACGCCAACGCGAACGCCTTCGGGTACCAGTGGGATCCGGAGGTGGGGGGTAGCGCGAGGACACCGGCTCTCGTCCTGCCCCCGGCGTACGACGAGAGCCCGGCCCAGCAGGCGCTGGCCGGACTCCAGCTGTCGCCCACCCGCCAGGCCGCCCTGATCCGCCAGGCGGTGATCACCTCCGAGGCCATCGAGACGAAGGACGGCGGGCGGTTCCTGGCCCGGTACACGTACCAGGGAGTCCGGCTGGCGATCAGCTTCACCCCCACGCCCGACGGCATCACCGTCCACGAGGTGCACCTCGACCAGCCCGAGCTGTCCGTGGCCGTGGCCGCGACCCGGACGACGTCCGACCCCGCGTAGGAGCCGGTGCCGGATCATGCTGATCTCGATCATCGTCCCCCCGCTCGGTGAGCCGTCCCTGCCCAACATGGCGGCAGAACTCCTGGCCGCGATCGCCCGGCGGGACGGCCACGCGGTGCACACCGTGCACGGGCCGCTGCTGGCGCCTCGCGCGTTCACGAAGTTCATCACCGACGGGGTGACGGGACCGGGAATCTTCGCCCCGTTCTACTACGGCGACGAGGACCTCGAGACCCAGATGCACCTCCTGGCCCTCGCCATGGAGGAGGACGTCGATCTCGCGAACCGCAACGGCAGCTTCGCGGCGTCGGCCGGCCGGGATGCCGTCGTGGACCAGCTCGTCCTCGCCGCCGGTGAGGTCGGTCCGGTCGTCGAGGGCATCGCGGACCGGGTCCTCGCCCACGGTGTCCCGGACCTCGTCGCCGTCACGGTCCCCTTCGACAAGGACAAACTGCCCACCGCTGCGATCGCCAGGGTCCTGCGCCGGCGGGGATACGACGGCCCTCTGATCACCGGTGGCACGGGACTGGGGTCGCCGATGAACGTCGCCTTCCTGGAGGCCTTCCCGGAGGTCGACTACGTGCTGAGCGGGGAGGGGGAGCGGACCTGGCCGAGGTTCTGCTCCCTGCTCGCCGCCGGTGAGGACGTGAGGGACCTGCCGGGCCTGTGCTACCGCGCCTCCGACGGCATCGTGTCCAACGCCGAGGACGAGTGCTCCGGCCGTTTCCGGGAGAACCCGATCTGCGACTGGAACGCTTTCGTCGAGCAACGCCGGGGAACGCGCTGGGACGGGAAACCGCTCACCCTCATGGTCGAGTCGTCACGGGGCTGCTGGTGGGGGGCCAAGCACCAGTGCGCCTTCTGCTCGGTCTCGATGGCCGACCATCCGTACCGGGCGAAAGAGTGGCGCGACGTCGTCGAGGAGTTCGTCACGATCTACGACGCGCACCGCCCCGGTCAGATCATGACCAGTGACGCGGTCCTGCCGCACCACGGGCTCGACGACTTCCTCCACCACCTCTACCAGGCGCGGCGTACCCGTCCCTGGAAGATCTTCTACGAGGTGAAGTCGACGTACTCCCGCAGGACGATCGCCCGCATGGCCGCCGCCGGGATCCTGTGCGTGCAGCCCGGCATCGAGTCGTTCTCCACGCCCGTCCTGCGGGCGATGGGCAAGGGCGCCCGGGGCATCCAGCAGATCAACTTCCTGAAGTGGGCCACCGCCTACGACATGAGCGTCATCTACTGCCTGATGTGCGGCACGCCCGGTGAGACGGCGGACGACGTCCGGCACAACGAGCGCGTGCTCCGGCTCATCCCTCACTACGCCCCCGCCTCGGTGCACGGCCTCTACCTGTTCCGCGGGAGCCCGTACCAGCGTGATCCCGGGCGGTACGGGTTCACCGATCTCACCGCAGGCAGGCTGGCCGAGTTCATGTATCGCGGGACCGAACCGGAGCGGATCGTCCACAACCTCCTCTACGCGCTCCCGGAGCACCAGGACCCCGGCTACGTCGCGGCGGTCGAGAACTTGCGCGGAGCCGGGGAAGACTGGGAACGGCGCTGGCTGCTCGGCGCCTCACTGACCCGAAGCCCGTTCGGACGAGGCTGTTCCCTGCTCATGCGGGTGACGGAGCGGGGAGAGACTCCCACCCTGTCGCTGCTCGACCCCCTGCGCACGGCACTGCTGGACGCCTTCGAGGAACCACGCGCCCCGGGCCGGGTCGCGGACAGGCTCCGTCTGGACGCCGCGACGGTCGACCGTGAGGTGCGCGCCCTCGCCGACGAGGGCCTGCTCCTCGTCGCGGACGGCCAGGCCCTCACCCTCCCCCTTCCCTCCGGCGTCTCCGCCGGGGTGGACGCCGGGTGGAGCGTCCCGGCTCCTGTCCGGGCCGATGCCCCACCCGCCCGGGACCCCCAGCCACAAGGAGCGACCTCATGCTGATCGACGGCGTCAGCCGGCTGACCGTGCCGCCGGAGCGGGCGGCCCGTGCCGTGCGCCGGTTCGCCGACGCCCTCGACGCGACAGGGCTCGACGACATCCTCGACTGCATCACCCCCATGGACAGCAGCCCCGCGAGCGTCGAACGCCTCGGCCGCGAGCTGCGGCGTCCGCTGGCGAGGGCTCTCGACCTGCTCGTGCTCGGCGAGGCGGTCGCTCCCGACGAGCTGCCCGCCGACCTGCGCCGGGCGCTGGACGAGGTGCTGGAGGAACCGGACGGCGCCCTGCTGCGCACGAAACCGGACGGCACCTGGATCCTGACGCCGCTCTCCCTGTACCGGGCCTTCGGCTTCTGGTACCTGGCCCACAGCCCCCACCCCGCCTCGACCGCCTACTTCGGCGACGACTCCCTCGCCCTGGCGAGCCGCCTGGATCACCGGGCACGCTCCGTTCTGGACCTGTGCGCCGGTCCGGGCATCCAGAGCCTTCGGTGTGCGGCCCGCGGTCAGCGGGCGGTCGGGGTCGAGATCAACCCGGCCGTCGCCTGGATGGCCCAGGTCAACGCCCGGGTGGTCGGCGTTGAGGACCTTGTCGAGTTCCGGGTCGGCAGCCTCTACGCAGCCGTGGACGAGACCGAGCGCTTCGACCTGATCTGCGCCAACCCGCCCCTCCTGCCGATCCCCGTCGGTTTCTCTTACCCCTTCATCGGCGACGGCGGCCCGGACGGCCTGACCATCACCCGGCAGGTGCTGGAGGGCGCCCGTCAGCACCTGACCGAGCACGGCCTGATCCAGATGCTCGGAATGACCCTCAGCGACGGCTTCCGCCCTCAGTGCGTCCCCGAACTGGAGGAGCTGGCGGATCGGGAGAAACTGCAAATCGGGCTGATCGCCGTCCGGCACGAGAGAGCCGGCCAGGGATCCGTGTGGTGCGACGGAGTCGCCACGACAGCCCTCGCGGCGGACGGTACCCCTCCCGGCCCCGAGCTGCGGATCGCGTCCGACGAGCTCGCCCAGGGGTACCTGGACCTCGGCGCCTCCCACGTCGTCTACTACTTCCTCACCGCGCGCCCCGGGGAGCCCGAGGTCCGCTACCACGACCTCTCGCAGGCCTCCCGGTCGATCTGGACCGTGTGAGCGGGACCCATGAACGACACCAGCCGATCCCGCGAGCGCCTGCTCACCTTCATCACCACCGACGTGTGCACGGCCCGGTGCGCCAGCTGCCTGATGCGTTCCGGACCCGGCGCGACGGACACCCTCCGGGCGGAGGACATGATCCGGGTCTTCGACCAGGTGCTCGCCGAACGCCCGCCGACGGTCGTCGTCTTCTCCGGGGGAGAGCCGACGACGCTGGGCGACGACCTGCTGGAGGCGATCGCCCACGTCAGCCTCACCGGGGTGATGACGCGGATCGTGACCAACGCGGGCTGGGCGAGCGATACCGAGGCCGCCCGGTCGATGGTCGAGGTTCTGCGCGGGGCGGGGCTCGCCGAGCTGAACGTGAGCACCGACGACTTCCACGCACGCTGGATCTCCCCGGACCACGTGGTCAACGCCTGGCGGGCCAGCCGCGGCGCCGGTTTCACCAGCGTCGTCGTCAACGTCGGTGAGGGGCCCCGGTCGAGGATCACGGCCGAGCGGGTCCGGGACGTGCTGGGCTCCCCGGTCCCCGACGTCGTCGACGACGCCGAGAAGATCCTGCCCGAGCCGGACCCCGACGGCACCCGGTACTTCGTGGTGAGGTCCCGGCTCAGCAGGCTCGGGCGCGGGGCCTCGCTGCGTACGGACTACCTGTCGCCCCCGCTGTCCGACACCCTGCCCGGCGGTGCCTGCGACCTCGTCGATCCCGGATCGGTCGTCACCGCTGGCGGACGCGTGGCCGTGTGCTGCGGCTCCGCCCCCGGCGGCAACCCCGTCCTGTCCGGCGGCGACGTCACCGCCCGGCCCTGGGCGCCGGCGGTCGCCGAACTCGGGGCCGACGTCGTGGTCCGAGGGCTGCGCGAACTGGGACCCGGGCCGTTGTGGGAGCTGGCCGAGTCGTGGGGCTGCACGACGCTGACGCCCCGCCCGCCCTACGGCAACCTCTGCGAGGTCTGCGAGCAGCTGACGACCTCACCCGAGGCGGTCCGGACCCTTCGCCGCAACGCCGCCGCCCTCGACGCCGTCATCCTGTTCCGGCGCTCGCTCGCGGCCACCTCCTCGCTCCCCCCGGCGCAGGGAGAGTCCCATGTCCCCTGCTGACGACCGGGCGACCGTCGCCGCCCTGTCGGGGATCGTGCACGCCTACGGCCTCGACGAGACCTTCCGGGAGGAGTTCCACGCCTCACCCGCGGCGGCCCTTGCCTCCCGCCACCTGGACTTCGAACCGGCCCCCGGGGTCACCTTCGGCACGCTGTGCGAGTCGGTCCCACCCGGCGGGCGCGCCGCCCTGATCTTCGCCCTCCACCAGGCCGTCCACGTCGCCCCCGTCCTCCTCGACGACGCCGGGGACCCGTCCGGGACCTCGTCCCCGGATCCCGGCGCCGTGGACGTCCCACCGTCCATCCCCGACGATCCCGCCTGGGCCCTCGCCTCGATCCCCGTCCCGGCCGACTACCCCGACCAGCTGGCAGCCGTGATCTACCGCGAGTCCCTCCGGCGGTTCGGTCCTCGGCCACCCGCTCCGGGCCCCGAGGGGAAGGGCCTCGGATGAGCCGCGTCGGACGAGCCCTGCGGTCGTGTCTGACGCTGGTGCTCGGATGCGCGCGGTGGCACGCTCTGCTCGCCCTCGCGGCGGGCGTGATGCTCTGCGCCGCGCCCGCGCTCAACGTCGCCCTGGTCGCTCTGGCCGTCAACCGCGTCGCGCTCGCCGCCACCGACGCGTCGGACGCAGCCGTGCGGGACGCCGTCACGGCCGTACTCCTCCTGCTCGGGGTGCTGCTCGGCGGCCACGCGCTCGGCGTCCTCAGCTCCTACGCCCTCGGCGTGGTGCAGCTGCGGGTGGAGCACGTCGCCGGGCAGGCGGTCGTCGACAAGACCGCGACCTTGGACCTCGTCCAGCTGGAGGACCCCGGGGTGCAGAACGCCCTGCACCTCGCGAGTGCCGGGGCCAGCACCCGGTTGTTCCTGCTGTTCTCGCAGCTCCATTCGGTGTTGACCGGCCTGCTGTCCCTGGCGGGGCTGTCGGCGGTCCTGCTCTCCTGGAACCCGCTCGTTGGGCTGTGCATTCTCATCAGCCCGGCGCCCGCCATCGTCGCCAGCGCCGTCTACGGGAAGATCGGCTGGAAACTGGACCAGGAGCACTCCGAGAACCGGCGCCGGATCGCCTACCTCCCCGGGCTCCTGCGCGATCCGCGCACCGCGCAGGAGGTTCTCGCCTTCGACGCCGGTGGCTATCTCGCGCGGCGGCATCTGCGGATCAGCAGGCAGGTCCTCGGCGTCGACCTGACGCTGAACCGGCGCCGCACCCTCGCGACGGGGGCGCTCGGGCTCGCCTCCGTGCTCGGCATCGGGATCGCCTTCCTCAGCGCGACGTACGCCACGATCGGGGCCGGTGACGTCGGCACCTTCGCGGGTTTCCTCACCGGCGCGACGACCGTCCAGGTCTCCGCCCAATCCGTGTTCGCCAGCATCGGCGGGGTCTTTGAGAACGGCCTGTACGTGCGCAACATCGACGACTTCCTCCGGCTGCCGGCTCCCGTTCCTTCTCCTGTTCCGGCTCCCGGCGAGAACGCTGGCGGCGAGGATCCGGGTGACGCTCGCTCACCCGCGCTGGAGCTCGTCGCGGTCGGGTACCGCTATCCCGGTGCCGGGCACGACGCCGTCCGGGGGATCACCCTTGAGGTGCGCCCGGGGGAGACGCTGTACCTGGTGGGTCCGAACGGTTCGGGAAAGTCGACGGTCGCCAAGCTCGCCTGCGGGCTGTACCGGCCGACCTTCGGGCGGGTACGGATCGGCGGACAGCCGGCCGACGCGACCGACCCGGAACGACGAGCGGCGACGGTGGCGATGATGTTCCAGGATTCGCTGCGTTTCGAGGGCAGCGTGCGTGAGAACGTCTGCCTGACGGACCGGACCGACCGGTCGTCGGCGGAGGACGTCGCCTCCCTGATCTCCGTGGTCGGCCTCGCCGAGCGGATCGACCGTCTGCCGGGTGGGCTGGAGGCGCCGGTCGGGCGTCTCTTCGACGGCGGCCAGCAGCTCTCGGGCGGCGAGTGGCAACGCCTGGCGCTCGCCCGGAGCCTGCTGCGGGACACCCCGGTCCTGATCCTCGACGAGCCCGCGGCCTCACTCGATCCTGAGGGCGCCCGGTTGCTGCTCGACGCGGTCCGGGCGACCGGGCCGGACCGCGCGCTCGTCGTCATCACGCATCACCTGCACCAGATCCCGGACGACGCCCGCGTCGCCGTCCTGTGCGAGGGGCGTGTCGTCGAGCAGGGGGCGGCCTCCGGGCTGAGGCGGGCCGACGGCCTGTACGCCCGGCTCCACGCGGCGCAGCAGGCGGAGGCGATGGTTCGGTGACAGGCTCGCGTCCCACCTAGTAGGTAATGCATACTAGAGGTCACCCGGCGGACCGATGAGGGGCGGGGGTGAGCGCGGATGCGGGCGACGGACACGTCTCAACTGCGCAAGGGCGTGCTGGAGATCGCTGTTCTCGCCCTGCTCGACGCGAGCGACTCCTACGGGCGCCAGCTCGTCGAGCGGCTCGGCGGCGTCCCAGGGCTTCTGGCGGGGCCGGGGACGGTCTATCCGCTCCTCACCCGGCTGGAGAAGAACGGGCTCGTCACGACGGCCTGGCGGGACTCCCCGCAGGGCCCGCCACGGAAGTACTACTGCCTCACCCCCCGCGGACGGCGGCACCTGGCCGCGCAGGCCGCCGCGTGGGACCAGCTGCACGATGCGCTCACCACCGTGTTACGGGAGGTCTCCCGATGACGATCCAGGACTATCTCGACCGCGTCGGACCTCAGCTCGCGTCCCTGTCGTCCCGTGACCGGGCCCTGGTGCTCGCCGACCTGCGGGACCAGCTGCTCGAAGTGAGCTCCGACGGCGGGGACGCCGCCGTCGGCCGGATGCTGGCAGAGCTCGGCGAGCCGGAGGACCTCGCGGCCCGCTACGTCGAGGCGCTCCGCGACACCGACCGGCGGCACGGCGACGTCCTCGGGGTCCCGTACGATCTGCGCCCGGCCGGGGGAGCGGGACCCGGTCTGTGGAACGCGGCCGAGATCTCGGCGCTGC
>JAUPKQ010000174.1 GCA_030837345.1 Actinomycetota bacterium | reverse complement strand
TGGGGCTCCTCGGCGAACGCGAGGACCCGGCCGACGACGACGGGACCCGTGACCTCGCCTCCGTGGACGGCCTCTTCCTCCAGGCCGACGCGCACGAGAGCGGCGGCGACCTCCTCGGCCGTCGTGCCGGCCGGCACGGCCACGTACTCACGCAGCCAGGTGAGCGGGGCGCGCATCGTCAGAGCTCCATTCCGTGGGTCGACTCCAGTCGGTGGACCGATGCCAGCCGGCGGGTCACAGTCCCGTCCCGAACCGCAGGGAGAACCGGACGTCGCCCTCCACCATGTCGTGCATGTCCTCGATGCCGTGACGGAACATCAGCGTCCGTTCCAGCCCCATGCCGAACGCGAAGCCCGAGTGGACCTCAGGGTCGATCCCGCAGGACCGGAGGACGTTCGGGTTGACCATCCCGCAGCCCCCCCACTCGATCCAGCCGGTGCCCTTGCACGTCCGGCAGGCCGTGTCCTCGCCGCGGCAGACGAAGCAGCGCAGATCGAGTTCGGCGCTCGGCTCGGTGAACGGGAAGAACGACGGACGCACCCGGGTCGTGATGCCGGTGCCGAACATCGCCTCGGCGAAGTGGTCCAGCGTGCCCTTGAGATGCGCCATCGTCAGGCCCTGATCGACCGCCAGGCCCTCGACCTGGTGGAAGACGGGCGTGTGCGTCGCGTCGAGCTCGTCCGTCCGGAACACCTTGCCCGGGCAGATCACGTACACAGGGAGCTCCCGCTCCAGCAGCGAGCGCACCTGCACGGGGGACGTGTGGGTCCGCAGCAGGAGGCCCGACTCCGGGGGGTCGACGAAGAAGGTGTCCTGCATCTGCCGTGCCGGGTGGTCCGGGTCGAAGTTCAAGGCGTCGAAGTTGAACCACTCCGCCTCGACCTCGGGCCCTTCGGCGATCTCCCACCCCATCGCGACGAAGACGTCGCCGATGCGCTCGGCGACGGTCTCCAGCGGGTGGCGGGCCCCCCGGGGGATCCGTTCGACCGGCAGGGTGACGTCGACGGTCTCGGTGACGAGGACACGGCGGTCGCGCTCGACCTCCAGCTCCCTCTGGCGGGCGGCGACGGCGGCGGAGATCCGCCCGCGGGCGGTGCCGACGCGCTTGCCCGCGCCAGCGCGGGCCGCCGGAGGCAACGCACCGATCGCACGGTTGGCGAGGGCGATCGGGCTCCGGTCGCCGACGTGCTCCAGACGCACCCGTTTGAGGGCGTCCAGGTCGCTCGCGGCGGCGACGGCGGCGAGGGCCTCGGTGACGCGGCGCGCGATCTCCGCCTCGGAGAGCGCGGTCACCTCGACCGGGTCGAACTGGGTACTGGGTCCAGACATGGTGGGACGCGATCCGCTCATCGATGGCCCCCGCGACCGGGGACCGCCTGTCAGGGTCGCCGACGGATCCGCTGGATCATCGCGTCACCGTCAGCACGTCGAGTTTGTCAGATCAGGGCCGTTCGACGCGCGGGGGTTAGGGGCGTGCCCTCTCGGCGCGACACGCCGGAAGGTTCTCAAGACGTGCCATAACCGGCCGTCTGGTGCAGAGTGGGCGACGCGATGATCAGGGATGGATCGAATCCGAGGCCCGCCGGCCCGGCCACCGCGACACTGCTGCTCGCCGTGGCCCTCCTCGTGACCGGAGGGGCGGGTGGTGCCGTGCTGGCCGGATGCACCTCCGACACCGGCCGGCCGCCACCCGGGTCCTCGTCGTCCGCCGGACCCTCCGGAACCCCGTCGTCCGCCGGATCACCGGCTCCCTGGTCGGTGGCGACGCCGGGGACGACCGGCCCGCACACGCCCGGGGACGGCGGCACCTCCGGTTCCGTCCCCCGCGCGGACGGTCCGGCCAGCCAGACCGACGCCGACGCCTCCCGCGACGGCGTCGACCCCTCGATCGCCGCGCTGCCGCTCACCGCCCGCGTCAAACCGGTCCCCAAAGGCCCGGTCGGTTCCACCAAGGTCACCGTGAGCGACGGGGTCTGGCTGATCTCCCGTCCCGTGGGTTCTCCGGGCAGCTACGCGGAGCTGCTGCATCTGGACTCCGCGGGTCGGCGCGTCCTGCGCTCCTATCCGTTTCCCCGCCTCGCCCCCCGGTGGGTGCTCGTCACCCCTCAGGCGGTCTACTGCGGCCGTGCGGGGGACGCCGAGACACCCGACACCATGATCTGCCGCGTGGACCGCGCGACCGGCGACCTCCGGGTTCTCGTCTCGGCGGATCTCAAGGAGGAGGCCTCCTTCACCGAGGCCGAGCTGTCGGGACGGCCCGGCACGTGGATCGTCGACGACCGGAACTTCGCCGCGGACTTCGGGAACGTGCCGGAGGCCGGGACCGAGTTGACCTTCCGTTCCGGCGCGGCCCGGCTGCGGCTGTCCCCGGACACCCTCGGCGTCCTCGGGAGCTGACACCGCCCCCGAACCCGCTGATGGTCCCCGGCGGCTCAAGGTCGGGGCCGCCGCGATCGAACGGACACCATGTGGTCTGTACGGTGCCGTTCCTATACTTCACGGATGTCGCGTTTGAGGCCGTCGTTGCGGCTGGTCGTCACGCTGTCAGCCGTTGCCTCGCTGGGCCTCACGCTCCTGGTCACTCCACCGTCACACGCCCTGACGACGGGCCGCGCACCGGCTGGCACCGCACCGGCGACCGCTCGACCGGCCTCCAACCAGCCGCTCCCCGCCGCACCGACCGCCGGGGTTCCGGCCGCCGGGGGGATGCTCGACCGCCCGGTCGTCGGCCGGGCGCCGGCGGGAGGGCCGGGCAGCGGCCCGGTACCGACGCCTCCCACGCCGTCGCCCATCCCCGACGATCAAGGACCGGTCACGATGGCGTTCGGGGGCGACGTCCACTTCGAGTCCCACGTCGCGGCCCTGCTGCGTCACCCCTCGACGTCCTTGGCATCGCTGCGGCCCTACCTGGCCCCGGCGGACATCGCGATGGTCAACCTGGAGACGGCCATCACCCGCCGGGGGACACCCGCGCCCAAGGAGTATCGCTTCCGTGCCCCGGCGTCCGCTCTCACCACGCTCGCCGGCGCCGGAGTGGACGTCGTCTCGATGGCGAACAACCACGCCGCCGACTACCAGGCCGTCGGGTTGCAGGACACGCTCGCGGCCCGGCGGACCAGCCCGGTCCGTATCGTCGGGATCGGAGCCAACGCGCGCGAGGCCTACTCCCCGGCGATCATGAACGTCCGAGGCCAGCGGATCGCCGTCCTCGCCGCGAGCCAGCTGCGCGACTGGACCCTGCAGACCTGGGAGGCGACGTCCACCCGGCCCGGCATCGCCGGAGCCCGCCCGATCGCCCCGCTCCTTGAGGCGGTGAAATCCGCCCGCCTCAAGGCCGACGTCGTGGTCGTCTACGTCCACTGGGGTGTCGAACGGATGTCCTGCCCCGACGCCACGCAACGCGACGCGGCCCGCAAACTCGCCGCGGCCGGGGCGGACGTCGTGATCGGCTCACATCCTCACGTCACCCAGGGCGCGGGCCGCGAAGGTTCGGCGTACGTCGCCTACAGCATGGGCAACTTCGTCTGGTACAGCCGCAACTCCTCGGCGAGCTCCAGCACCGGTGTCCTCACCCTGACACTCGACGGACGCAAGGTCGTCGCCTCCCGCTGGACTCCCCTGCGGGTCAGTTCGAGTGGAGTCCCGAAACCGCCCTCGTCGGCCGAGGCCACCCGGATGCGGCGGGACTGGCAGGCGTCCCGAAGCTGCACCGGTCTTCGCGCCATACCGTCACGGACCTCCTCGTCTGAGCCCACCTCGTCTGAGTCCCCCGGCTCGCAGTCGCCTTCCCCGGAGTCCCCGTGACCGGCCGGGCCTCCCTGGTCGAATTTCAGCCCTCCCCCCGAGCCGGCGCCCCCGGACCTCGACCTCCGCTGCATCGGGCAACCACCATGCCCACTCCTGGTACTCGATGCCTGTTTTAAGGCGCTCGCGCGGGTATGGTCGCGCCACACGGTGACCTCACCGACGCAGCACGCATCGCTCAGGGGGACCCCGAATGCCCGGGACACGCACACCAGCCGGCCGACGGCGGCCTGGACAGGCACTCTCCACCGCCCTGGGCGTCCTTTTCACCGTCTTGATCGGAATCTTCGTCCTGCTGGCCTTCGTCCTCCCCGGCGGCCGGTCGAGCGCCGGGGCCACCGCCTCACCGTCGAGCGGTTCCACGGGGTCGCCGAACCCCTCCCGATCCGTCGAGCTGCGGGATCTGCGACCCAGTGACACCTCGACGTCCGCCTCGGGCACGGTGCCCCCGGCTCTCACGGTCCGGCTTCCCGCGTCGACCACCCAGCGGTTCGGTGTGCCCACCGGCTTCGGGCGGTCCCCCGAAGGGGCGACGGCGACGGCCGTCTCACTTCTGCGGACGACCGCCACCTGGGACTACGACGCCGCCGACCGCGCCATCCAGGCCTACAGCAGGGCCGCCGACGTCTCGGTTCAGCGGACGCGGATGCGGACCGGCATCTCCCGGTCCCGGTCGGCCCTCAAACTCCCGGCGACGGGACCTGTCCCCGCGACGTACCGGATCGAGGTCATCCCCGTCGGGGTGTACTGGACCGTCGTCAACCCGACCACCGTGGACGTCTCGATCCTCCTGCGTGCCTCGTCCGCCACCACCGGACGGCAGGGGGTCTCTGAGCTGCGCAACGCCCAGTACCGGATGACCTGGGTGGAAGGAGACTGGCGCAACTCGTTCCTCGACCCCTCCCAGGCCACCCGGCAACCGGACGCCGCCGCGCCGGGAACCCCCCAGTTCAACACCCAGGGGTGGAAAGCCCTGATCCCCTGAGCCCGGCGTACCTGGGGTGAAAAATCTCCACAAGACCATGCCGACACGCCGGGCAACCGTCGTCGGGAGCATGTTTGGCAACCGAGAGACAAGCAACCTGATGCCCCGCCCTCACCTGCCAGTGAGCGAACGCCACCGACATCGCGATAGCCGGTTCTGATCCGCCTATACCGACCGGATCGTCCAATTGAGCCCCAGGAGGCGTCTCCCACTCGGGATATCTATCCATGGCGATCGCCGTGCTCCTCAGGACGTCTCTGTCAAACCCTGAGTCACCAGGCGTGCTCAAGACATCCCACAGTTCACGCCCGTCACGACAGATCACGGCATCCCAGAGAGGCGACCGGGCGACTCGGTGCCCCGACAGGCGGATCGCTCGGAGCAATTCGTTGAAGCGGTGCAGAGCATCGCTGATCATCTGGGGAGAGCAGTCCTGGAGCGCGAAACGCGACTCGTCCACCACGAACCGTGGCACGCCCTCTGTCCGTACCGCTCCGGCCGAGGAAGAAACACCGGGTTCTGTCGATCCCTCAGCGGCGTCGCCGGGCACGGCTCAAACTCCCCAAGTCCTCGTCCAACTGGTCAAAGAACCCTCTGGGCCAGTCGGAGAGACTCCCGTCCTCCTTCATGTCCAAGGACACCGGGCCCCCCTCCCCGAAGAACTCGATCGCCACGTCGCGCGCGTCTATCCAACGATCCTCCGCGACCGCGAGACGGATTCCGTTGACTACATGATCACTGTGTGTCTCGACGAGGACCTGGACACCAGAACCTGCCACCCGGGCCAGGAAGCGTCCGAGTCGGGACTGGCCTGCCGGATGAAGATGAGCCTCCGGGTTCTCTACCGCAAGAAGCCCCCCCACGGGGGCCAGCAGTCCGGCGACGATGACGGGCAAGGCATAGGAGATCCCGAAACCGGTATTCGTCGGCCGGATCGGCTCGCCGTAGAGACCAGGCTCCCGGAATCTGATGAGGCTCGCCGTGATACCCGCAGGCCACTGAGCGTCTATGCGGATCGGTCTGATGATGTCACCCGCCCACGACTCCACCTGCGTTCTCAAGGTGACCACACCGTGGTCGGCGCTCGAAGTATGCCGCAGGGCAGGACGGACCTCGTCCGTTTCATGCAGGGCCAACGCCTGTGCCGTGTACTCCCCACGGACACCGACCCCGATCAAATCGGACTCGTCAGCCGAAACATCAAGTTGGTCCCGTGGGCCCAACCGGTCAGCGCTGAGATAAGTGAACGCGGCCCCCGTGCCCTTCAGAAGTCCCGGAATATCCTCCGGACGGGAGCTCACCTTCAGGTGCAGAGATCTTTCCTCAGGAACGGCGAAAACAAAGGAACACGAAAGATCTTGTTCCTCGACTCCGAGCCGAATCAAAGGTTGATCCGACTCGGTGTTGAGGATGTCCCTTGCCTCTCCCAAAGTGAGTCCCAACGGGCCGTTCAATGGAACGACGTTGGTGGAAGGATCACATCCAGCCTGGCGGATCAGGAGCAACGATTGCAGGACCGTGCTCTTCCCTGCGCCATTGAATCCGGTGAGTACCGTCAGGGGAGCCAGCCGAAGTTCGAGATCCGTGAACCTCTTGAAGTTCGACAACCTCAGTCTCGTCAACATTCTCGATCACCCTCGCAGAACCGCGCGCACCTCTGAACGGACTCGTTCGAAACGTGTACGGACCCTCCGCGAACCGCCGGTGGACGTAGTGATGGAATCCAGGTACACAGTGTCGCTCGATTCCAAGTCACGAGCCCGTTCCACAAGTTCCTCGGAACAGTCAAGAACACGCGACCCGGCCTCACCGATCGCGATCGACCAGCTCTCGAACAGAGGCCTGTTGATCGGATTCTTCCGACCGCTGGAGAACTTTCTGAACGCATATTCGCCGAGAGTATCCCGACACAATGCCATCGCCAATTCGAAGTTGTCGAAGAGTTCTTCCAACTTCTCGTCGGGCATGAGTCCAGGATCTTCAAGATCCCCGCTCATGCGATCCAGAAAACTATCCATCGAACCAATCTCGGCGTATCCGTCCACATCAAACCTGCGAAACGCGAGGTAGCGGAGAACAATCTCTCTGTCGGCCATTCTGATATGATCCTTCAAATCCCCCTGGGTTGCTCCTTGAAAAGCCTCAGAAGCTGCGCACCGTTTGAGGAAGTCCCGGCTGCGAGGCTTGGCCATACAATGTCTGATCTCTTGGGAGTTCAAGGGTGTTCCACCGGTGTTGATCCTGCGAAAGATTTCATACTTGACCGCCGGCGGAGTCGTCGGATCGATGACGTGAACCACGATCTGAGTGTTGTGGAGCCGTCGCCGCAACGGTGCGGGGAGATCTGCGAACGTAACCCCATCCCACTTGTGGAGATACTCCATTCCCCTCAAGGTAAAGGCGTCATCCCCTCCCCGCACGAACGAGTACACGGTGGACAGACGCTGAAGACCGTCGACCGCCCTGAGCATCCCGTCAGGATCTTCCGCGAAATAGAAGGCAGGAAGGGGGATCTGGAGCAGTATCGACTCGATGAGTCTCGATTTCTGGTGCGAACTCCAGACACGGTTCCGCTGGAAATCCGGTGCCAGATCGAGATCATCCTCTTGGATCAAATCCAAGACGTGCCGCAGGGAGAACTGCTTGGTGCTCACCCTGATCCGTTCCGGATCCCAGGGCTTGATCTCGGAAGGCTTGTCCTCCGCCGTTCCTTCCGGATCTTCGAAGACCTCGACCTCGACGTGGGTCGGCATGTTCTCGAAGTACTCTTCCCGCACCTCGGTCAGGTCGCTGCTCACGCGAGCCTCTCCCTACACTTTCACGTCCCTGAAACACCACTCTATGATCACAGAGGGTACCTGTCCGGCGAATCACTGTTGCCGTCGACACCCTCCACCACGCCGCTGGGCGCGGGCCGAGGCGTACAGGCACACCGTGGCGGCCGTGGCGAGATTGAGGCTCTCGGCGCTGCCGTGGACCGGCACCCGGACGCTCGCGTCGGCCAGGGCCCGATCCGCGTCGGGCAGGCCCCACGCCTCGTTGCCGAAGACCCACGCCGTCGGCCCGGCGAGCCCGCCCGGTTCCCCCCGGGTCACGTCGTCCAGGAGGTCGTCGAGATCGCACTCCCCCGCGCCGTCCGCGGCGTAGACGGTCAGTCCGGCGGCACGCAGTCCCCCCACCGCCTCGGCGAGGGTGGCTCCGGTGACGACGGGCAGGTGGAACAGGCTTCCGGCCGTCGACCGCACGCACTTGGGGTTGTGGACGTCGACCGAGGCGCCGGTGAGGATCACGGCGTCCGCGCCAGCGGCGTCCGCGGCCCGGACGACCGTGCCCGCGTTGCCCGGGTCACGGACCTGCGCCAGGACGGCGACCAGGCGTGGGCGGGCATCGGTCACGACGGTCAGGGGGACGCCGACGAGACGGCAGACGGCGATCAGTCCCTGCGGCGTGACGGTGTCGGCCATCGCCGCGAGCACCTCGGAGGTGACCGGCCGTGTCACCGCCCCCCTCGCCGCGGCGTCCTCGACGAGTGCCCCGTGACGCGAGGTGGCGTCCGGGGTGACGTACAGGTCGAGGACGGCACCCGCGGCCAACGCTTCTCGCACGGCCTGGGGGCCCTCGACCACGAACCTGCCGGACCGCTCACGCGCAGAACGCCCGGACAGCCGCCGCACCGACCGCACCCGGTCGGAACCGGGGTTGGTCAGGAGGGGGACGTCCGGGCGCTGCGGGGAAAGCCCGTCGGTACTCAGGCCGCGGACCCTGCGGCCGGGGCGGCCGGAAGAGCGGCCTTCGCGACCTCGACGAGAGTGGCGAACGCCGCGGCGTCGTTGACCGCGAGCTCGGCGAGCATGCGCCGGTCGACCTCGACGCCCGCTGCCTTGAGTCCCTGCACGAACCGGTTGTAGGTCATACCGTTCGCACGGGCCGCGGCGTTGATGCGCTGGATCCAGAGCCGCCGGAAGTCACCCTTGCGGGCCCGGCGGTCCCGGAACGCGTAGCCGAGCGAATGGGTGACCTGCTCCTTGGCCTTGCGGTACAGGCGGGAACGCTGGCCCCGGTACCCCGAGGCCAGGTCGAGCGTCTCCCGGCGCTTCTTCTGGGCGTTGACCGCCCGCTTCACGCGTGCCACGTGATGTCTCCTCGGTTCAGCGCGGCAGCGGCGGAGCCGCTCCCGCAATACGTGGAAAAGTGCGGTCGGCTCACTTGCCGAGCAGGCGCTTGACCTTCTTGACGTCGCTGGCGGCCGTCTCGACATCCATCGAGAGACGCCGGGTGCGGGTGGAAGGCTTGCTCTCGAACAGGTGGCGCCGGTTGGCCTGTTCACGCAGGACCTTGCCGCCGCCCGTGATCCGGAAGCGCTTCTTGGCACCGCTGTGCGTCTTGTTCTTCGGCATGGCTGCCGTACTCTCCTCGTCGGTCCGCCTGCCGAGGCAGGCGGGCTGTCGTAACGTCCGCCCGGCTGGGCGGACGTCAGCGTTCAGACCGTCAGGCCTGCTCGCTGTTCTCCAGGGGCTTCTCCCCGTCGGCCGCCGGAGCGCCGGGGACCTCGTCCTCGTCGGAGCGGCGTTTGCGCTGCTCCGCCTTGGCCTCGGCCTTCTTCTTGTGCGGCCCGATCACCATGATCATGTTCCGGCCGTCCTGCTTCGGGTTGCTCTCGATGTACCCGAGGTCAGCCACGTCGGCCGCCATCCGCTGCAGCAGCCGGTAGCCCATCTCGGGGCGCGACTGCTCACGGCCACGGAACATGATCATTACTTTGACCTTGTCGCCGGCCTTGAGGAACCGCTCGACATGGCCTTTCTTCGTGCCGTAGTCGTGCGGGTCGATCTTGAGCCGCAGCCGGATCTCCTTCAGGACCGTGTGGGCCTGGTTGCGCCGGGCCTCACGAGCCTTCATGTCCGACTCGTACTTGAACTTCCCGAAGTCCATGAGTTTGCAGACCGGAGGGCGCGCCTGCGGGGCGACCTCGACCAGGTCGAGGTCGGCCTCCTGGGCCAAGGTCAGCGCCTGCTCGATACGGACGATGCCGACCTGCTCCCCGTTGGGGCCGACCAGCCGCACCTCGGGGACGCGGATGCGGTCGTTGATCCGGGGCTCGCTGATGTGGTTCTCCTTCACGACGTCGCGGTGGCCGTCGCACACGAGAAAGGCTCCCGGTGCGGGCGCACGGGAGCCTCAACGGACCTCGCCGTCCCAATCGCCGGACGGCGGCACTCACCGCAGACGGTGGTGCGACCCCAGCCGCGGACGGCGGGGCGGACCGGGACCTGTCATACCAGCACAGAAGCGCCGATACCAGGTGGGAGAAGCTCCACTTCGCGCACCGGACCCACGAAGGCCCGGTCGGTCAGTCCCGGAGCCTACCAGGCTGTGCCGGTGCGAGACCACTTGGTCACCCCGCGAGCCACAGCCCTTGCCAGGCCTGTTATTACCAGGCGGATGACCCGGAGATCTCCACGACGGTGATTGCACACACTGATTCCCCGCTGTCCATGAATCGGGTCCACGACCCGGTCTTCGACTCGTCACCGCCCAGCACGGGGATCCTAGGGAGCGTCCGCCATACGTGATCGAGAATCTGGGTGACAGATCTTCCATGCGGATCATCAGATCCGTCACCCACGTCGTCGATCACGGCGGTCATTGCGCACGGTGATCGTCTCCGGCTAGATCTCCGAGCATCAGCGGGAGGACCCGCTCCTCCATCACGGCCCGCCCGTGCCGGGCGAGCTCGACGGCCAGGTCGGGATCCCACCCGCTGACCGCGACCGCGCCACGCAGCGGCTCGGACTCCCCGAGAGCGAGTCCCTCGCGGTAGTCCGCCGCGGACATGCGCCAGGGGCGGGCTCCGTAGCGGGCGATGGCGTCTCCGGTCGTCCGCAGCCCGGTCCAGTCGAGATCGGCGTGCCAGCGGACCCGCGCCCCGGCCCCGGCCGCCGCCCCCACCAGCCGTCGGCACGCCGCGGACGGGATCCCCTCCGTGCACACCAGCGGAGCACTCCCCCGCCCGAGCTCGGCGGCCGCCGTACGCAGGACGGCGGGGTTCTCGCACACGAAGAGGTCGGGGCCGCCCGGCGTCAGGGCACCGGCCGACAGCTGGTGCAGGGTGATCCGGAACGGCAGGCCGAGGCCGGCGGCCTCGCGCAGCCACCGCGACACCGCGTGGGCCTCCCGGCAGCGCAGGTTGAGGACGAGCACCTGGCTGGAGAGGTCATCGGCCACCACGCCGGAGGACTCCCACAGCTCTCGTTCCGCGGAGCGGCCGCGTGGCGGCGCCACGCCGTCCCGCAGGGCCAGCGCGCGCAGCACCAGCCGGGCCAGCGGCGTCCCGGCGAGCGCCTTGGTGTCGCCGAGGGTGTTCTCGGCCAGCACCGGCAGGGCGAGCATGCCGTCGGCCGGCAACCGGCCCAGCACGGCGGCCGCCTGCCCGGGAAGGTGGCCGTCACCTCGCCGCACCAGCCGGGTCAGGGTGCCGTCGTCGCTCAGGGCGCCGGCCCAGGCGCGGTACCAGGGCTCGTCACGGTGGGGGCCGGTGCGCAGTGCCTCCCGCACGGCCTCGACGCGCTCCCTCTCGTCCCGGATCTCTCCCGCCATGTCGCGCAGCGGGCCGGTGAGCACCTCCACGACGGCGCGCAGGCCAGGGGCGAGACCGGAGTCGACGATCTCACCGTCCAGGTCCTCCAGGCGCACCGCCAGGCTGTGGCCCCGGCCGGGGGGCCGTCCCAGGATCCGGGCGAGGGCGGCCCGCTCGCCGGTGGTCGCGCCGGTCCGGGTGAGGGTCCCGGTCAGGGGGCGGCCGCGTTCCAGGCGCCGGCGGCATCGCTCGACGATCCAGGCGAGGCCGGGGTCTGCGAACGCGGCCTCGATCCGGGTGGCGTCGGTTCCGGGAGACGGCACTTTTCGCTCCGGGTCAGAACAGGGCGGTGTCGTCCGCGGCGTTCCCGGCGTCCGCGGCGTTCCCGGCGTCCCCGGTGTCAGGGGCGGGGGCCGGCCGGGGCGCCTTCGGCAGCACGACCGGACGCGAGACCTGCTGCGGCAGCGCGCCGTCCCACTCCCAGGCGGTCACGTGGACGGCGTCGACGCCGTCGTGCCGGACCAGCTGGTAGGTGGCGATCCCGGGCACCGTGGCGTAGAAACCCCACTCGCGTTCCGACGTCATCGCGACGTCGAGGTCGAACTGGGTGAGCAGTCCGAGGCACTTGGCCCGCGCGTCGTCGTCGACGCCGGCGAACGCCTCGTCGAGCAGGACCAGGCGCGGGGCGTGCGGGTGCGCGGACCGGTAGTGCGCGGAGGCGGCGGCGAACAGCGGCAACGACACGGTCAGCACACGTTCGCCCCCGGAGGCCGGGCCGATCGCCGAGCGCCACGAGCCGTCCTGGAGGCGCTCGATGACGAACCGGTGCCAGGTCCGGTAGTCGAGGGCCCGGCGCAGGTGCTCGGCCCAGGTGCCCTGCGGGTCCTCCGCCCGCATGCGCTGGATCTGCCGCTGGAGGAAGTCGCGGACGGCGCGGCGGTCGCTCTCCGACCACAGCTCGGAGGTCTGGCGCAGCAGGTGGGCGCGGGCCTCGGCGAGTCCCTCGGGGCCTTCCGGGTCTGGCTGCCAGGCGAGCCGCAGGCGCATGCCGGTCGAGGTGGGTCGCTCGGCGAGTTCGGCGTTCATCCACCCGACGAGGGCGTCCGCCTCGCAGATCAGCTCCTGCAGGCGGCTGGCGACGTCCCCGACGAGGTGTTCCTCGAGCACCTGCTGCTCGCGGGAGGTGAGTTCTCGTTCGCGCAGCTCGACCTCGGCGGCGATGAGGCCGACGAGCTCGCGGGGCGCGCGTTCCCGGCCGGTGTAGAGGATCGAGACGACGTACAGGCCTTCGCGCAGGTCGGCGTGGGCCTGGTGCCCGTGGCGCGTCAGGGACTCGGCGAGCTCGGTGAAGCGGCGGGTGATGTCGTCCTGGACACGTTTCCAGGACTGGTCGGAGTCGTCGACCTCGCCGAGGGCGGCCTCGATCCGCCGGGCGAGGCGGACGGCGGGGTCGGCGGCCCACGGCGAGTCCGGACCGGGCACGTCGAGGTCGGGGGCGGCCACGGCCAGCAGCCCGGTGGCGGTGAACGCCTGCAACGCGGCGACCGAACGGTCACGGGCCTGCTGCCGCACGCCCTGCTCGGCGTGCAACTCCTCCTCCCGGCCGCAGGCCTGGCCGAACCGCTGCACGGCCTCGGTGTGGCGCTCGTCGAGCGCCCGCTGCTCGGAGCCGAGCCGGGCGAGGTCGGCGACGGTGTGTTCCAGCTGGGCGCGCAGGCCGGCGACCGTGTCGCCCAGCGTCTGTTCCAGGGTGCGCAGCCGGGCCTCGCGGTCACGGGCGTCGTCCTGCGCGCCCAGGTCGTCCTCGGCCGCGTCGGCGAGGACCTGGTCGGCGGCGTCCCGCTCGGTCTCCCAGGTGAGGACGTCGGCCAGGCGGTCGGCGTGCCGCTGGACGGTGGCCACGAGGTCCATGCCGTGCGAGCGGTAGCGGGCGAGGGCGGTGGCGACGGAATCCTGTTCCGCCGGGTCGGTGGGCAGCCCGAGGTCCCCGGCCGTCTCCGTCAGCGTCTGCCGGGCCTCGACGAGGTCCGCCTTGGCGTCGTCCGCCGCCGCCCTGGCGGGTGGTAGCGCCGCCTCGCGCCGGTCGAGGTCGGCGTCCGCGGCGGTGGCGCGGGCGTGCGCGTCCCGCAGCGGCTGGTCCGAGGGACGGTGACGCAGCTGGTCGGCGAGCCGGTCCTCGGTGCGCCCGATCTCGGCGAGTCCCGCGGTGACGGTGACACGTTCCCGGTCGGCCAGGTCGAGGGCCGCCTCCAGTTCCGCGAGCCGTGCCCGCCGGGCCTGCTCACGCGCGGCGGCGCCGAGGAACTCGCCCGCCGGTTTGCTCCAGCGGCCCTGCAGGGGGCCGAGCCGGTACCCGCCGTCGAGACAGACCACGGCCCGGTCCGCGCCGTGTCCGCCGCCGCCGTGTCCGTCGTCGGGTCCGTCGTCGACGGCCCCGCTCAGGGACGGGCGCACCTCGACGGCCCGCAGCACACCGGTCACGACGTCGTCCGGCAGGGCGCGCGCCTGGACGTCGTCCGGGTCGACGGTGACGCGCAGCAGGTCGGCGAGGGTGCGCCCAGCGGCTGGCTCCACGAAGGACCGCAGCAGGACGCTGTCGAGAGCCTCGGCGTCCAGGGCCCGGCCGTCGGGGGTGACCCACGCGTCCAGCAGACCGGAGGCCTCCAGCGCGGCCTCCAGCCCGGCCCGTTCGGTGTCGTCGAGCGCACCGTCGCGCACGTCGACGACGTGCCACAGGGGCGCTCCCGGACGGCCGGACCGGGCCGCGCCGTCACGGGTGGGCGGGACGGGCGGGGACGGCGGGATCCCGGCCTCGAGCTCGGCCCGGGCCGCGGTGAGTTCCGCGACGCGGGCGAGGACCGACTCCTTCCGGGCCCGGAGCTCGGCCTCCTGCCGGGCGAGGTCACGGCGCAGCGCGTGCACGCGGTCGTCCAGCGCCGCGGACGCCGGCTCCGGCCCGTCCAGGGCACCGGCCCACTCCGGGAGCCCCACCTCCTCGGGGTAGGGGACGGCGACGACGTCGGTGCGGGCCGCGAATCCCATCCAGGCGCCGACCAGACGCTCCCCCTCGGCGACAACGGCGGTGCGGGCCTCCGTCACGGCGTCGACGGCGGCGTCGCGGTCGGCCTCCAGCGCCGTCAGGCGGGAGAGCCGGTCGGTGTGGCGGGAGGCGGCCGCCGCGACGTCCCGGGTGAGGGCCTGCACCCGGCGCAGGGCCGAGGTGCGGTCGTCGGCCACCCCGACGAGGGCCCGCCGCAGCGAGGCCGCGTCCTCCAGCACCCCGGTGACCGCGACCGCACGGTCGTGGGCCTGCCGGGACGCAGCCTCCGACGCGGCGGCGGCCGTCTCGCGGACGGCGTCCTCCCGGCGTTCGGCGGTCTCCTCCGCGGTCCGGCGGACGACGGCCAGGCGGTCGGCGGTCCGCTCCTGTTTCTCCCGGGCGGCGGCCAGGCGCTGCGCGGCGCCTGTGGCCCGGCCCCGGGCCTGTTCGGCGTCGGTACGGGCGCGGTCGAGGTCGTGCAGCTCCGGCCGTTCCCGCAGCTGTTCGCGGACCGCCTGCAGCTCGGCCAGGGTGCGGCGGACCTCCTCCAGCCGGTCGCCCGCCACCTGTTTCTCCGTCGCCGCCTCCTCGGCGAGCTGGCGGACCTCCCCGAGCCGGCGTCCGGCGTCCTCGTAGTGAGAGTGGGAGCTGCGCAGGTCACGGGCCTGACGCCGGGCCGCGACGGAGGCGTAGCGGCGGTAGCGCGAAAGGAAGCGCCCGACGTCGTCGTGGGTCTCCTTGAGGGAGCGCAGCTCGTCGCGCTGCTGTTCGAGGTCCCGGAACCCGGCCGCCGCGTCGGCGAGCAGGCCTGGATCGAGCGGCTGAAGCGCCTCGGACAGGGCTCCGGAGAGTTTGTCGGCGTCAGGGCGCTTGGACAGCTGGGGCTGGCGCAGCTGGATCAGCAGGTCGAGCAGTGCGCCGTACCGGTCGGGGCCGAGGTGGAACAGCCGCTCGTCGATCAGCCGGCGATAGTGCTCCGCCGTGCGCACGACCTGGCCGCGGTCGCCGATCGCCTCGACCAGACGGTCCCGGGTGAGGGCCGTGCCGGAGGAGGTGACCAGGGGGAGGTCCCGGCCGATCCGCCGATCGGTGACGAAGAACCACCGGTCGGCGATCCCGCGCCCGTTGACGGCCTTCAGCGCGATCCCGGCGGTGAGGTAGTGCTCGGTACCGTCGTCGTCGACCCGCCCGAACTCGATCCAGGAGTACCCGAGCCGGTCGGTGTAGCGGCCACCGAGCAGGAGGTTCCACTCCATGCGCTTGTGCGGGTCGCCGTCCGGCTCGACCCGGTGCGCGGACGCCTCACCGTCGAGGAGGAAAGGCAGCGTCAGCGCCAGGACCTTCGACTTGCCGGTGCCGTTGTTGCCGCGCCACAGCAGCCGGCCGTCACGGAACCAGAACTCCTGGTAGTCGTAGTGGAACAGGTCGAGCAGGCCGACGCGCAGCGGCTGCCAGCGCTCCCGTCGTGGAGCGGGCAGCTGCCCGGCGCGCTCGGCCTCCACCCGGGTCGGCAGAGCGGGGGCGTGGATCTCCAGGTCGGCGGAGTGGTCGACGGAGTGGGTCATGGCCGGGCCTTCGATCGGGAGATGCGGGGGGCGGAGTAGGCGAAGCGGGCGAGCGCGGGCAGCGGGACGGCGAACCCCGGCGCCGTGGCACCGTCGGGACGCCCGTCCCCGGGACGCCCGTCCCCGGGACCCGGCCCGGCCGGACCGGGCGAGGACGACAGGACGACCAGGCCGAGCCGGTGCAGCCGGGCGAGCGCGATACCGGTGAGCTCGCGCTCGGCCCCGGCGTCCTGGGCGCTGCGCCGCCAGTAGCTGCGGTGCTCGGTGGCCAGCCGCCGGACGTGGCGGTGGATCGTCGACACGGCCAGGCCCTCCCCCGGACGCTCGCGGAGGTGGCGGGCCAGACGTTCGGCGACCAGCAGGGTGACGTGACCCTCGGTGCCTTCCTCCGGCATGCCGAGGTCGGTGGACTCGCCGGTCGGGTCGACGAGCGCGATGCCCTCGGCCCGGGCCTCGGCGACCAGGCCCGTCCCGGCCGTGAGGCGCCGCAACAGGGCGCCGCGCTGCCCGGAGAGGTAGTCGCGCTCCGGGGCGTCCAGGTCGTCGTAGTAGAGCACGGGGTCGTCGAGCAGGCGCCGGGTCAACCGGTGGCGGATGCTGCGGTTGCGGGCGTCGTCGGTGTCCGGGACAGGCTCGGCGCTGATCGCGGCGATCCGGGCCGGTGCGGTCTCCTCGACGTCCGCGGCGATCAGCGAGGGCCCCCGGCGCGCGACGAGCAGCGAGGCCAGCACCCCGCGGTCGACGTCGTAGAGGACGTCCCCGGTCGCGTTGACGAACGCCTGCTCGTCGCCGGCGACCCGGCTGAGGACACCGGCCTCCAGCAGCAGGCGGGCCACCGCCGCGAGGTCGCCGCGCTGGTCACGGTCGGCGAGGGTGAAGACGATCCCCGCCTCCTCCAGGCCGGGGCCGGCGGCGAGTGCGACGACCTGGTCGACCATCCGGCCGAGCGTCACCTGGGACTCGGAACGTTCCAGGACGGCGAGCGCCAGGCAGAGGAGCACGTAGCGGCGGCGGCTGAAGGTCCCCCGGGAGCCTCCCGTGACGACGGCGGGCCGGGTGTCGTCGGCCCAGTCCCCGGTCGTCTTCTTCAGCCGGACGCAGCTCGCGTCGCAGGCGAGCGCCCACCCGGCCTCGCGCGCGAACCAGTCGGCGAGCCAGGTGGCGTGCCTCCGGGCGAGGACGAACGCCGTCGGGTCCGGGGTGGACGGCGTCAGCAGCGGGTGGCGCAGCAGGGCCCGGGCCGCCCGGCGCCGTTCGTCGGCCTGCTGGTCCTCCAGCGCGCTGCTGAGCCGGTCGGCCGCCGGGCGCCCCCGCCGGGTCACGCCGGGACCCGTCCGGCGGGAACCCGCAGGTCCGGACCGGCAGCGTCCGCACCGGCAGCGTCCGGGCCGGCAGCGTCCGGGCCGACGCCCTCAGGCCCGGCCCCGCCGGCCTCCGGGAAGATCACGGGGATGTCGGCGGGCACCGGGGGAACGGTGCGGTCGACGATGGTGATGGTGTGGTCCACCGCCCAGATCACGCCCTCGCTCGAGCGGACGGCGATCACCGGGCCGTCCGGGACCGGCACCAGGGTCACCTCGTAGCTGCCGTCGGAGGTGACGGTGCGGACCGTCCCGTCGGGGTCGCTCGGGCCGGCGGCCAGGGCGTCGCCGAGCAGCCGGAGGAACAAGGTGAGTTCGCCCGCGCCGAGGCCGTCGGGACCACCGAGGTCGGCCAGGCGGGTGGGACGCCCGGTGGCGACCCGCCGCCGGGCCTGTTCGGCCTGGGCCCGCTCGGCGAGGACCCTCGTCGCGAGCTCCGCGCGGGCGCCGCTGCGGTCGGACACCCGGGCGAGCTGGCCGCGCCGCTGGTAGTGACCGGTCTGGCGCAGCCGGGCGGCCACCTCGACGACGGGTGCGTCCAGCCAGCTCGTCCCGGCCGGGACGGCGGCCGGGGGCTCCCCGCCATCGGGTGCCAGGCCGGCGACGCCGGTGAGGTGCCGGGCCGGGCCGAGCCCGAAGGCCGCCCGCCACAGCTGGTGCACCTCGCCGTCCCCGGCCTGGGCGAACCAGAGTGCGAGGGTGCGGTAGTCGGCCGAGCGGTCGCTGCGCCCGGTACGGCGCTCCTGCAACAGCCGGATCGCGGCGAGCAGATCGGGCACCGCCCGGCTCGCCCGGCGCCGCAGGAGCTCTGACTGGCTGGGCTGAAGCTGGGTCCCGATGAACCAGCTCGCCAGGCCGCTCCAGCGCAGGCGCCACTCGGCCAGCCGGACGGCGACGGGGTCGGGGGCGTCGTCGCCGTCCGGGACGGCGTCCCCGGCCTCGCGGCGGGCCGCGACGGCGAGCAGGGCGTCGAGCGGCTCGGCGGAGAACACCTGGAGGGTACGGCGGATGTCGTAGGACTTCTGCACCAGATCGGCGACGAAGCGTTCGAGGTAGGCGATCAGCCTGTCCTTGTAGGCGAAGAACGCCTCCTCGTCGAGGTCCTGCAGATCGATCACCCGTTGCAGCCCGCCCATGAAGGCGCTGGCGTTGGCGGCCAGCGAGTCGAGGCGGCTGGTGAGCTCCAGCAGGAGGTTGTGCACGACGGCGGGATCGGGGTCGGCCGCCCCGAGCAGGCCGTGCAGCGAGCGCAGCCGGAGGCGGATGTCCTCCAGCGCCACGGACTGGAGTTCCCCGCGGCGGGTGATCTCGGCCTCGAAGGTGGCCAGGGCCCTCTCGGCCGCCTCTCCCTCGCGGCTGAGCTGGAACAACAGGCGCCGGCGGTAGAAGTCCTCGACGGAGGCCACCCGGGAGGTGTCCGGATCCGCCCGGAGATTGCCCCAGGCCGCCAGGGCGCCCAGGGCCTTCTCGATCTCCTCCAGCCCCGGCCCGGCGAGGTCCCGGGCGACGTCCTCAGGGCGCAGGTGGACGACGAACCGGCGTTTGTGGTCGACGAACACCTGCATCACGGCGCGGTACAGACCCGCCTTCGGAGCGGTGACGTGATCGAAACACCGGTAACTCGGGGCAACCTCGAAAGGAGTGGTCTCAGCGTCCATCGGATCACAGTCTGTCAGTTCGTCCGACCGGGAACGAACCGGATCACCGGATCCTCAGCTCGACGGGGTCGGCGCGCTCCGGGAGCAGGGAGACCTCGTCGATCAACGCCCGCGCGGCGCGGATCACGGCGTCCCGGGCCGCGCCGTCGAGCCCGCCCCGGATCCCGAGCACGACACGGACGCCGATGTCCCCCCGGCGCTCCAGGTGCAGTTCGAGCACGTCCGGCAGGGGATGGACGGCCTCCCGCAACACCGCGAGCAGCTCGGGGTCACACGACGGCGACACCCAGTCCCGTCCCTCCGCGATCGCGACCAGCGCCGGGCGGGGCACGGCGAGCCTCACCGGGCCCGACGGGTCGAGCAGGAGGACCTCGCAACCTTCGCCGACGGCGGCGGCGGCCGCCCTCCGGCAGTCCACCGGGACGGGCCGGGCGGTGCCGTCCCACCGGGTGAGCGTCGCGACGGAGCTGAACACCGGCAGCGCCCGCCGCTCGTCGGCACCGGTGACGATGACGAGGTCGCCGTCCGCCTCCGGACGACCGGGGACGAACACTCGCGCGGCGGCCAGGGCGCGGACGACGTCGGCGACGGCCGACCGGCCCTGCGAGGCGGCGGCGAGCACGACGGCGAGCGTCGGATCGGCGCTTCCGTCGTCGTCCGCGAACGGCGCCGCCGCGAGCTCACGCCCCGCCCAGGGGACACCCGAGGTGTCCGCCGGGCCGGGCGGGGTGCTCATCAGACGGTTCCGCCCGCGACGTCGAGGGCCTGCTCCAGGGTGAACGCCCCCGCGTAGAGGGCCTTGCCGACGATCGCCGCCTCGACCCCGGCGGGCACCAGGGCACGCAGGGCCTCAAGGTCGGCCAGGCTGGAGATGCCGCCGCTGGCGACGACCGGACGGTCGGTGCGGGCGCACACCTGGCGGAGGAGGTCGGCGTTCGGGCCTTTCAGGGTGCCGTCCTTCGTGACATCCGTCACGACGTACCGGGCGCAACCGTCCGCGTCGAGGCGGGCGAGGGTCTCCCAGAGGTCGCCGCCGTCACGGGTCCAGCCGCGGGCTGCGAGCGTCGTCCCCCGGACGTCGAGGCCGACCGCGACCCGGTCGCCGTAACGGGCGATCGCCGTCCGGGTCCACTCCGGGTCCTCCAGGGCGGCGGTGCCGAGATTGACGCGGGCACAACCGGTCGCCATCGCCGCCACCAGGCTCTCGTCGTCCCGGATGCCGCCGCTCATCTCGACCCGGACGTCGACGGCCGCGACGACCGACGCGAGGAGATCCCGGTTCGACCCGCGCCCGAACGCGGCGTCGAGGTCGACGAGGTGGATCCACTCCGCCCCGGCCCGCTGCCAGGCGAGCGCGGCCTCCAGCGGGTCACCGTACGACGTCTCACTCCCCGCCTCGCCCTGGACGAGCCGGACGGCCTGGCCACCCGCGACGTCGACGGCGGGCAGAAGCACCAGACGGGGTTCCTCACTCACGGCTTTCGGTTCCTTAGCTCTCGGGAGATCTGTACGGACGCTCGGGGGACTGGTACGGATCCGGGGAACACCCCGGGACAGGACTGCGGTGACGGTACCGAATCGGACCTCACGACGAGCGGCTCCTGTCGAAGACCAGGACGACGAGCAACGGCCAGGCGAGCACGGACAGCACCAACGCCGAACCCCGCGCCAGCAGGGACAGGTTCGCGAGCCACAGCAGGCCGTTGACGGCGATCAGCCCGATGAGGAGGGCTCCGTCCTGGCGCGCCCGGTGTCGCCGCAGCGCCGAGTCGGGACGGCTCCGGCGCAGACGGCCAACGCCTCGAAACGGCCTGCCCGCGGCCCGGCACAGGGCCCGCCGGCGTGCCCTCCGGGCGACCTGCCGGGCCCGCGCAACCCGCGCGCGAGCGGCCAGCGCCTCCCGTTCGGCCCGACGCCGGGCACGCTCCCGGCTCACGCCCGGACCGCCGGTCTCACAAGATCTTCACCCAGTTCCGCAGCAGGGTGGCTCCGGCGTCGCCGGACTTCTCCGGGTGGAACTGGGTGGCGGCAAGTGGCCCGTTCTCGACGGCGGCGACGAAACGCGTCCCGTGCTCGGACCAGGTGACCGCCGGCGGCGCCAGGCGCCCGGACTCCCCCGGGGCTGCGGGGAACTCCCACCGCTGCACGGCGAAGGAGTGCACGAAGTAGAACCGCTCGTGCTCGACGCCGGTGAACAGCGTGGTGTCCTCGGGGGGTTCGACGGTGTTCCAGCCCATGTGCGGCACGATCGCGGACGGCAGCAGCTCGACGGTCCCCGGCCACTCACCGAGTCCCTCGACGTCGTCCCGCCCGTGTTCATGGGAGCCTGCGAACATCACCTGGAGGCCGACACAGATCCCGAGCACCGGGCGGCCTCCCGACAGGCGCCGCTCGACGACCCGGTCGCCGCCGACGGCGCGCAGCCCGGCGATCACCGCGGCGAACGCCCCGACGCCGGGGACGACGAGACCGTCCGCGGCCTCCGCCGCCGCCCGGTCCGCGGTGAGCTCGACGTCCGCGCCGACGCGCTCCAGCGCGCGGACCGCGGACCGCACGTTGCCGAACCCGTAGTCGAGGACGACGACCCGTGGCGCCATCTAGAGGCTCCCCTTGGTGCTGGGCACGCCCTGGACCCGAGGGTCTGGCTCGACGGCCGCGCGCAACGCGCGGGCGACCGCCTTGAACTGCGCCTCGACGACGTGGTGGGGGTCGCGGCCGGAGAGGACCCGGACGTGCAGGGCGATCCCGGCGGTCAGGGCGAGGGTCTCGAAGACGTGCCGGGTCAGCGAGCCGACGTACCCGTTGCCGATCACGGCGTACTGCTGCCCTTCGGGCTCCCCGGTGTGCACGCAGTACGGGCGGCCCGACACGTCGACGACCGCCTGGACGAGGGCCTCGTCGAGCGGGACGAGCGCGTCACCGAAGCGCCGGATCCCCGCCTTGTCGCCGAGGGCCTCGCGCAGCGCCCGCCCGAGGACGATCGCGACGTCCTCGACGGTGTGGTGCGCGTCGACGTGCGTGTCGCCCTCGGCCGTGACGGTCAGGTCGATCAGCGAGTGCTTCGCCAGGCTGGTGAGCATGTGGTCGTAGAAGCCGACGCCGGTGCTCACCCGGGCGGTACCGGTGCCGTCGAGGTCGAGCTGGACGACGACCCCCGACTCGCTCGTCGACCGCTCGATCCGGGCGGTGCGGGTCATGGGAGTTCCTCCAGGGTCTCGGCGAGGGCTGCGAGGAAGGCCGTCGTCTCGGCCGGGGTTCCGGCGGTCACCCGCAGGTGGTGCGGGATTCCGACGTCCCTGACCAGGACGTCCCTCGCGAGCAGGCCCTTCCAGACCGCCACCTCGTCGCCCAGGCCGCCGAACAGCACGAAGTTCGCGTCGCTCGGGACGGGCGCGAGGCCGATCCGGGTGATCTCGGCGACGATGCGGTCGCGTTGCTGCTTGATGGCCTCGACGGTCGCGAGCAGCAGGTCCGCGTGGGCCAGGGCCGCGCGGGCCGCCGCCTGGGTCAGGGAGGACAGGTGGTACGGCAGGCGCACGAGCCGCAGCGCGTCGCAGACGGCCGGTTCGGCGGCGAGATACCCGAGCCTGACCCCGGCGAGCGCGAACGCCTTGCTCATCGTCCGGGTGACGACGAGCCGCTCGCGACCGGGCAGCAGCGTGAGCGCGCTGGGGGGCCCGGGGCGGGCGAACTCGGTGTATGCCTCGTCGACGACGACGACGCCGTCGGTCACGTCGTACACGGCCTCGACGACGTCCAGGCCGAGGGCGGTGCCCGTCGGGTTGTTCGGGGAGCACAGGAAGACGACGTCGGGGTGGTGGTGCCGCACCTGGTCGGCGGCGGAGGCCGCGTCGAGGCCGAAGGGCTCGTTCCCGGTGCCGCGGCGTCCGTCGATCCAGGCGGTGCCGAGGCCCGCGCAGATCAGCGGGTGCATCGAGTAGGCCGGAGTGAACCCGAGGGCGGTGCCCCGCGGGCCCGCGAACGCCTGGACGAGGTGCTGGAGCACCTCGTTGCTGCCGTTGCCCGCCCAGATCTGTTCGGGGGTGAGGTCGTGGCCGAGGTAGGTGGCGAGGTCGGCGCGCAGGGCGGTGAACTCACGGTCCGGGTACCGGTTGAGACCGGTCACCTGCTCGCGCACGGCCCCGGCGATCGCCTCGGCGACCTCGGGCGGGACGTCGTAGGAGTTCTCGTTCGTGTTCAGCTGGACGGCGACCTCCAGCTGGGGGGCTCCGTACGGTGTGCGCCCCCGGAGGCCGGCTCGCAGGGGAAGGCGTCCGAGACCGTCGGTGCCGCTCACGCGCCGGCTCCGGGGAATCCCGCGCCGGGGAACTCGGCTCCGGGGAAGCGGACGGTGACGGCCTGCCCGTGGGCCGGGAGGTCCTCGGCCGTCGCCAGCGTGACGACGTGGCCGGCGACCTCGGCCAGAGCCTCGCGCGTGTAGCTGACGACGTGGATGCCCCGCAGGAAGGACTGCACCGACAGCCCGCTGGAGTGACAGGCGCACCCACCGGTCGGCAGCACGTGGTTCGACCCCGCGCAGTAGTCGCCGAGGCTCACGGGGGCCCAGGGGCCGACGAAGATCGCACCGGCGTTCGTCACCCGGGCGGCGACGGCGTCCGCGTCGGCCGTCTGGATCTCCAGGTGCTCGGCGGCATAGGCGTCGACCACCTCCAGGCCCGCGTCGACGTCGTCGACGAGGACGATGCCGGACTGCGGCCCGGCGAGGGCCGCGGTGATCCGTTCGACGTGTTTGGTCGCGGCGACCTGCCGGGCGAGCTCGGCCTCGACGGCGGCGGCCAGGGCGACGGAACAGGTGACGAGGACCGAGGCGGCCATCGGGTCGTGCTCGGCCTGGCTGATCAGATCCGCGGCGACGTGCGCGGCGTCGGCGGTGTCGTCGGCGAGAATGGCGATCTCGGTGGGGCCCGCCTCGGAGTCGATTCCGATCACGCCTTTGAGCAGGCGTTTGGCCGCCGCGACCCAGATGTTGCCCGGGCCGGTCACCATGTCGGCGGGCTCGCAGACCAGGGCCCCGGAGGCGTCCTTCGCCCCGTACGCGAACATCGCGACGGCTTGGGCTCCGCCGACGGCGTACACCTCGTCGACGCCGAGCAGGGCGCAGGCTGCGAGGATCGTCGGGTTCGGGAGATCCTCGAACCCGGGCGGGTTGTCGCGCTGGGGAGGCGAGGTGACCGCGATCGAGGGCACCCCGGCGGCCTGGGCGGGCACGACGTTCATCACGACGCTGCTCGGGTAGACCGCGAGCCCTCCGGGCACGTAGAGGCCGACACGCCCGACCGGGACCCACCGCTCGGTGACGGTCCCGCCGTCGGTGACGGTGGTGGTGCGGTCGGTGCGGCGCTGATCGTCGTGGACGATCCGGGCCCGGCGGATCGTCTCCTCCAGGGCCGCCCGCACAGCCGGGTCGAGGGCCGCGAGCGCCCGGTCCAGCGCCTCCGCCGGGACCCTGATCGAGCCGAGCCGTACCCCGTCGAAGCGATGCGTCAGGTCGACGAGGGCGGCCACGCCACGTTCCCGCACCTCGTTGACGATGGGGCGGACCTTCTCCACCGCATGCTCGACATCCAGCTCGGCGCGCGGGACGACGCCCCGCAGCGCCCGGGCCCGAAGGGTCTGACCTCGCAGATCGAGTCGCCGGATCATGCCCGAAGTCTACGGGCAGGCATCCGGGGAGCCACCGGCGTGGGTCCGGCGCGCCCGGCCCGCCCCCGGACGGCCCGTCGTCCCGGACGGCCCCGATGCGACCGGATCGGGTCGGATGAGGGAGGATCAAGAGCGTCCTCGGGGGGCGGTGCGATGGATCGCGCCCACGGCCCACCTTCGAGGTCCACCGAGCAAGAGCACCACAGGGGGCAGGCCGATGATCACTCTCGACCCGGGTTCGTCAGTTCCGCCGTTCGAACAGCTGCGTTCGGGTATCGCGGCACGTATCCGCGACGGCCGGCTGCCCGCCGGGACGAAGCTCCCCCCGGTCCGCAGACTGGCCCAGACGCTCGAACTCGCACCGAACACGGTCGCCCGCGCGTACCGCGAACTGGAGGTCGCGGGCCTGGTGGCGACCGCGGGACGACGCGGCACCGTCGTCGCCGCGACCGGTGACGAGGTGGCCCGGGCGGCGGCCGCCGCCGCCGCGGACTTCGCCGACGCCGTCCACCGGCTGGGGCTGCCGACCCCGGACGCCGTCGCTCTGGCCCGCGCCGCCCTGGAGGCCCGGGACCGCCGCCGCGCGGAAGCCCGCGACTGACGGGTCCGCGCACGACGTCGGCGAGGACACACGCAGCGACACGATTCCCGAAGCGCCACGGACACGCCGTCGCCTCCGCCGCCCCCTAGCCTTGACCCCGTGGGGACACGGCTGCCGATCTTTCCGCTGGCGACGGTGCTGGTACCGGGCCTCGTGCTGCCCCTTCGCGTGCTCGAGCCTCGCTACCAACTGCTCGTCCAGGCTCTGATGGCCCTGCCGGACGGCGCCCCGCGCCAGTTCGGGGTGATCGCTCTGCGCAGCGGGGCGGATTCAGGAGCGGAAGGCTCGGCGCCGCCCGACGTGTACGCCGTCGGGTGCACCGCCGAACTGCGTGAGGTCACGCCGTACGACGACGGCCGTTTCGACATCGTCGGCGTGGGCGAGAGCCGTTTCCGGCTGACGGACTTCGACCGGGGCGCCGGAACCCCCTACCACACGGGCATCGTCGAGTTCCTCCCCGAACCGGACGGCGACGGGGACGTCGACGGGATGACCGGTCTCGTCACCCACTTGTTCGCCGAGTACCGGCGTCGGCTGGGGGTCGAGGTCACCGCCCTGCCCGACGATCCACAGGTGGTGTCGTACCTCGTGGCGGCCGCCGTGGTCCTTCAACTACCGGAGCGGCAGTCGCTGCTGGAACAGCCGAGTACGGCCCAGCGTCTCCTCGCCGAGCGTGACATGCTCCGCCGGGAGTGTGCTCTGGTCAAGGCGTTCCGGTCGCTGCCCGCCGCCGAACTCCTGAAGTCGCCGCCCACTCCGAACTGACTTCCCCTTCCTTTTTCTCGTCGATCCTGTCGCCGGTATTGTCATTCGATTCCCGAAGGAATTCTCTGTTCCTGAGATGGGTGGCGGTTCATCTCTGGGGATGATCGACGGGGATTGACGCTGGGTTGAGGAGCTGTTACACACGTGTCGGGGCTCTTCCAGGATTTTCGTAACGAATGATCCAATGAGCTTTTCCGGGAAGCGAGCCGCAGCGCTGGGTGCTCCCGATGGTCGCTGGCCGTAGGGGGGCGTTCCCGGCAAGGTTGTCGGGTGGCGCATGTGGTTTTCGGGCGCCTGACCCGTTCTTGGCGCGGCCGACGGCGCTGTCGATGCGTGATCGAGAACCTGGGTGACGGAGCTGATGATCCTTTCTCGGATTCGTCACCCAGGTTCTCGATCACGCCCGGTGGGTACTCCCCACGATCGCCGTACTGAACGAGGATGAGTCGAGGACCGGGTAACACATCCGCATCGCGGACCGCAGGAAATCAGTGTGTGCAATCACCGTCGTGAACACGACAGCAACTGCACACACTGATTCCTCAACGCCGGAATGACGGGTCGTTTACCCGGTATCAGCACAAGAGACGCGGTCCATGACGTCTCACCGCCTACGAAAATC
>JAUPKQ010000173.1 GCA_030837345.1 Actinomycetota bacterium | reverse complement strand
GGTTCGACCCCGACCGGGGGCTCTCGTGGTGGGTGGGCCCGTGGACCGTCGATGACGGTCCACGGGCCCGCGCTGTCAGGCGTGGCATGGCTCCGGGTGGTGTGGGTTGGCCTGGTGCCCAGCTCCCGTCAGGGGCCCTCTGCTGTCGCCACCTCGATCACCTCACACCTGGCTGATCACACCGATGTGGAAATGGCTCCCTGAGAATTCTGTGAGTGATGGAACTATTCAATTCCATCACAGGAACTTTGATGCAAATGTGGATACATTGAGTGTGTTGACTTCTTGTGCTGAAAGATCGTAGCCCCCTTCTGGGCTGCTCAAGATCTATTCGGGATGTTCACACATCCTGTTTTGGTTTCAAGAACGTAGAGAGCGAAGAACTGGAGGGTGAGGAAGGGCGGCCCGTCGGCAGGTGGTGATGTAAACCCCTCCCTTGGGGATCTCTGCTTGGGCTTCTAGTCATGTGCCATAGTGATAGGGGATTGTGGCGCCCACTACCCCAAGCGCGCTATATTACCAGCAATGGAAGGTGCCTATGATGAAGATGCGATCCGGTGCTCTCGCGATAGTCGCAACGGTCCTCCTGATGGTTGGCGGTACTGCATCTGCTGATGCAGTGACGAGTGATGTAGACCCGGAATCTGCGAGCACCATTGCCGTGCGGGCGGCTGATCAGGCCGCTTCGCAGGGTAGTGGACCCGGTCGCCAGCAGACTCAACAACCCCCTGGGGATGCCAAGAAGACCGAGGTCGAGGTTTCCTTGCCTAGCGACACCACGTCACCGGTGGAGATTACATCCGCAGGCAAGAGGATTTCAATGAGCTTGCCGGATGTTAAAGTCCGCAAGGCACATCAGGCGAGGAATGGCTCGGTTGTCAGAGATGGTGTGAAGACTGATTTGGTCATCCACCGATCGAGTCAGGCGACGAAGGTCATGACGGTTCTCGCGGATGAGTCGGCTCCGACGGCTTATCAATACTGCCTGCAGGGAGCGCGCTTGGCTGCGCTCCCCGGTGTCGACGGCGCAGTTGGCATTTTTCACGGTGTGTCGCAGCAGTCATCTGGACCCGCTGTCTCAGCCCTCCACGCGATCATCAGTAAGCCATGGGCCGTGGACGCCTCAGGCCGTAACCTGCCCACGAGATACTCGATCAACGGCGAATGCTTCACTCAGACCGTCGACACCAAGGGTGCGACGTTCCCCGTTGTTGCAGATCCCTCTATCGAGATGGTTCAGTGGCTTCCTCCGATCTGGATCGTCACCCTGAACGCCAAGGATCAGCGGATCCTCGTGTCAAGCGGCGGCGCGGCCTTCGGCGCGGCTGTGGGCGCGCTTCTTTGCTCCGGATCTACCCCCGTCGGTGCCGCGTCCTGTGCGGCTCTTGGAGCCTTGGTTGCGACTGCTGCAACCGAGATTATCAAGGAGTACGGCATCAAGGAGGGATGCAACCTCCACGTCGTGGTCGGTCTCATTGGGGTTCAGAATGCATACCGATCTGGGACGTGTTGACAGGCGGCAGGTGCTGCGCCACAGTAAGATCGTGCTATTCCTTGACCGAGAAGTTCTTCAGTCCCCTGAGGAAAGGAGTCTGCTAGAAGCACCCCCACATCTGGGTGGACTGGCTCGGGTTCTCGATCTGGACGTTAGATGGTGATACCAACACCTGGCTCCTGGGGTGAATAATCGACGATCCTGCCCTCGATGAATCTTGTAGACTCACTCTGAGTGGATCGGCGACCCTTGCATTCACTCGCTGTCTCCGTTGGTGCGGCAGAAGGGTTATTGATGACGAAGATTGACTGGCGGATCTTCTCGCTATGCTGGATCGGGTTCACGTTGTTCTTTCTGGTCCTGCAGTATTTCTTCAATCGAGCCACCAGTGCCTTCGTTGTGGCGGTCAGTGCGCTAGGTGCCATCCCGGTGGCTCTGATCATCGCCTTCCAGGCGATGCGGAGGATGAAGGGATAACGCGCATCATTGTCGCTGACCCCGACCGGGGGCTCTCGTGGTGGGTGGGCCCGTGGACCGTCGATGACGGTCCACGGGCCCGCGCTGTCAGGCCGTGCCCTCGACGGTGAAGGTGCGGCAGGGGATCTTGTCGGCGCCGACGGCCGGGCAGAGCACGAAGCGGAACGTCGGTTTCACCGAGGCGGGCGCCGTCCGATCGACAAGGCAGGGCGCTGCTCCGGCCGCCGACTGGCGGCACGTCGTGGCCTTCGCGAATGACGTCGAGGTCTCCTTGCCGCCGCTGACGACGGCGAGTGTCGACGCTGCCAGGTCGCAGCGGGCCCCCGCGTCCGGGACGAACTGGAGGAAGTTGACGGTACCTCCCCAGTGGGAGGCCCACCCCGCGCTTCCGTAGCACTCGCCCTGGGCGAGCACCTGGGTCTGGAGAGAGGGTTTCGGGTGGGGGCCAGGCCTGGGCGGTTGACGGCCTTCGGTGGTGCCCCACGGCAGGGCCCGGTAGGCGGCGGCCGTCTCGGGCTGGAGGGTGGGCTCCGTCAGACGGTACTTCTTCCACTGGTTGAAGTAGATCTCGTAGAGGAGCTGGCCCGGCCTCGGATTGCGGGGGTCACCGCTGTGGGCAGCAGCCCACCGGTACATCTCCTTCATGTAGACGGGGGATTCGCCCCCGCCCCCGCCGTCATCGTCCTTCGCGCTGTTTCCCCACTCCGGGATCGCGAAGGGTGCGCCGAGGGATTCGGCGAGTTTCCGGGACCTCTCGAAATACGGGATGATCTTTTCGCCCCACACCCCGACGGGGGTGGTCTCGTGTTTCCACTTGTTGTAGGAGTCCAGGCCGTAGACGTTCGCCACCGGTAGGCCGACGTACTTGTCGTCGTCCGGGGTGGAGGGGTCGTCCTTGTGGTCGCCCGGCCAGTAATCCTTCGGGTCCGCGAGTCCCTCGCTGGTTCCGTCGTTGGGGCTGAACACGATTTTCGCCGTGGGGAGCCGGTCGTAGCGCAGCCGTGAGTAGAGCGCCAAGGCCTTGACGTAGTCGGCCTCCTCGCCCTTGGCGACCGGCCAGTCCGCCCAGTCACCGTTCATCTCGTGGGACGGGCGCAGGTAGAGCATCCCGGGGTCGCGGGTGCCCCAGCATTCCTTGACCCGATCGAGGTTCTTCGACCACCGGTCGAGGTAGGCGCCCTTGGCAGCCGCACCCCACGAGTCGCCCTCGTTCTTGTTGATGATCATAATGGCGACGTCGAGCGGCCGGTTCCAGTCGACGAAGTTCAGAGCGGGACTGTTGCCGAGCGGACAGATGGACCACATGTTGAGCATCTCGTCGATGCTGGTGTCGCTCCAGATTCCCCCGATCTGGGCCTGATTGTTCCGCCAGGTGGCGAACTCGCCCGTGATGGTCGGGTCGCCGCTCGCCCCGGACAACCACGTCAGCCCCGCCGGGGTCCCCGACCACCCGGCGTTACGGGCGCCCGCGCGGGGAACCGTGATGCGTTCTCCGTTCGCCGGCTCGGCGAGGGCCGGCCCGCCCGGTACCGCGACCAGGGTGGTGGCGATGGCGGCGCCCGCCAGGAGGAGGGCTCTCCTCCGGCGACTGCGCCCGGATCTCGTGAGAATCGTGTGCTGCCGTGTTCCTGCCCCGGGTCTGAGCCCGGTGGCGGGGTGCATTCCCCCGATATGCCTCATGTTGGGCAACAGTATTTGGACAGCTACAAGAAATGCAGTAGATGAAGTCACCCTGTGGTGGTGATCAATCTAACTGGTGATCTACGTGACAGCGGGCCTCTCCGCGTAACGCTTCATTGCCCTGGGTGATCAGACGTCTGATCAGATGGTGTGGTTGTTCTCGTGGCGCAGGAGGATGAGGGCGGCGGTGATGTCGCTGATTCCCGGGACGTGACCCCGCGGGGCCGCGAGCAGGGCCGACGCGGCGCTGACATCAGGAGTTCCGGTGCCGGTCTCGCTCGGCTGCCCGTGTCTGTCGCACCAGACCCGCCCTCGCGGTGGGTGCGAGCTGAACCCGTCGTCGATGTCGGATGCGTACCTGGCGGTGGACACGATCGGGCTGCTGCTGGTCGTGATGGTCACGGCTCTCATGTCCCGACGCCTCCGCCCGCGCGGCCTGACATCAGAGACACGCTCTGAGTGAACCAGGTGATCCCAGAAGCGCGTAGAGAATGTGCTGATCTCGTGATGAATATGTGTCGAATATCAGCACTTACTCGCCATGAGATCAGCACATTCTCTACGCACTTGACCTCATTGGGCCTCAGCGGTATCCATCCGACGGGAACGGGGCCCTTCGGTGGTGTATCCGGCGGCATTGGCGGCCAGCAGCGCGGAGTGGCTCTGTTGCGAGGTGAGGGCGCCCGCACGCGCGAGGGCGCCCGCACGGAGAGACCGTGCGGGCGCCCGGGGTGCGGTGCGGGTCGGGATCAGACGAGCCCGAGACCGCCGGCCTCCTCCCACAGCTCCTCGCGGACGCTGGGGTGGGCGGCGTTGGTGATGATGTTGGCGGCCTGGGTCTTCTCGTCGAGGCCGTAGATCTGCGCGGTGCCCTGCTCGGTGACGATCGCGCTGGGCTGGAACGAGGTCACCGGCTCGTCGACGAGCGGAACGATCGTCGAGACGTTGGCCTTGGGGTGCCAGGAGCGCAGCGCCATGAGCGACTGGCCGCCCTTGGAGTGCAGGGCGCCCACGATGAAGTCCGTCTGCCCGCCGAAACCGGAGTGGATCCGGGCCTTGATGCGGGAGGCGTTCGCCTGGGCGAACAGGTCGATCTGGAGGGCGGTGTTGATCGAGGTCATCAGCGGCCGGGCGGAGATGTTCGCCGGGTCGTTGGTGGTCTCGCTCCGGAGGAGCAGCACGCGGGGGTTGTTGTCGACCCACGAGTACAGCTCGTCGCTACCGAAGATGAAGGAGCACGTCAGCGGCGTCTCGGGGTCCATGCAGCCCTTGCGCTCGAGCGCGAGGACGCCGTCGCTGAACATCTCGCTCCAGACCTTCAGCCCGCGGCGCTCCGTGAGGCCGTGGAGCACGGCGTCCGGAACGGCGCCGATGCCGAGCTGGAGGGACGAGCCGTCGACGATGCGGGAGGCCGCGGCGGCACCGATGGAGAGGCTCGTGTCGTCGAGCGGGGCGATCGCGTGCGTCGACAGCGGCTCGTCGACCTCGAAGGCGTAGTCGACGTCCTCGAGCTTGATGACCGCGTCACCGTACGTGTAGGGCATGCGGGGGTTCATCTGCACGATGACCCGTCCGCCGCGGGCTCGGGCCGCCTCGATCGCCGCCGGGAGAATGTTGATCTCAAGGCCGAGAGAGACGGTGCCGTCCTTGGGGGTCGAGGTGTGCAGCACCACGACGTCCGGCGGCAGGGTCGACCCGAACAGGCGGGGGACCAGGGAGAGGCGCGACGGGTAGTAGACCAGGCGGGGGTTCTTCCGCATGCCGGGTCCGACGAACGACGTCTCCAGGATCACGCCCTCGCGATCCGGGACGCCCTTCTGGGGGTTGAGGGTGTACAGGCGGTACGTCGGCAGGGTCGCGTCGATCGCACCAAGGATCGTCCAGGGTGTCCCGAAGTTTCCCGTAACAACGACACGCGGCACGGCCGGGAGACCCTGTAGGGCTTCTCCGATCCGCGAGATGTCCAGAGTCTTCACGGCGACAACACTGCCACCAGCCCGTCAGTGCCCGGGGACCCAACGTCCCGGCGGACGTGTCCCGACGTGAGGGCAATCCTCCTGATCAAGCTGGTTACCTGCTGCGACGCCGTTCCCTCGGAATTTTGGCAACACCGAAGATCCGGGCGAGATCGAGAGGGCAAATCACAACATACGGCCCTATGTCGCTCAGCCGGGAAGGCACTCACGCGTGTCGTGGTCGGTGTGTCGGGCCAGAGGCGACCTCCTTGTCGCGGATGTTCCGTGCCCAGAGGACACCTTCTGGCATGCGCGAGGCCTAGGCCCTCCGTCCCGGGTCCGGAGTCGGAGCGAGAGCGGCAGCGAGGCTGGGGCTGGGGCGGGGTGACGGTCGGTAGCCGAACCGTGGAAGACCCGGCCGCCGTCGCCCCGAGCTCGACGGCGGCCGAGGGCCCCGTCGGACGTGAGGTCGCATTCGCCCCGCGCGAATGGTCAGGCCACGCACATCCGTCTGGGTCGCCGGTTGCGGTCTGGGATTCCGTGAGCCGGGGCCATCTGTCACGGTAGGTAATGGCAGTTAAGTCTTCCCTATCGAAACGTTGTGCATGCCGTAGAAAGTTGAAGCGACCGGGAATCTCGCCCTGAGCCGGTGACGGTCGCCGGTGAGGTCCGCCCGGACGCGCGCCTCCGGCACCCGCGTCACCGGCACCTGCGCCACCGGACACGCATCCTGTGACGGGGCGCACCGGGCGACGCCGTCCGGAGCATGATGGAATCCAGATATGTCGATCGACGCCGGAACTCCGACGGTTTCAGCTCTGCGCCGCGCCCTGCGCCGCGCGCGGGAGGGAATCACTCTCGACGAGGCCGAGGCCATGGTCCTGCTGCACGCCCGCGGGGAGGATCTCGACCAGTTACTCGCGGCGGCGGCGGCGGTCAGGGACGCCGGGCTCGCCAGTGCGGGCCGCCCCGGGATCGTCACCTATTCCCGGAAGGTCTTCGTCGACGTCACCCGGCTCTGCCGTGACCGGTGCCACTACTGCACCTTCGTCCGGACGCCGTCGCAGCTCCGCCGGGAGGGCAAGGATCTCTTCCTCTCTCCGGAGGAGGTCCTGCGGATCGCCCGTCAGGGGGCTGCCCTCGGCTGCAAGGAGATCCTCTTCACCATCGGCGACCGGCCGGAGGACCGCTGGCCGGAGGCCGCCCGGTGGCTGGAGGAGGCGGGCTATCCCTCGACGCTCGGTTACCTGCGCTCGCTCGCCGTCCAGGTCCTGGAGTCCACCGGGCTGCTCCCGCACGTCAACGCGGGCGTGCTGAGCTGGGAGGAACTCGGGCGGATCAAGCCGGTCTCGCCGTCGATGGGACTCATGCTCGAGACGAGCTCGCGGCGTCTGTTCACCACCCCCGGCCTGGCGCATCACGGCTCACCCGACAAGGACCCCGCCGTCCGGCTGCGCACGATCGAGGACGCCGGACGCCTGGCGATCCCCTTCACGACCGGACTGCTGATCGGCATCGGCGAGACCCACGCGGAGCGGGCCGCGTCGCTCTTCGAACTGCGAAGGCTCGCGCGTCAGTACGGGCACGTGCAGGAGGTGATCCTCCAGAACTTCCGGGCCAAGCCCGCCACGGCGATGCGTGGCACGCGCGACCCGGCTCCGGACGAGTACCTGGCGGTCGTCGCGGTCGCGCGGCTGGTGCTCGGTCCCCGGGCGCGTATCCAGGTGCCCCCGAACCTCTCGGACCCGGCGGACCTCGCCCGCCTGCTCGCCGCGGGCGTCGACGACTGGGGCGGGGTGTCACCGCTGACGCCCGACCACGTCAACCCCGAACGTCCCTGGCCTCACCTCGACGATCTCGCCGCGTGGTCGGCGGAGTCCGGGTTCGCCCTCACCGAGCGGCTGACCGCTCACCCGGAGTACGTGCGGGCCGGGGAGCCCTGGCTCGATCCGCGGGTCGCGGGGCACGTCGAGGCGCTCGCCGACCCGGTGACCGGCCTGGCGGACCCGGCGGCTCTCCCCGTCGGCCGCCCCTGGCAGGAGCCCGATCCGGAGTGGGGCAGCTCCGGCCGCATCGATCTCGCCGTCTCCATCGACCTCACCGGCCGGACGTCGGACCGCCGTGACGACTTCGACAACGTGTACGGCGACTGGGCGGTGCTCCGTGAGCAGGCCGCCCACAGCGGAGTGGCGGTGCGCGGCGGGGCGGCGGCACCCGTACGGGACGCCGGGGCGCCGGCGCGGCTCGACCCCGGCGTCGCGGAGGCGCTGCGGGCGGCCAGCCGGTCACCGGGGTCCGTGACGGACGCGATGGCGGTGGCACTCGCCGAGCGGGCGGACGGCGAGGCGCTGACCGAACTGGCGGGGATCGCGGACGCCCTGCGGCGTGAAGCCGTCGGGGACGACGTCACGTACATCGTCAACCGCAACCTGAACTTCACCAACATCTGTTACACGGGATGCCGGTTCTGCGCCTTCGCGCAGCGGCGCCGTGACGCGGACGGTTTCACGTTGAGCCTGGTGGAGGTCGCGGACCGCGCGGAGGAGGCGTGGCGGTCGGGAGCGACGGAGGTGTGCATGCAGGGGGGCATCGATCCCCAGCTGCCCGGGACCGCCTACTTCGACCTCGCCCGCGCGGTGAAGGAGCGCGTGCCGGGGATGCACCTTCACGCGTACAGCCCGATGGAGGTCGTCAACGGTGCCCAGCGCACGGGGATGACTCTTCGTGACTGGCTGGTCGCCGTCAAGCAGGCCGGTGTCGGTTCGCTCCCGGGGACCGCCGCGGAGATCCTGGACGACGACGTCCGCTGGCTTCTCACCAAGGGCAAGTTGCCGACGTCCGCGTGGATCGAGGTGATCCGGACGGCGCACGCGGTCGGGCTGCCGACGTCCTCGACGATGATGTACGGCCATGTCGACGCCCCGCACCACTGGGTGGCGCACCTCCGGCTCCTGGCCGGCATCCAGCGGGACAGCCTGGAGAGCTCCCCGGCGGCGTTCACGGAATTCGTCGCCCTGCCGTTCGTGCACCACAACACGCCGATCTACCTCGCGGGGGTGTCCCGGCCGGGCCCGACCAGCCGGGAGAACCTCGTCGTCCACGCCCTGGCCCGGATCCTCCTGCACGGCCTGGTCGACAACATCCAGACCTCGTGGGTCAAGCTCGGTGTCGACGGGACGCGCGCCATGCTGCGGGCCGGGTGCAACGACGTCGGCGGCACCTTGATGGAGGAGACGATCTCAAGGATGGCCGGATCGTCCCACGGGTCGATGATGACGGTCGGTGAGCTGCGTGATGTCGCCACAGGCATCGGCCGGCCCGTCCGGGAGCGTACGACCCTCTACGGGCCGGTACCGGAACGGGCGAGGTGATTGCCGGAGAGGGAGCCGTCCGAGGGGGTGGAAAACGGCGGCAGAGGTCCGTCGGAGGAAGCGGAACGTTAAGGCAATCTATTATCTGTCAGTTACTTTGATGTTCTTGGGTAACTACCGAAGGGGTGCTGAGCTTGGGCGCGTGACAGTCCGCGATCGATAAGTTTCGTGGGGTAGTGCACTGCTCCGCTAGGAGAACTCATAAACAGAGCGCTATTCTCCACGCCTCGGTAGGTGTGGTGATCTTATGCTGCTGGTGCGGGCGGAAACTCACCGCGGTTGCCCGCACCTGACGGACGAAGGCGGTTTGGGGGAGGCATGACAACGACGCTGCCCGCACCGGCTGGGATTCCCGGCGGCGCCGACGGACGGGGGAGGCTGCCGACGCCGCACCGGGACCGCCGTCCGGCTCTGGCTGCTCTGGCGCTGTTGCTGATCGTCGCGGGGGCGCTAGCCAGCGCCGTGGTCGCCTACCGCAGCGGGGACCGTGTCGATGTGCTGACCGCGGCGCGGGACATCCCGCCGGGCCAGCAGATCACCGATTCCGATTTCGCGGTGGCCCGGATCGCGGCGGACGACGCCGCGGTGATCGACGCGGCGTCCCGGGGCAACTTCGCCGGGACCCGCAGCACCACCCGGATCCCGAAGGGGACTCTCCTCAACCGGACGATGTTCCTCGCCGGTGACGTCGTCCCCGCGGACGCCGTGATCGTCGGCGTGACCCTGAGCGAGGCCCAGCAGCCCGCCGCCACCTTGCGGATCGGCGATGTCGTGCGGGCCTACCTCGTGCCGCGCTCCAACGACGGGGCGTTGTCCGGCCAGGCGGGTCAGGTGCTGCTGAAGTCGGCCCGGGTGATGGAGGTGCGGGAGGGACGCGGCGGCACCGACGGTTCCGCGGTGTCGCTCCTCGTGTCGGCGTCGGAGGCGTCCACGTTCGTGCCGGCTGCCGCGGCCGGGCAGGTCGCCCTGGCGAGACTGCCCGACCAGGTCCGGCCCCCGGTCGACATGAAGACGGGCTGACGTGGCCGTCATCACCATCTGCTCGGCGAAAGGGGCGCCGGGGGTCACCACGACCGCGCTCCTGCTCGCCGCCCTGTGGCCGCGCCCGGTGCTTCTCGTCGACGCCGATCCCGCCGGCGGCGACGTCGCGCTGCGGATGTCCGACCCCGCGGGCCAGCCCCTGGACCCGGCCCGTGGCCTGCTCACCCTTCTGCCCCTCGCCCGCCGCGCCCTGTCGCCGCAGTCCCTGTTCGACCACGCCCAGACCGTCGCGGGCGGCACCCCGGTGCTCGCCGGGCTCGCCGGCCCCGAGCAGGCGGGGGCGGTCGGCGCGCTGTGGCAGAACCTCGCCACGGCCTTCGGCGACGCCGCCACCGATGTGATCGTGGACGCCGGGCGGATGCACTCCACCTCCGTGCACCTGCCGCTCGCGCGGTACGCGGACGTCCTGGTCACCGTCGTCCGCGCCGAGGTCGGAGCCGTGATGCACGTCCGGGAACAGCAACGGGCCCTCGGCCCCCTCCTCCAGCGACCGGACGGCCGGTTCCCCCGGGTCGGGCTCCTCGTCGTCCACGACGTGCGCGATCTGGCGGGGGCGGCCGAAGCGGCGGAGACCGTCCGGAGCGCCGTCAGCTGGGTCGAGCCGGTCGGTCAGATCGCGGATGACGCCCAGGCCGCGGGCATGTTCGCCGGGCGCCCGATCCGGCGTCCGGAGCGCAGCATGCTCGTCCGCTCCGGCCGCCAGGTCGTGCAGGACCTGCTCCACCGGCTTCCGGCGCAGCCCGGCGCGGCCATGCCCGTCGTCGGGTCGGGGACCTGGTCCGGTCCCGGGGCCTCGCCGAACCGCCGTTCGGCCAGGCGGCAGCCCGGTCGCCAGGTGGTCCGGTGATGAGGGGACACGGGGTCAGCGTCGTCGGGGTGGACCACCTGCTGGTCCGCCGGCTGCGGGCACAGGTCGCCGAACGGCTGAACGAGCAGCGCCGGCGGGACTCGGTGTCCGGCCGTGCCCCGATGAACGGCGAGGACGAGCGGCAGTACGCGCGCTCCCTGATCGTGCAGGTCCTCGAGGACTTCGCGCGCACGGAGATCAGCGAGGGACGACCCCCTCTGAGCAGCGAGGACGAGGAGCGCGTCGCCGCCGCGATCCACGCCGCCCTCTTCGGCGTCGGCCGTCTCCAGCCGCTCATCGAGGACCCCGAGGTCGAGAACATCGACATCAACGGCCACGACCGCGTGTTCGTCGGCTACTCCGACGGTCGCGAGGAGCTCCACCACCCCGTCGCGGACTCCGACGAGGAACTCGTCGAACTGATCCAGGTTCTCGCGGCCAACGTCGGCCTGACCTCGCGCCCCTTCGACGCCGCGAACCCGCAGCTCGACCTGCGGCTGCCGGACGGCTCGCGGCTCTCGGCGGTGATGGGCGTCTGCTCCCGCCCGTCGGTGAGCATCCGGCGGTCCCGGCTCGGCAAGGTCTCCCTCAACGATCTCGTCGGCACGGGGACGATGCCCCCCGACGTCGCGGACTTCCTGCGGGCCGCCGTCCGCGCCCGCAAGAACATCATGATCGCTGGGGCGACGAACAGCGGGAAGACCACGTTGCTGCGGGCGCTGGCGAACGAGATCCCCCCGGTCGAGCGGCTGGTGACCGTCGAACGGGCCCTCGAACTCGGTCTGGACGCCTTCGCCGACCTCCACCCCAACGTCGTGGCGTTCGAGGAGCGCCTGCCGAACTCCGAAGGGCTCGGCGGCGTCAGCATGGCCGACCTCGTGCGCCGCTCGCTGCGCATGAACCCCAGCAGGGTCGTGGTCGGCGAGGTCCTCGGCGACGAGATCGTCACCATGCTCAACGCGATGAGCCAGGGCAACGACGGGTCGCTGTCCACCATCCACGCGAACTCGGCGACCGAGGTCTTCAACCGGATCTCGACCTACGCCCTCCAGGCCAGGGAGAACCTGCCGGTCGAGGCGACCCACATGCTGATCGCCGGATCGATCAACTTCGTCGTCTTCCTGCGCAAACGCAACGACTACCAGGCCGGTGGCGGTCTCGCCCGGCGGGTCGAGAGCATCCGTGAGGTGACGGGTATCGACGGCCGGGTGCTCTCCAGTGAGGTGTTCGCCCTCGGCCACGCCGGTCAGCTGGCGCCCCACGCGCCGATCAGTTGCCTGGACGATCTGGTCGACGCCGGGTACGCGCCCCTGCCGGAAGGCCGGTGGGGGTGATGACCGCACTCTCCCTGCTCAGCCTGGTCGCGGGCGCCGTGGCCGGAGCAGGCGTCTTCCTGCTCGTGCTCGCCGTCGTCGGCGTGCCGGTCCGCGACCCCTCGCGCCCTTCGCTCCTCACCCGGGCCTCGTTCACCGGAACCTCCGGAGGCCGTAGCCGAGGGGCCCGCCTGTTGTGGGGCATCGTCACGGCGACCGTCACGCTCGTGGCCACCCGCTGGCCGGTCGCCGCCATCTCCGCCGGGTTGCTCGCCGCGTTCTGGGACCGGCTCGCGGGCGGCGGGGCCGAAGAACGCCGCAGCATCGAACGGCTTGAGGCGATGGCCGTGTGGACGGAGTCGCTCCGCGACACGATCGCTGGTGCGATCGGCCTCGAACAGGCGATCCCCGCGACCGCCACCACGTCGGCCCGCATCCTCCGCCCCTCCCTCAACCTGCTCGTCGACCGGCTGCGGATCCGGGAACCGTTGCCGAAGGCCCTCCTGCGGTTCGCCGCCGACGTCGACGACGCGAGCGCGGACGTCGTGTGCGCGGCCCTGGTGCTCAACGCCAGGCTCCGGGGGCCGGGTCTGCGTGACGTCCTGACGGCGCTCGCCTCCTCGACCCGGGAGGAGCTCGACCTGCGCCGCCGCATCGAGGCGAGCCGACGGTCGATCCGCCGCAGCGTGAAGATCGTTCTTGTCATCGTGCTCGGGGTGATGGGGTTGCTCGCCGTCCTGAACCGGAAGTACGTGGAGCCCTACCAGGGGTTGACCGGACAGCTCGTCCTGCTGCTCGTCGTCGGGCTGTTCCTCGCCGGGCTGCTGTGGTTGCGCCGGCTGGCCACCCCGCCGCGGACCGGGCGTTTCTTCGTCCTCACCGACGGGAAAGAGAGCGACGGCGAGCACCGGCCCGCTGCGCGACGGCCTGTCGAGGAGCGGACGCCGTGACCGCGGCGATGCTCGCCGGGGCGCTGGCCGGAGCCGGGCTGTGGCTGATGGTCGTCGCCCTGTCCCGCCCGAAACCGGGTGTCGCCGCTCTCGTCGCCCGGATCGAGTCCGGGCAGCGGTCGATGTCGACGGCGACCATCACTGGCGCCGAACGGGCGTCCACCCCGGTCGGACGCCGGTCCGCCGTGGACCAGCTGCGTGACCGGTTCGACGTCCTCGCGGCCGAGCGCGGCTGGGATCTCGGTCGCCAGCGCACCGATCTCGCCCTGATCGGCCGCAGCCCGGGGTGGCTGCTCGGCAGCAAGACCGTGGCCGGTCTCGGCCTGATGGTGATCGCTCCGTTCTCCTGGGGGCTGCTCCGGTTGATGGGGGTTCCCGCCCCCGGGGAGATTCCGCTCGTCGTCGCGCTCGTCCTCGGGACGCTCGGGTTCTTCCTGCCCGACCTCGTCCTGCGCTCGGAGGCCGCGGGGCGGCGGCGCGAGTTCCGGCGGACGGTGGGCATCTTCCTCGACCTGGTGGCGATGAACCTCGCCGGGGGCAGGGGGCTGCCCGAGGCTCTCCTCGCGGCCGCGACGGTCAGCGACCACTGGAGCATGATCCGCATCCGCCAGGCCCTCGCCAACGCCCGGCTGTTCGGGCTGACCCCCTGGCAGGCCCTCGGCCAGCTGGGGGAGGAACTCGGCATCGACGAGCTGCGGGACCTGTCCGGCGCCTTGTCCCTCGCCGCGGACGACGGCGCCAAGATCCGGGCGTCGCTGTCGGCCCGCGCGGCGACGTTGCGGAGGAAGGAGCTCGCCGAGGTCGAGGGCGAGGCCGGCGAGCGCTCGCAGTCGATGCTCGTCGCGCAACTGCTGCTGTGTACGGCCTTCCTCGTCTTTCTCGGATACCCCGCCGTCTCCACGTTGCTTTCGGCGTGAGGGGGAACCGTGACCGATTCTGAACGCCGGCTTCACCGTGAGGAGCACGTCTCATGACCCAGTCCGCAACCACTCTGATGCGCCGCGCCATCGCCAGGACCCGGGCCTGGTGGGCGGCTTCCCGTGCCGACCTGGGCGCCTCCGCTCTCGAGTGGGCGATCATCGCCGGGGTTGTGGTCGTCGCCGCGAGCGTGATCGGGGGCGTGGTCTACAACATCGTCGATCAGAAGGGCGTCAAGCTGCAGCAGTGCGCCAACCAGCCGGTCGGCAGTGCGTGCAGTAAGTGATCTTCTGGCGACGCCACGCGCGCCCCGACCGGGACCGGGGCGCCAGCGCCATCGAACTCGCCTTCATCGCGCCCTCCCTGATGCTCCTGATCTTCTTCTCGATCCAGGCCAGTCTGTGGTGGTACGGGCGGACGGTGGCGATCCAGGCCGCCCGCGAGGGGGTGAGCCAGTTGCGGCTCGCCCGGGACGGAGCGATGTACCAGCAGATCGTCGGACCGGCCACGGACCGTACGCGGCAGTTCGCCGAGGCGGTCGGCCGGGAGTCCTTGCTCGACCCGGTGGTGACGCCCGCGTACGACGAGGCGGCCGGCCGGGTCTCCGTGCGGGTGACCGGAAGTGTGATCACCCTGTGGCCGGGTCCGGCCCTGACGGTGACACAGGAGGCGTTCGGCGAGATCGAGCGGTTCGAGGGGGACCGGTGACCCGGGGACCGGTGTCACCGGGACCGGTGTCGCGTGACGACCGGGGGGCCCTGGCCGTCGAGTTCGTGATCGTCGTCCCGGCCCTGCTGATGCTCTTGTCCCTCGTCTTCGCCTACGGCCGGGTGGCGCAGGTCAACGGGACGATGGAGGCAGGGGTCCGTGACGGCGCGCGGTCGGCGTCCCAGGCCCGTGACCGGGCCGGCGCCCTCGCGGCGGCCGAGCGGATCGTGCGCGAGGCTCTCGGCCCCGGGGCGACGAGCTGCGCGGCGAGCCTCCGGGTGACGCTCGACGCGACCTTCACGCCGGGGAGCACCCTCACGGTGCGTGCGGAGTGCACGTACTCGATGGACGACCTCGGGCTGCCGGGGATGCCCGGGAGCATCACCTCCCGCTCGGTCTTCTCCTCCCCGCTCGACCCGAACCGGGGGGTCCGGTGACGAGGACGGCGTCCCGGGGTGACCGTGGATCGATCGCACCCGCTGTACCCCTGATCGCGATGATGCTCCTGTTGCTCGGCGGGCTGGTGCTGGACGCCTCGCGGCAGTTGAACGCCCGTTCCCGGGCCGTCGCCTACGCCGAGGAGGCCGCCCGGGCCGGTGCGTCGGCGATCGACCTGGCGAGCAGCGACCTGCGGTTGAAACCGGACGAGGCACTCGGCCGGGCCCGTACGTACTGCGGTGACGTCACCCGGGCGGATCCGGCGACAACCTGCGCGCCCGTCGGCGTCGAACCGGTCGGTGGAACCGACACCCGGCTTCTCGTCGTCCGAGTGCGTGCTGAGATCAAGATTCCGGCGACGCTGCTCGGCATCGTCGGCGTGCGGGAGCTGACGGCGTCCGGGGAAGGGCGGGCCAGGCCGATGGAAGGCGTCGACGAGGAGGATGCGCGGTGACCAGACCGAAGAACGCGACGAAGACGGTGCTGCTGGTGGGCTCCGTGCTGACAGGACTCCTGCTTTCGGCCTGCGGGGGTGCGGACGGCGGGTCCGTCACGCCGCCGGTGGCCGGTGGAACCGTCTCACCGTCGACGGCGGGGGAGAGCGAGGCCTTCGCCACTGATCCGGCCGCGACGGCGTCGACGAGTTCCGGCACCCCTGCCCTGTCCGGCTCCGCCCTGTCCAGCCCGGCGACGTCGGAGGCCGCGGCCACCGACGCCGTGGCGGCCACGCCGCAGGCGACCACCAACGCGACCCCCCGGCCTCCGGAGTACTACGAGTCGGACCCAGGGGTGAAGGTCCTGCGCCTGCACTTCCTCGGCGCGGCCAAAGCCGTTAACGCGCGGTCGCTGAACATCCCCGAACTCCAACGGTCCGCCACCAAGGAGTTCTTGAACCACGTCGCGCCTCTGCTCCGCAAGGAGTTCGGCATGAAGTACCCCGGCCCGATCCCGTTCACCACGAGGTCGGTGACGACGCTCGCCCCCGATTACAAGCAGGTGACCTACTGCGTTCTCGACCCCGGCTGGTTGCTGAATCCGAAGACGGGGAAACCGACCGGTGCCCGGCAGGTCACGCAGCTCACGGCGAGGGTCAAGAAGTTCGGGTCCACCTGGCGGATCGTCGAGATCAACAGCGTCGGGGGGACCTGCGCGGGGGTGCCCATCAAGGAGGAGCGGTTCACGTGACGTCCGCCGGAGCGCGTGCGGCCCTGGCCGGGGCGACGCTGGCGCTGGCGGTCGCCGTCGCCGGCATGGCGCCGCCGGCCGCGGCATATCCCGGGAATGAGAACACGACCGCGGGGGTGACGACGCCTCCTCCTCCCAGCGGGCCGGTCCGCCGGACCGTGAAGACCTGCCGCATGTACGCCAACAACGTCAGTTTCGGCATGCGCTGCGGCCTGAGCACTCTCACCGGCCGGACGATCCAGCAGATCCTGGGCGGTGACCCGGTGCCGGGCTGCTGGCACGAGCCGCTGCCGGCCGACCTGACCGACGAGTACGCGGAACTGTTACGCGAGAAGGCCTCCCAGGGGGAGCGAGGCGCCTTCTACCTGAAGACCTGCATGAAAATCGCCGAGCCGGAGGTGACCTTCTCCGAGGAGATCGTCTTTCTCCCCGAGGGGGAGCCTCCCACCACTCTGACCCGGAACCAGCGCACCCTTGTCGCGATCGAGGCCAAGGAGTCGCGGATCCCGATGCCGACGATCGCCAGCAGCCCGTCGGTGCGGCCCCGCGTGATGCAGGACGTCGCGTTCAGAGTCGTCAACGACACCTCCACGCCCACGATCACCGACACCCGCAGCGGGACGAAGGTCGAGATGCGGGCCCGCCTCGTCCACCTGCGGATCATCCCGATGACCGGCGCCGCCGCCGTCGGCTGCTCCGGTGGCGGCGTGGAGGTCACCGCCGCCGACACCCGGACCGCGCGGCCCGACGCGTGCTGGTACCGCTTCCCCCGCTCCAGCGCGGCCGAGCCCGGGCAGACCTACCCGGTCCGCGCCATCGCGTCCTGGACCGTCGAGTACTCCACCGGGGGCGTGTGGACCCCTCTGGCGACGATCGAGAAGCAGCAGACAGCTCTCCAACCGGTGACCGAGGTGCAGACGATGGTGGTGTCGTGACGGTGTCGACCTCGGGGTACCAGCCGGTCACCCGCCTGCCTCAGCAGCAGGGTCCGCGGCGCGGGCGGCGTCCGGGTGAGGTGTTCGCCGCGCTCGGTTCCGGCCTCGCTCTGCTCGCGCTCGTCGTCGGCGTCCCCGCCGCCTTGGTGACGGTGGTCGGCAACCCGTTGCCGACCGCCGTCCCCGACCGGGGCTGGCTGACGGCCCCTGTGTCAATGACGGTGATCGTCCGGGTGCTCGCCGTCGTCGTCTGGGTGCTGTGGGCCCACTTCGTCGTGTGTGTCGCGTCCGAGTGGCGATCGGTGAGGAAGGGACGCCTGCCCTCCGCCGTGCCTCTGGGCGGCTCCAACCAACTGGTGGCCCGGCGCCTGGTGGCGGCCCTCCTGCTGCTCGGCGGCGCCGTCGCCCTCACCGTGCCCCAGAACACCGTGCCCCGGGCTCCGGCCTCGATCAGCATGCAGGTCGACGTCGTCCGGGGAGGGCCGGCGCTGGGTGACCTTGAGACGATGGACACGCCGAGCGCCCCGGCCCGGGCGACGGTGAAGTACTACCAGGTCCACCCGCCGGCCGGCCGCCACCACGACTGCCTCTGGGACATCGCCGACCGGACGTTGAAGGACCCCCTGCGCTACAAGGAGATCCTCCAGCTCAACGAGGGCCGGGTGCAGCCCGACGGGCGTCACATCGTCGACGCCGACCTGATCCACCCTGGGTGGGTCCTCGTGATGCCGGCGGACGCCGAAGGGCCGGGCGTGACCGCCGTCGAGCCGATCTCGGTACCGGTCCGTCAGGCGCCGCAGAGCGTCCCGG
>JAUPKQ010000172.1 GCA_030837345.1 Actinomycetota bacterium | reverse complement strand
CCCCGCCGCTCGTGTGGGCGCGCCCGGACCGCTTGGCGCGTTCGCGCCGACGCGCCGCGCGGACCCGCCGGGTGCCGCGCCGCGTCGTCCGCCGTCTGTACGCGCCTTCCTGGCATCTGCTCGGCAGGAGCAGGGACGAGATCGCGGCCTGGGTCGTCCCCCCGCGGGATCCGGGGGAACCGGGCCGCGACGACGGTGGCCCCCGGCCGGCGCCGAGTGCGTCCGGCGGGGGGAGGAGGAACCGGCCGGGAGGACTCCCGCGCGTCCTGCCCGTCCTGCTCGTCACGGCCGCCGTCTCCGGGGCCGCCCTCCACCGGCTGATCGGCGCGGGTGCCGCGGTCGGCCCGGACCTGGTGCCCGCTCCCGGCACCGCCGCCGACCTGTGGCTGAGCGCCCGGGCGACCTGGAGGCCCAGCGGCCTGGGCGCCTCCGCCACGGCCGACCCGATCGACTCGCTGCTCGCGGTGCTCTCCCTCCCCCTCGGAGGCGTCCCCGGGCGAGTCGTCGACCTCCTGCTCCTTTCCGGGCTGCCCCTGGCCGCCCTGACCGCCTGGCTGGCCGCGGGCGCCCTGACCGGATCGCGCCTGGTCCGGGCCTGGTCGTCCCTGGTCTGGGCCGCTTCGCCACCGTTGCTCGCCGCGCTGTCGGCCGGGCGCGTCGGTGCCGTCCTCGCCCACGTCGCGCTTCCCGCCGCGGCCTTCGCCGTCGCGCGCGCCGCCCTGGACGACAGCCCCCGTCGTCGCCTGACGGCAGGATGCGCCGCGGGTCTGCTGCTGACGGCCGTCCTGTCGGGGGCGCCCTCGCTGGCCGTCGCCGTCGTCGTCGCCGTGCCCGTCGTCGCCGTTGCCGCCTTGCTCCACGGACGCGGGGCGCTCGCCGTGCCGACCGGGGTGCTCCCGGCGCTCGTGGTCCCCGGCGGACTGCTGCTGCCCTGGTGGCTCGCCGTGGCCCGGGAACCCCGCCTGCTCCTCGCGCACGCCGGACCCGCCGGGAAGGGGCCGGTGACCGAGGTGTGGGAGGGGCTTCCCGCCGGAGCGGGACAGGAACTGGCCCACCTGCTGTCACGGGTCGTCCCGGTCGCCGGGACGGTCTCCACCGGGACCCTGTCGATGATCCTCGCCGTCGTGCTGGGCGGTCCCGTCGTCCTCGCCGCGGCCGGGGCCCTGCTGCGCCGGGGGAGCGTGACGTTCACGGCCGCCGCCGCGGTCACCGGCCTGGCCGGCCTCGCGACGGCACTCGTCGCCGTCCGTGTCGAGGTCGGGGCGGCCGGCTCCGGGCTGGACGGCGGATCCCCCTTCGCCGGACCGGCGGGGCCCGGACTCTCCCTCGGCATCCTCGGTCTGCTGGCCGCCGCCGTCGCCTTCGGCCCGACGGGCCACCCGGCGGCGCCCCCCGACGGCGGTACGGGCCCGGTCGCGGGCCGTGCCCGCCGATCGCTGCGGCGCCTGATGCCCGTCGCGGTCGCGGCCGGGCTCCTCACCGGTCCGCTCGTGGTCCTCGGCGGATGGACGTGGCAGGGAGTCGCCGGGCCCGGCCATCTCGCCCGTCGCTGGGCACCCGCCGTGCACCGGGCGGATCCCGACGTCCTACCCGGCATCGCCGCCGACGAGGCCGAAGGCGCCGCCGAGGCCCGGACCCTCGTCGTCCAGGACGACCGGTCGACCGTGCGGTGGACCCTCGCCCGCGCCGCCGGTCCCCGGCTCGGTGACGACAGCGCGGCGCTCGCCGCCCTCCGGCTCGACGGCAGGGACGCACCCTGGCCCCGGGGCAGGGCCGCCAGCGAGGCGACCGTCGTCGCTCCCGTCCTCGCGGCGCTGCTCGGCGACAGCAGCGCCGACGCGCGGGGGAGGCTCGCCGAACTCGGGATCGGTTCGGTGCTGCTCGTGCCTCCTGTCCAGGCCGCGACCGCTCTCGCGCTCGACGCCTCGCCGGGTCTCGCCCGCGTCACCGCCGGACAGGGTGCCGTCCTCTGGCGTGTGGACCTCGCGGCCCAGCCCGGGGCGCCGGCCCGCGCCGCCCGTGCCCGGATCGTCGACGAACGGGGTTTCACCGTCTCGACGCTCGCGTCGCGCGGGGACCGGGTCGACGTGACGGTGCCGCCCGCCGGAAACCCTCGCTACGTCGTCCTCACCGAGCGGTACCACGCCGGGTGGACGGCGACGCTCGACGGCAGACCGCTGCGCGGACTGCCCACGTCCGGGTGGGCGCAGTGCTTCGACCTGCCGGCCGGTGCGGGCGGGCGGCTCCGGATCGAGCACCGCGTGGGGACGCCCGGCGCCGCCGACCCGATCGCCCTCGCGGTCGCCGTCCTGGCCCTCGCCGGGCTCCTGCCCGTTCCGGAGCTCCGGCGCCGTCTGGTCCGCCCCGCCCCGCCGTCGCCGAGCCGCCCGGTTCCCCGGGCCGCGCCCACCGACCCCGACCCCGGCCCGCTGCCGCCGATGCCGCGTGTCTTCGACACCGACCATCCCGAGACCGGCGCGGTCGCCCCTCTCTTCAGCGATGTCTCCGGCACGCCGGAGGCGCGGACCGAGGAACGGCCCGTCGCCGAGGAGGACCGGTGAGAGGGCGGCTGCTCACCGCCGCCGGGCTCCTGCTCGCGGGGAGCGGCGTCGTCGTGCCCCTCCAGCTGTGGGGCCCGGCGCCCGTGCCCTCCGGCCCGCGCCGGACGGCGTCCGCGGGGATGGGAGAGGTGACGCGGGTCAGCCTTCCCGCGGCGGGCCTCACCGCCGTCCCGGTGTGTCCCGGACCGCAGTCCCTCGTCGTGCCCGACGGCGGACGTGCCCTCGACCCGTCCGGCCCGGTCGTGGTCGGCGCCGTCGTGGAGCCGGTGGCGAGCGGGCCGCCCGCGTCCCTCGACGGAACCGTTCTGCGCGACGGGGGCGACGGGTTCACGCTCGCCGCGCTGCCACGGACGTCGGCGGGTCTCGTGACGGTGAAGATCCCCCCGTCGTCCGTGGCCCCGGCGATGTCGGCCGTGCAGCTGGCCCTCGCCCGTTCCGGGGACGCCCGCGGCCTGACCGCGCTCGCCTGCCCGGGGACGGCGACGCGGAGCTGGCTCGTCGGCGGGGGAACCCGGACCGGCAGGCGGGGCCGGCTCGTGCTCGCGAACCCCGCCGCGGGTCCGGCGGAGGCGTCGATCGTCGTGCACGGTCCCGGCGGTGCCGTGGGCGCGTCGGGCGGGACGACGGTCGCGATCCCTCCCCACGGGGTGCGGGCCGTCCGGATCGACGCCCTGGCTCCCGGCCTCGACTCCGTCGCCGTGCTCGTGCTGGCCCGTCGCGGACGGGTCTCGGCGACCCTCCAGGACAGCGACGTCCGCGGGCTCACGCCGGCCGGTGCCGACGACATCGGCCCGTCGGCGCCCCCGGCCCGCCGCCAGATCGTCCCGGGGCTGACCGTCACCGCGCCCTCCGGGGCCGTCCCGAAGGGTCCCGCCGTGCCCCGGGCCACGTCCGCCGAGGCCGCCGTCCGCGTCGTGAACCCCGGGGCGGAGGAGGCCGTCGTCAAGATCACTCTGCTCGGGGCGTCCGGACCGGTCACGATGCCCGGCGCCGTGCTCACCCTGCCCCCCGGAGCCGTGAGCGACGTCCCGGTGAGCGGTGTCGCCGCCGGTTCCTACGCGGCGGTCGTCGAGGCCGACACCGAGGTGGTCGCGGGAGCCGTCGTCACGGAGCGCGCGGACGGCGGGGGGAGGTCCCCCGACGTCGGATGGGCGGCGTCCGTCCAGGCCCTCGGCGGACCCGCGGTCCTCGCCCTGCCGTCGCCGACCGAGAACGGGCGTCCCGTGCCGGTCACCACGGTGCTCAGCGTGGTCGCCCCCGACGGCGCGGGGTCCCTGGAGATCGTCCAGCTGGAGGCGACGGGCAAGCGCCTCTCCACGACGACGCTCCCGGTCCCCGCCCGGTCGTCGGTGATCTGCGCCCTGGCGCCCACGGCCGCCGCCGTCCGCCTGCGCCCGGTCGAAGGGTCCGCGGCCCTGATGGCCGCCGCCGTGCTCCACGTGGCGGACACCGCGGGCCCGATGGTCTCGGTCGTGCCCGTCCGCCCGGGCCACGCCGCGACGAGCGAGCGGCCCCACGTGGTCTCCGACGTCCGCACCGGCCTGTCCTGATCCTCGCCCCGGCGACGGGGCCGGTCAGTCCTCCTCGCCGTACCGGGGGTCGATCTGCTCCGGGGTGAGGCCCAGCAGATGGGCGACCTGCTCGACGACGACGTCGTGCACCAGCGCGGGGAGATCGCGGGTGTCGGGTGCCCTCGTCTCGACCGGACGCCGGTAGACCACGACCCGGGGCGGCAGGGTGCCCTGCGAGGGGAAGAACCGGCCGAGCGGGACATCGCTGTGCTCCCACGGGGCGGGGTCGCCCGGCGGCACGTCCTCGACGGCCAGTTCCACGCCGTCGAGCTGACGCCCCCAGCGGGGTTCGAGACGCTCGACGGCGTCCAGGACGAGGTCGTCGAACCGTTCGGCACGGCTGCGCCAGGCAGGAACGTCCCGGGGCACCAGCGGCCCCCGCAGACCCCGTCCGTGCCGGTCACGGCGCCGTCCCCCGGGCGCGGGCCAGATCTGGGGCAGGGAGATCGGAGGCGGCCCCTGGGGTGGTGGAGGGGGGCGACGGGGCATGCGCGCCAGGGTACAGCGGATCAAGGGGAATTGATGGGAATGGTCCGCCGTCACGCTCCCTCGGCGTGCCGGGTGCGCCGGGGGGTCCAGGAGCGGTACTGTCCGCCCGTGGGTGGAGTCCGGAGGTGTTCGCGAACGGCCTGCGGCAGGCCTGCTGTGGCCACCTTGACCTACGTGTACTCGGATTCGACGGCCGTCCTCGGCCCGCTCGCGACCTACGCCGAGCCTCACTGTTACGACCTCTGCGCCCCGCACGCCGAGCGGCTCACCGCGCCGCGCGGGTGGGAGGTCGTCCGTCTCGCCCCGGACTCCGAACCGTCAGGTCCGTCGCACGACGACCTGCTGGCGCTCGCTGACGCCGTCCGGGAGGCCGCGCGCCCCCGCCCCGAGCCCGAGGAGCCGCCGGGGGGCGCCACCCGGGAGGGATCGACGGTCGAGGTCGGACGCCGGGGGCACCTGCGCGTCCTGCGCGACCCCCAGCGCTGATCCTGGCGGTTCCGCGAGTCGACGGCCCGGTGCGGCTACGAGACCGCGAACGGCGACGTCGATGACGCCACAAAACACGATCGGACCCGTGAGGTCCGGAAAGACCGGACACTCCCGGTGTTCAACCCCGGGGAGGTTCGGTGCCGAAGAGGTAAAGGTCCTCACCCGAGCCCGTGCCGGGCCCGAATGCAAGGAAGTCGCCTGATGGCCTCTCAGTCCCGTGTTCCCTTCCAGCGCACATCGTCGGATTCCCCCGTCATCAGGACACGCCGGGGACGGGGACGGGGAGCGATGCCTGCGAGCCCGCTCGGTTCGCTGACGCAACGGGAGCACCGGGTGCCGGCGGAGTGCCGCGACTGCGGCAGCCCCCACGTCACCCGGCTCTCGATGAGCCTGACGGACGGCACCCCTGTCGACTTCACCTCGTGCCACCGGTGTGAGCACCGCACCTGGGAGCACGCGGGCAGTGAACTGAGCGTCGAGGGCGTCCTCGACCGTTCGCGGAAGGGATGACCCGGCAGGACGCGCTGAGGGCGAGGTCAGGACGCGCGGACGAGCGCCAGCACCTCGTCGCGGAGCGCGGCCATCGTCTGGGCGTCGGCGGCCTCCGCGTTGAGGCGGAGGAGAGGCTCGGTGTTGCTCGGGCGCAGGTTGAACCACCACATCGGGCCCGAGCCGTCGTTCCCGGCGTGGACGACGCTCAGGCCGTCGAGACGGTCGACCTCGGTTCCCGCACGCCCGGCGAAGGCCGCGGCGACCCGTTCGGTCGCCGCCGCGACGTCCGTCACCCGAGAGTTGATCTCACCGCTGGAGACGTAGCGCTCGTACTCGGAGGCGAACCCTGAAAGGGGCGCGGGCTGCTCCCCGAGGGCCGCGAGCAGGTGCATCGCCGCGAGCATGCCGGTGTCGGCGAACCAGAAGTCGCGGAAGTAGTAGTGGGCCGAGTGCTCGCCGCCGAAGACCGCGTCGTTCGCCGCCATCTCGGCCTTGATGAACGAGTGGCCGACCCTGGTCCGGACGGGGATCCCTCCGGCCTCGGTGATCACCTCGGCGACCGCCCGCGAGCTGATCAGATTGTGGATCACCGTGGCCTCGCGTCCGGCGGTCACCTCCTTGGCGATCTCCCGCCGGGCGACCAGCGCGGTGATCGCGCTCGGGCTGACCGGCTCACCACGCTCGTCGATGACGAAGCAGCGGTCGGCGTCCCCGTCGAAGGCGAGCCCCAGGTCGGCGCCCTCGGCGACCACGGCCGCCTGGAGGTCCCTCAGGTTCGCCGGGTCGAGCGGGTTGGCCTCGTGGTTGGGGAAGGTGCCGTCGAGCTCGAAGTAGAGCGGAACGATCGTCAGGGGCAGGGCGGGAAGCCCGGCCCGCGTGCCGAGGACGGCGGGAGTGGTGAGCCCGCCCATGCCGTTCCCGGCGTCCACCACGATCTTCAGCGGGCGGATCGCGGACAGGTCGACGAGCCCGCGCAGATGCCCGGCGTACCCGCGCAGGAGATCCTGCTCCTCGACGGAGCCGGTCCGTGGCCGCCCGCCGTCCGGCTGCCCACCGTCCAGCTGCCAGGCCTTGGTGTCCAGCAGTTCCTGGGCGCGGTCACGGATGCGCGAGAGCCCGGTGTCCTGACCGATCGGGCGCGCCCCGGAACGGCACATCTTGATGCCGTTGTAGGCCGCCGGGTTGTGACTCGCGGTGAACATCGCCCCCGGTGCGCCCAGGGCGCCCGAGGCGTAGTAGAGACCGTCGGTGCTGCACAGCCCGATGACGACGACGTCGAGCCCCCGCGAGGCGGCACCGCGGGCGAACGCTCCGGACAGTGAGGGCGACGACGGCCGCATGTCGTAACCGATCACGACGCGGCTGGTGCCGGGGCCGGAGGCGACCTCTTCGGCGAACGCCGCCCCGAGGGCCCAGGCCGTGTCCTCGTCGAACTGATCGCCGACGATTCCCCGCACGTCGTACGCCTTCACGATGTCAGTGAGCTGTGCCACGAGGTCGTACCCTACTGGGTGACCCTCCTGACCTGTCGCACGGTCGGCCGGGTCGGACCCCCGCGCCCGGCTCCGATGCGTCAGGATGGACGCGTGACGACGATCGAGCCGTGGCTCCGTGAGATCCTGCGCTGCCCGTCCTGCGGGCAAGCGTTCAGTGACGGTCAGGCTCCGGATGGTAGCCCGGAGCTCTGGTGCGAGGGGTGCGACCTCGCCTACCGGGTTGACGGGGGCATACCGGTCCTTCTCGTCGACGAGGCGCGTTCCCGGGGCTGACACCCTCACCGGCACCTTCCCCGGCACTCTCGGTTGCATCACCGGCATCAGCAACGACGACGGGACGACGATGGATCTCGACGAACAGCTCCTGGACGATGCGGACGCGCTTGTCGCGTCGGACCCCTCGGGCAGTCTGCGGGCCCTGGCGAGCGCCGGGGCGCAAATCCGTTCGGCGCTGAACGCCGCGACCGAGGCGGGGATCGTCCGGCTCACCACCGACGGCCGCCCGCGCGCGGTGGTCGTGGCCAGCCTGGGGGGCAGCGCGGTCGTCGGCGACGTGCTGACGATGCTCGCGGGGTCCGGATCCCCGGTGCCGATGTCGGTCCGGCGCGGGCTGCCGCTGCCCGGGTGGGTCGGGCCGATGGACCTCGTCGTCGCCGTCTCGATGTCCGGCAGGGCCCCCGGCCCTCTCGGGCTCGCGGCCGAGGCCGCGCGCCGCGGTGCGCGGCTGCTGACGGTCGGTGCCCCGGGCTCCCCGCTCGCCGAGGTCTCCACCCGGACCGGTGGCGTCCACGTCCCGGTGACGGGCGCCGGGACACGGGCCTCCCGGGCCTCCCGCATGGCGCTGTGGAGTCTCCTGACCCCGGTCCTCGCCGCGGCCGACGCCCTCGGGCTGATCAACGCCTCCTCGGCCGTCCTCGCGGCCGTCGCTGAGCGACTCGATCTGCGTGCGTCCGAGTTCCGCCCGTCGTCCGAGGCGTTCGTCAACCCCGCGAAGGCCCTCGCGCTGGAGATCGCCGGATCCGTTCCGGTCGTCCTCGGCGACGGCGACGTCACCGGGGTCGCCGCGAGCAGGGCGGTGTCCATGCTCGCCCGGACGGCGCGGATCCCCGCGATGCGCGGCGCGCTCCCGGACGACGCGGGTGACGTCGTGGCGACGTTCGGCGGCCCGTTCGCGGCCAAGCCGGGGGACCTGTTCGCCGACCCGGACATCGACGAACCGGTGGGAACCCGCCTGCGACTCGTTTTCCTGCGCGACGCCGTCCCGACCGTGGACCGCCCGGACGGCGCCTGGCTGGAGACCTCGCGCACGGCGGACGCCGTCCGCGCGACGGCGGAGGAGGCGGGGGTGCGCGTCAGCGAGGCGACGGCGGAACCCGGCCACCCGCTGGAGCGTCTCGCCGATCTCGTCTCGCTGACGGACTTCGCGGCCGTCTACCTGGCGCTCGCGGCCCGGGTCGACCCGCTGACCTCGCCGCACGTCGCCGATCTGCGGGACCGTACCCGCTGACCGGAGGCCGGGGGAGAACTTCCGAATAGGGTGTCCCCAGTAACCGGCACCGGCGCGGACACGCCGGACATCGAGGAGGACAGCGTGTCGACCGAGGGCGGTACCCGCGCGATCATCGCGGCTCTGACGGCGAACCTGGGCATCGCCGCGACGAAGTTCGTCGCGTACCTCCTCACCAGGTCCTCGTCGATGCTCGCCGAGTCGATCCACTCGGTGGCCGACTCGGGCAACCAGGTCCTGCTGCTCGTCGGGGGGAAGCGCGCGAGCCGTCAGGCGACGCCCGAACACCCGTTCGGGTACGGCCGTGAGCGGTACGTGTACGCCTTCATCGTCTCGATCGTGCTGTTCAGCGTCGGTGGCCTGTTCGCGCTGTACGAGGCCTGGCACAAGTGGTCCCACCCCGAACCGATCGAGGGGTTCTGGTGGTGGACACCTCTCGTCGTCCTCGTCGTGTCGATCGGGCTGGAGGGTTACTCGTTCCGCACGGCGATCCGGGAGTCGAACCACACCCGGGCCGGCCGGACCTGGCCGGACTTCGTGAGGACCGCGAAGTCCCCGGAGCTGCCCGTCGTCCTGCTGGAGGACAGCGCGGCTCTCATCGGTCTCGTCTTCGCGCTCTTCGGCGTCGGCCTGACCCTGCTCACCCATGACGGCCGGTGGGACGCGGTGGGGACCGCCTTCATCGGGATCCTGCTCGTCACCGTCGCCGCCGTGCTCGCCGTCGAGATGAACTCCCTGCTCGTGGGGGAATCCGCGACCGCCGAACACGTCCGGGCGATCGAGGCGGCGCTCGTCGGCGGTTGCGTGAAGCGGATCATTCACATGAAGACCTTGCACCTCGGCCCGGAGGAACTCCTTGTCGCCGCGAAGATCGCGGTGGGTCCTCAGGAGAGGGCCTCCGATGTCGCGACCGCGATCGACGACGCCGAACGCCGCGTTCGTGAGGCCGTCCCGATCGCCCGGGTGATCTATCTGGAGCCTGACATCGACCGGGAGCCGACGACTCCCGTCGTCCCCGGTGACTGAGGGCCTTCACCGTGTGGTGAGGTCCCTCACGGCGTGGTGATGCGGCGCACCGGTTGTCCCGTCACGGAGGCGACCGTCTCGAAATCCCGGTCCTGGGTCAGCACGATCAGCTGGTGCCGTTCCGCGGTCGCCGCGATCAGCAGGTCTACCGCGCCGGCGGACCGGTGTTCACCACGCCGGGTCAGCGTCTCCTGTACCTCCTGTGCCCGTTCGAACGCCCGATCGGCCATCGGTACCCAGGGGAAGACCTGGGTCAGCAGCCGCTGCTTGTCCACCCGGTCGGCCAACGACCTGGCCGAGTAGAGGAACTCCAGTTCCACGACCGGGCAGATGGCGATCACGCCCGCGGACAGGAAATCCGCCCACATCGTCCGGTGTTCCGCTTGGAGAATCAGGGCGAGACCCGAGGTGTCGATCAAGAAGCGGGCTGTGCTCACTTGCGGTAGCCGTCCTTGTCGTCCAGGAACTCGTCGAAGTCACCGCGATCCGCCATGGCCCCCAGGTGTTCCAGCGCCCGAAGACGCAGTAACCGGGCGGAGACCTCACGCAGGGCCTCGTTGACGGTGTCCTTCTTCGTGACGGTCCCCAGGACCTGTGCAGCAGCCGCCAACGCCTCGTCGTCGATCTCCACCGGCGTCTTCGTCATGCCCATTCCAGTCACCTTTCCCGCAGTCGATCCGGCTCCTTCGATATCCAAGACATCCTATTCGACTACCTTGGATATCCGCCACGGGTCGGGTTCTTCGCGATCAGCACGTCTACCACCGCGACCGGGACGCTTGTTCGGCGGGACGGGCCCGGGCCCGGGGGACCCGGGCGTCGAGGGTGGCCGCCTCGCCGCCGACGGGGGTGAGAAGGGCCAGGACGTCGCGGGCGAGGGTGTCGCGGACCGGTTCGGCCACCGGGCCGGTCGAGGGGCCGAAGACCGGGTCGAGATCGGTGATCCGGCCGCACAGGCGGGCGTGGATCGCCCGAAGCCGGGTGATGTCCTCGGCGGCCCACTCCCGGACCGTTCCCCGGAAGGAGTCCGGCAGGACGAGCCGGGGACCGGAGGACTCGCCCGAGGTTCCCGAGGCACCCGAGGCGCCCCAGGCGGCGAGGACCCGCTCCCTCAGCTCCCGTTGCGTCGGGGAGGGCAGGCCCAGCATCACCGAGTTCAGGGCCCGCAGCATCTGGGCCTGCCCCGCGCTGAGCCGGGTGCCGTCGTCGGTGGCCCGCCCGAACGGGAGCGGCGCCGGTGGACGGGGCTCGAGTCCCGCGGCCTCCGCGAAGCGGGTCCACAGCAGGCCGGGCCCGGTGGTCTCCGGGGGGACCGGCACGAGCGTCACCCGGTCGGCCCCGACGGCGGCCTGCCAGCGGGACACGAGCGCGGGAAGGTCCAGCGCCGTCCGCCACGGCTCGCCGTCATCGCGCCTCCGGTCGACCGCCGCCATCAGGTAGGGCTCGAAGTGGGTCGTGAAACCGTTCTCCACGGTGTTCGTCCACAGGGCGGGGAGCAGGCGGCCGAGGTCGAGAGCGGTGATCACGACTCGGACGGTGTCCGGACGGGCCCCGAGCAGGGCTAGCACCTCCTCCACCCCGGTCGCGTCGAGGTGGGCGAGGGAATCGGCCGAGACGATGACATGACCGGGATGTCCGGCGATCTCCGCGCGGGTCGTCTCGGCATGCCGGACGGCCTGGTCGCGGGCGTCGCCGATCGCCTGCTGGTTGAGCCCGTCCCGGGGGAGGCATCCCTCACCGGGGTACCAGATCCCCTGCTCGCGCAGCGCGGCCCGGCCCCGCGACAGGATTCCCTGGAGCTGGCTGGCGCCGGAACAGGGGAGGCTGACGTGAAGGGTCAGCGAGGCAACCATGCGACCACAGTAGATCCGGGATGGTCACTATTGGCAAGCGCAGGGTGATGAGGGTGGGCCGATCGGAGTCTCAGTCCTCGGGCGCGTCGTAGCGGTAGCCGTACCCACGCAGAGTGACGATCGTGGCCGGGTCCTCGCCGTGCTCGGCGAGTTTGCGACGCAGGGACGAGACGTGCATGTCCAGGGTCTTCGTCGATCCCGACCAGTGCTCGTCCCACACCTGGGACATGAGCTGCTCCCGGGTGACGGCCTGTCCCCGGCCCGCGACGAGCCGTGCGAGCAGGTCGAACTCTTTGGGACGGAGAGTGACCTCCTTGCCGGTCACCTCGACCCGCCGGGTGCCGAGTTCGAGCCGCAGGTGACCGACCGTGAGGACCTCGCCCGCCGTCGTCCCGGGGGGCGGGCCCTGGCGGCGGAGGTGCGCCCGGATCCTGGCGAGGAGGACCGGCAGCCGGAAGGGCTTCGTGAGGTAGTCGTCGGCACCGGCCTCCAGGCCCATGACGACGTCCATGTCCTCGGCGCGGGCGGACAGGACGACGATCACCGCCGACGGGTAACCGGCGCGCAGATCACGGCAGAGATCGACGCCGTCACGGTCGGGGAGTCCGAGGTCGAGAAGGACCAGGACGGGGGGTTCCATTTCGGCGAGCTCCATCGCCTCCGCCGCCGTCAGCGCCCAGAGGACGTCGAACCCCTGGGCGATCAGGGTGGACGTCAGCGGACGCCCGATCGCCTCGTCGTCCTCGACGACCAGGAGAGTGAGATCGTTAGCCTCCGTGCCCACACCGATGACCCTAACGAGTCCCCCCACCTCGTCCGTGGTCGCCCTGGGAAACGGGTGCGGAGACACCGGCCAAGGGAGGGTGAAAGGCCGGTATCTCTTGGTGCTCGGCCATCGCCGAGATCCCTCCGGCTTGCTACCGTGGTGGCCACGTTCCGGCGTGGGTGATGCCGCAGGCCCAGAGGGGCCGCGCCGGGTGACACCGATCCACCGTTTCTCCCGGACGCGTCCGCGAGAAACGCGCGGCCCGGTCTGACCACCCGTCGGGCGTGGCGTCCTTCGATGGCCAGCGCCAGCCCAACATTCGCCTGACTGACTCTTCGAGAGGTCCCTTTCATGGCATTTGACTACAAGGTTGCCGATCTCGCGCTGGCCGAGCTCGGACGGCACGAGATCCGCCTGGCCGAGCACGAGATGCCAGGTCTCATGGCGCTCCGGGCGGAGTTCAGCGAGAGCAAACCGCTCTCGGGCGCCCGGATCACCGGTTCCCTGCACATGACCGTGCAGACCGCCGTCCTGATCGAGACGCTTGTCGCCCTCGGTGCCCAGGTCCGCTGGGCCTCGTGCAACATCTTCTCCACCCAGGACCACGCCGCGGCCGCGATCGTCGTCGGCCCGGACGGAACCCCGGACGACCTGCGGGGAGTGCCGGTCTTCGCGTGGAAGGGCGAGAGCCTCACCGAGTACTGGTGGTGCACCGAGCAGGTTCTCGCCTGGCCGGACGGCAAGGGCCCGAACATGATCCTCGACGACGGCGGTGACGCCACCCTGCTCGTCCACAAGGGCGCCGAGTTCGAGGCGGCGGGCGCTGTCCCGTCGTCGGGCGAGGACGACCCCGAGGAGTGGCTCGTCATCCTCGACACCCTGCGCGCCTCCCTGGAGAGCGACCCGAGGCGCTGGACCCGCGTGGCGGCGGACATCAAAGGCGTGACCGAGGAGACCACCACCGGCGTCCACCGCCTGTACGAGATGCACAAGGCGGGTGACCTGCTCTTCCCCGCGATCAACGTCAACGACTCGGTCACCAAGAGCAAGTTCGACAACAAGTACGGTTGCCGTCATTCGCTTGTCGACGGCATCAACCGGGCGACCGACGTCCTCATCGGTGGCAAGGTCGCGCTGGTCTGCGGATACGGGGACGTCGGCAAGGGATGCGCCGAGTCCCTCCGGGGGCAGGGCGCCCGGGTGATCGTCACCGAGGTCGACCCGATCTGCGCCCTCCAGGCGGTGATGGACGGCTACCAGGTCGCCACGCTGGAGGACGTCGTCGCCGTCGCCGACATCTTCGTCACCGCCACCGGCAACAAGAACGTCATCACCGCCGCTCAGATCGCCCGGATGAAGCACCAGGCGATCGTCGGCAACATCGGTCACTTCGACAACGAGATCGACATGGCGGGTCTGGCGAAGATCCCGGGCGTCCGTAAGGTCGAGATCAAGCCGCAGGTGCACGAGTGGGTCTTCGAGGCCGACGGTGACCGGCCCTCCCACTCGGTGATCATCCTGTCCGAGGGGCGGCTCCTCAACCTGGGCAACGCGACGGGTCACCCGAGTTTCGTGATGTCCAACTCGTTCTCGAACCAGGTCATCGCGCAGATCGAGTTGTTCACGAAGACCGAGGTCTACCCGGTCGGCGTCTACGTGCTGCCCAAGCACCTCGACGAGAAGGTCGCCCGGCTGCACCTCGACGCGCTCGGCGTCCGGCTGACCACGCTCACCAAGGAGCAGGCCGGGTACATCGGCGTCGACATCGAGGGCCCGTACAAGCCGGACCACTATCGGTACTGATCACGAGCCGGGAGTCACCAGCGACGTGGAGCCCGGGGACAGCGGTGAGGCGGAAGCCCTCCGGTGTTCCCGGGCCGCCCGCGACGCCTCCTCGGTCCGCAGACGGGCGAGGTCGCGTTCGCGGCGCTCGGCGAGGACGGCGGCGATGAAGGTCTCCGGATGCGCCGACGCCGGGGGCGGTGGTGCGACGTACCGTCCGAACTGGGTGGCGAGTTCGAGGCCGAGGCGCTGACGGGATCCGGGGTGGAGGCGTCCCACCCGGTAGAGGAGCTGACGGCCCGCCAGGGCGAGCGCGTCCGGAATACGGCCGATGTCCGCGCCACGGGCCCAGCCCGCCAGCTCCGGAGGCATGATGATCGGCGCCGAGGTCTCGCCCCCGGCCCGGTCGCGGATCACGTAGGTACCGGCCAGCAGGTCTCCCAGGCGCCGTCCCCGGGCATCGGCCAGGGACGAGATCACGGCGACGGAACCGAACGAGATGTAGATCTCGAAGACACCCGTCAGAGCCCGCACGAAGGCCTGCCGGAACCGGATCGGCCCGCCGTCGTCCCGCACGACCCGGAGCCCGGCCGCGGCCTTGCCGAGCGAACGCCCGCGGGTCAGGGTCTCGACGGTCGCGGGGAGACCCAGCATCAGGCCGACGACGATCGTCAGGCCGGCGGCGGTACCGGCGGCTTCGTCGAGGCTGGACAACGCCATGCTCAAGAGGAAGAGCGTCATCAGGCCGGTGACGACCATCACCGCCAGATCGAGCGCGAGGGACAGAGCCCTGGTCGCGAAGCTCGCCGGACGCAGTTCCAGGACGACGGCCTCGCCGGTGACCAGGCCCGGGGGCACTCCCAGTTCCTCCAGGGCACGGATAGGGGTGCCAGCCTCCGCCTGTCGCACGCCGCGAGCCTACCTGCCGCCCGTCCGGCCGGCCCGTGGGCGGGACGAGACGGTGCCCGCCGGGCCTGCGTAAGCTCGGGTCCGTGGATCTGGACGCGTTCGTCACCGTCCACGGGCCCGAATGGGCCCGTCTGGACACCCTGAGCCGACGACGCCGTCTGTCCGGCGAGGACGCCGACGAACTGGTGCGCCTGTACCAGCGGGCGGCGACCCACCTGTCGGTCGTCCGGTCCTCCGCCCCGGACCAGGCCCTCGCGGCCCAGCTGAGCCGTACCGTCGCCGGTGCCCGGTCTGCGATCGCCGGAGGGCACGAGCCCCTGGTCCGCGAGGTGTCCCGGTTCGTCACGGTGTCGTTCCCCGCGGCGGTGTACCGGGCCCGTGCCGCGGTGCTCGGGGCGACGGTCTTCACGCTGGTCGTCGCGTTCGTCATGGCCTTCTGGCTTCTCGCGGACCCTCGCGTCGAGGCGACCCTGGGGAGCGAGGCGGAGATCCGGCGGCTCGTCGAGGTCGACTTCGAGCGGTACTACAGCGAGCACGCCGCGGGCAGCTTCGCCGCGAAGGTCTGGACCAACAACGCCTGGGTCGCCGCCCAGTGCATCGCCTTCGGCGTCACCGGGGTCATGCCGGTCTACGTGCTCTTCATGAACGCCGTCAACCTGGGGGCCGTCGGCGGGCTCATGGCGGCGCACGACCGCCTCAGCCTCTTCTTCGGCCTCCTCCTCCCGCACGGGCTGCTCGAACTGACCGCCGTCTTCGTCGCCGCCGGGGCGGGCATGCGTCTCGCCTGGGCGTGGATCAGCCCCGGGCCGCTCCCCCGGGCCCGGGCGATGGCCGTCGAGGGACGATCGATGATCACGGTCGCTCTCGGCCTGGTCGTCGTCCTCGGTGTCTCGGGAGTCGTCGAGGCGTTCGTCACCCCCTCCTCCTTGCCCACCTGGGCCCGGATCGGGATCGGGGTCGTCGTCTGGGCGGCCTTCCTCGCCTACGTCAGGTTCTTCGGACGCCGGGCCGTCCTGGCCGGCGAGACCGGTGATCTCCGGGCGGAGCTGGCCGGGGACGTCATCCCCGTCGCCTGACACCCCCGGGACCAGGACCGCTCCCCGGGGGAGACCGCTCCCCGGGGAACTCCGCCGGAGCGTCTACAGCAGTCCCGCGGCCTTGAGCGCCAGGTACCGGTCGGCGAGACGGGGCGGCAGATCGGCGGGCGAGGCGTCGACGACGTCCACGCCGAGCCTCGTGAGCTCCGCGGTCGTCGCCGCGCGGTCGAGGGCGGCACGCTCGGCGGCCGCGGCGCCGTAGACCTCGTACGAGCCACCGCGCGCCGCCGCCATCGTGGCCAGCGCCGGATCGGAGACCGAGGCGACGATGACCCGGTGATGGCTCGTCAACCGGTTCACCACCGGGAGGAGGCCTTCCTCGACCGCCGCCGACTCCAAGGTGGTCAGCAGGACGACGAGGGCCCGTTGGCTGAGTCTCTGCCGGATCGTCGCGGCCACCGTCATCCAGTCGGCCTCGACGAGGTCGGCCTCCAGCGGTGCCATCGCCTCGACGAGCGCGGGCAGCAACTCGGTCCGGGACGCGCCCTCCACCCGGGCGCGTACCCGGCGGTCCATGCACAGCATGTCCACCCGGTCCCCGGCACGGGCGGCGAGGGCCGCGAGCAACAAGGCTGCGTCCATCGCCGCGTCGAGACGTGGGGCGTCACCGATCCGGGCGGCCGACGTCCGTGAGGTGTCCAGCAGCAGAAGGACACGACGGTCCCGTTCGGGCCGCCAGGTCCGGACGACGACCTGCTGACGCCGCGCCGTCGCCCGCCAGTCGATCGACCGGACGTCGTCACCGATCACGTAGTCGCGCAGGGAGTCGAACTCGGTGCCCTGCCCGCGGATCCGCAGGGAGGTACGGCCGTCGATCTCCCGCAGGAGGGCGAGCTTGCCCGGCAGATGCCGTCGGGACGTGAACGGCGGCAGCACCCGGATCCGGCCGGGGGCCCGGGGGGAGACCTGGCGGGCGGCGATCCCGAGCGGGCCCACGCTGCGGACCGTCACCCGTTCGACGAGCCTGTCGCCGCGTCGCGTCGGCCGGAGCGTGCCGGTCAGCCGCCGGGACTCCCCGGGCGGGACGTCGACCGGCTGTCGTGGACGCACGGCCCCCGCGGAGGGCTGCCACCCGTCGCGGAGGACTCCCCGCACCCGGCGCGACCCGGAGTTGGTCACGGTCAGCCGCACCTCCGCGGGCTCGCCCAGACGCACCGACGCCGGACCGGAGCGGTCGAACCGCAGGGCCCGGGGCGATCCCGCGAGCGCGGCGTCGACCGCGACGACGGCGAGGATCACCAGCAGGGTCGCGAAGAACGCCACCGGTCCGGGCCACAGGAGCACCGGCACCACACCGAGGAGGGCGAGTCCGACGACCCGCCCGGTCAGCGCCACGGACCCCGCCCTCTCAGCGAGGGACCGGGACCGAGGACAGCACGCTGTCGAGCACCCCGTCCACGTTGATCCCCTCCAGCTCGGCCTCGGGCCGCAGCTGGACCCGGTGCCGCAGGGTCGGTCTCGCGAGCGCCTTCACGTCGTCGGGGGTGACGTACTCGCGGTCCGACAGCCACGCCCACGCCCGGCTCGTGGCGAGCAGCGCCGACGCGCCGCGCGGGCTGACCCCGAGCGAGAGGGACGGCGAGGATCGCGTCGCGCGGACGACGTCCACGATGTACGCCATCACGGAGGGGTCGATCGTCACGTTCCGGACGGCGGCGTTCGCGGCGGCGAGGTCGGCGGCGCTCGCCACGGGCCGGATTCCCGCGGCGGCGAGGTCGCGGGGGTCGAACCCCGCCGCGTGGCGCGCCAGGACCTCGAGCTCCGCCTCACGGGTGGGAAGGGGCATGGCGAGTTTGAGGAGGAACCGGTCGAGCTGGGCCTCCGGCAGGGGATAGGTGCCCTCGTACTCCACCGGGTTCTGGGTGGCGGCGACGATGAACGGCTCGGGCAGCAGGCGGGGGTGGCCGTCGACGCTGACCTGTCGTTCCTCCATCGCCTCCAGCAGGGACGCCTGGGTCTTCGGGGGAGTGCGGTTGATCTCGTCGGCGAGGAGGAGGTTGGTGAACACCGGCCCCTCCCGGAAGGAGAACTCGGCGCTCCGGGCGTCGTAGACGAGCGAGCCAGTGACGTCGCCGGGCATGAGGTCCGGGGTGAACTGCACCCGTGTCGTGGTGAGTTGCAGAGCCGCGGACAGCGCTCTGACGAGCAGCGTCTTCGCGACTCCGGGAACGCCTTCGAGCAGTACGTGCCCGCGGCACACCAGCGCGATCACCATGCCGCTCACCGTCGCCTCCTGGCCGACGACGGCCTTGGCGACTTCGGTCCTGACGGCGCTGAGTGCCTCACGCGCCGATGAACCGGTGCGTGTGCCGGTGCTGCTCCCGAAGCCGTCGGAGCTCATGGTCGTCATCGTCCCCCTTCAGGGTCCGGTCGGTGTTCCGGGTCCTTCGCCGCGTCACCGTACCGGGGCGTCGCCCCACCCGGCTCGGCGACGGCCCGTTCGAGATCGTCGAGTGCTGTGGACAGCGTCACCAGGGCCGCGTCGTCCCGGGGAGGGGCTCCGAGCAGGAGCTGGGCGACCCGGCCGGGATCGGCGCCGGCCGCCTCGGCGGCGAGGTGCGCGACGTCCGAGGGACTCGCCTCGGAGGGGACGCCGAGACGGGCCGCCAGCCGGCGGGTCGAGGCGGTCCGCAGGATCGAGGCCGCGTGCCCCCGGGCACGTCCGGTGCGGTAGAGACGGGCCCTGCCCTCCGCCGTCTCGGCGGAGCGGACGACGACGGGAAGTGGTTCGGCGACGACACCCCCGAGCCTGCGTCCTCGCCACAGCATCGCGAGAAGGGCGACGACCCCGAGCTGGAAGGTGGCCCACCGGACCCAGGGCGGGAGCAGATCGCCGACGGTGACCTCCGCGGTCTCACCGAGCTCGGTCGGATCGGGCAGGTACCAGCGCAGCTCCGGGTGGGCGCCCAGCGTGCGCAGGGCGAGGGCCGCGTTGCCGTCGACCTCGACGAACTCGTTCTGCAGCAGCTGGCGCTGGCCCAGCACCGTGACCCTCCGGCCGTCGTCGGCAACCCGGACCATCGAGTACCGGTCAGACGACTTCCCCGCGGTGCCGAAACGGCGACCCGGGTAACAGCCGGTGAAGGTCGTCCCCGGTGGTGCCCCGGCGGCGCGTGCGTAGAGCTGGCCGCCTCCGGTCACCGGGCCCGCGGCCGTCGCGTCGGGGTCGGCGCAGGCGGGGTCCTCCACCCGGGAGGCGTCCGTCGACCCGAGGGGGGTGACGGCCGGGGCGAGCTCGCGCAGGACGACCAGGTCCGGTTCGACGAGCACGAGATCGGCGCTGCTCCGGGAGAGCCGCTGCAACTGGACCGGCCCGAGCAGGGACGGGGAGACGACCACGATCGTCGTGCGACGGGTGGCGCCGTCGACGGCGTCGGTGGATCTCTGGACGACGTCGACCTTCACCCCTCGGCCACGCAGGACCTGGGCGACCGCCCGGCTGCCGTCGGGTTCGGCCGACCGTGGATCGAGTGAACCCCGGTTCGTCTCCGGGAGGAGGGCAGCGGACACGACGGCTGCCAGCACCATCCCCGTCACCACGAACGCGGGCCAGCGCAGCCGCCTCCACCGTGAACCCCGCCCGTCGGCGGGACTCCCCTCCCCGGGGCCGGCCGTGGTTCCGGGGCTCACCGTGGCTGGGCTCACCGTGGTTCCGGGGTTCATCGCGGGACCGCCGGCTGTCCGTCGGCGACGGCGCGGGGTTCGACGGGAGTCGTGCGGGACGCCAGGTCATCGAGGTCGCGCAGGGACCCCACCGCCTCCGGGGTCGGGGAGAGGTCGCCGTACCTCACCTCGTCGAAGACCCGTCCGGCGGCGGCGAGCCGCGGGGCCAGGGAGGGCAGCCGTGACGACGCCCGTCTGGTGAGCTCGTCGGCGGTACGTCCGGCGTCGAGTTCGACCAGGGCCCGGTCGCTCAGGGCCCGCACGAGCGCGCGGAACCTCTCCAGGAGGGCGGTGCGCAGGTCGCCCGCCGCCTCCGCGAGCTCCGCGGCCCGGCGGTGGTCGGCCGCCGAGCGGGGTGGTTCGTCGAACACGTCGTTCCGGTGGATCGTCACCTGACGGTGGAGGCCTCCGGTCCGCCAGAGGACGTATCCCCCGAGGAGCAGGGCGAGGATCGACGCCACTGTCACCCCGAGGCTGACGTCGACGCCTTCGGGGGCGGGGAGGCGTCCCAGCAACTCCTTCAGCCAGCTGATCAGCATCTCGACCGGTCCGGGCCTCGCCTCGGCGTACTCGCGTCCGAGGAGTTCCTCCTCGACCCACTGCCTCGCCTGACGTCGGTCCGGCACCACGGGGACGTCCGTGCGAGGCCCGACGGCGGCGGCGCCGACCAGCAGGGCACCGGTCAGCAGGGTGCCGAGCGTGTTCACTGCGACTTCACCCGGGGGTCCTCCCCTCGCTCGCGGCCGGCCTGCTCATGGCGCCGTACCCGTCCCGGCGGCCGCCCGGGTGAGTTCGAGATCCAGTCCTTCCCGCCGCATCCGAAGATCGATGTAGAGCAGGGCGACGACGGCGGCGGACCAGGGAACGAGGATCGTGCCGGACACGGTCGACCCGATGGCGTTGATGGTCATCGTGACCATCGTCAGGACGAAGTTCCCGTGGAGCTGGTTGTCGAGCAGGACATCCGTGAGCGATCCGAGGATCATGAACGGCGTCTGGATCAGGGCCGAGGTGACATTGGTGATCATGGCCGTCACGGTCAGGACGAAGAACACCCGCCAGAAGCTTCCGGTGAGAATCCGCCACGACCTGCGCAGAGCCTGGACGACGGTCAGCTCCTCCAGGAGGAGCACGGGGCCGGCGAGCGACAGCTTGACCGAGACCCACAGCCCGACCAGGAACGAGCTGAGCAGACCGAGCAGGAACAGCAGAACGCCGATGACCTCCTGATCCCCCGCGATCAAGAGGATCCCGGGGCCCGCCACGACGGCCAGGACGACGAAGCCGACCACACCGACGATCAGGGCGACCAGGACGGCGAGGCCGAGCGCGGCCAGCACGCGGTGCCGGACCCTGCTCCACAGCTCTCCCGGGGAGGTCTTGCGACCGAGGACGGCCGAACTGACCGCGACGACGAGCAGGGCGTTCAGCACCACCATCGCCAGCCACACGAGCATCGCGGAGGGGAGCACCCCGAGGATCCCGCTGAGCCCGGCGTCCAGGAGTGCCGTGGGGTCGGCCGCTTTGGGCCCGGCGCTGAGGATGTCGCCGATCGAGGTCTGGAACCAGGTCTGGGGCAGGATCGACAGCAAGGACGTGATCGAGAGGACGACCGCCGCGAATCCCATCATCGTTCGGGGGTTCGTCCGGATGGCCTGGAAGGCGCCGTCCAGGATCTCGCTGAACGTCAGGGGCCGGAGAGGAATGATTCCCGGCTTGTACGAGACGGCCTTGGCCCACCCGCCGGGCGGTCCGTACCCCGGCTGCGGCCCCGGTTGATAGCCCGGCTGGTAGCCCGGTTGATAGCCCGGCTGGTACCCGGTCGGGTTCCCCGAAGGGGAGGGGAACTGGTACCCGGGGGGATAGCCCGGCGGCGGGTAGCCCGGTGGCGGGTAGCCGCCCGGCTGGTTCCCCGGTGGCGGATAGCCCGGCTGCTGGCTCCCCGGCGGCGGGTAGCCGGCGGGGTTCTGGGCGGCCGGACCGTAGGACGGGAGGGCGGTCGGCTGCGGCGGTGGGCCCCAGGGTGATTCGGCTGGGGGCACCTGACCTTCAGGCTCAGGTGCTGCCCACCCGGATGGTGGTGGTTCAGACATCACACCCCCCACGCGCAGTCCCGCCGCTGCTCACCGGTGTCATCCGGTCTGACAGCCCGTCGAGGCTCATCCTTGCACGCGGTACCGACGGACGAGAGAACGTGCGATCGAGGGCGTGGATCGCGGCCGGGGTGCCCTCGAACGTGCGGGATTCTTCGGTGTTACATTCCTTTGCGTGATGAAACGGTCACGGAGGATGTGTGGCGCGGCTGAGCTGCACCCGTTCAGGCAGGTACCGAGCGGGTCGGGCTCCTCCGCGGCGTCGAGCGATGACACGATGAGCGGATGAGGGGACGCGTGCTGGTCGTCGACGACGACACCGCCCTGGCCGAGATGCTGGGCATCGTCCTGCGTGGCGAGGGTTTCGACCCTGTGTTCTGCGCGGACGGTGCGGAAGCGCTTGAGGTCTTCCGGGCGACCCGACCCGACCTGGTCCTGCTCGATCTCATGCTGCCGGGACGTGACGGCATCGAGGTCTGCCGGCAGATCCGGTCGGAGTCGGGCGTGCCGATCGTGATGCTCACCGCCAAGAGCGACACGGTCGACATCGTTCTCGGGCTGGAGTCCGGCGCCGACGACTACGTGGTGAAGCCGTTCAAACCGAAGGAACTGGTCGCCCGTGTCCGGGCCCGTCTGCGCCGGACGGACGAACCCGCTCCGGAACAGCTGGAGATCGGGGACCTTTCGATCGATGTCGCGGGGCACTCGGTGCGCCGAGGCGACACGCCGATCAGCTTGACCCCCCTGGAGTTCGACCTGCTCGTCGCCCTGACCCGTAAACCGTGGCAGGTGTTCACCCGGGAGGTCCTGCTGGAACAGGTCTGGGGCTACCGGCACGCCGCGGACACCCGTCTGGTCAACGTCCACGTGCAGCGGCTGCGTTCGAAGATCGAGAAGGATCCGGAGCGTCCGGAGATCGTGATCACAGTCCGTGGTGTCGGGTACAAGGCTGGTCCGGCGTAACGGCCGGACCTCCCACCCCGTCCGGGACGGCGGGGGACCGCGGGCGCCCGAGGAGACCGGGCGGCGCGGTCCGCTCCGGGCGTTGGGCCGGGTCCGTGCGGTCGCTTCCGTCCTGCGGACACACTGGCGGCGGTCGCTGCTGCTCCGGGTCGTCGCGGCGACCGTCGCCCTCGGCCTGGTCGTCAGTCTCGTCGTCGGTCAGTTCATCCTTCAGCGCATCCGCGAACACCTCGTCGAGTCCCGCATGACCGCCGTCCAGGCCGAGTCCAAGCGAGGGCTGGACGACGTCAACGACACCTTCCGCACGACCAACTACACGTTCGACGAGTTCATCGGCGCCGAGATCAGCCAGTTGCAGGGACCGGCGGAGCGGCCGACGCGCGACATCGTCTTCCGGCACGCCCTCTCCGCGACCGACCAGGCGTCGATCCTCGACCGCGCGTCGTCCAACCGGATCGATCTGGGGTCCATCCCGATCGACCTGCGCCAGGCGGTCAACCGCGACACCTCCCACCAGCACGCCCGGGTCCTCACCCTGCGCGTGCGGGGTGACAACGGCCAGGAGGAGCTGGTCAAGGGCATCGCGGTGGGCAGCATCGTGGACTTCGGGCCGCGCAACGGCGGTCGCTACGAGCTGTACTTCATCTACCGTCTCGACAACGAGGCCGACATTCTCGCCCGCGTGACCCAGACCTTCATCGGCGGCGAGATCGCGCTGCTCGCCCTGGTGGGGGCGGTGGCCTGGGTCGTCACCCGGCAGGTGGTCGCCCCGGTGCGGGTGGCGGCCCGGACGGCCGAGCAACTGGCCGCGGGGCGTCTCGACCGCCGGATCCCCGTCCGGGGCGAGGACGACATCGCCCGCCTCGGGCGGGCCTTCAACGAGATGGCGAGCAGCCTGGAGCGTCAGATCCACCAGCTGGAGGAACTGTCCCGCGTGCAGCGCCGCTTCGTCTCCGACGTGTCCCACGAACTGCGCACGCCGTTGACGACGATCCGGATGGCCACGGAGGTCCTCCACGAGGCCCGTACCTCCTTCGCACCCGAGATCGCCCGGAGCGCGGAACTCCTGTCGGACCAGCTCGACCGGTTCGAGGCCCTTCTCTCCGACCTGCTGGAGGTCAGCCGCTTCGACGCGGGGGCAGCCCTCCTGGAGATCGAGACCGCCGACGTCCGGGAGGTCGTCAACCGGGTCGTCGACGGGTTGCGGCCCCTGGCCGAGCGTCGGGGGAGCCGGCTGGAGGTACGGGCTCGGGCGGCCACCCGCGCGGACTTCGACCACCGGCGCATCGAACGGGTCGTCCGCAACCTCGTCGGCAACGCCATCGAACACGGCGAGGGGCGGCCCGTCGTCATCACCGTCGCCGCCGACGCGGAGGCCGTCGCCGTGTCGGTGCGCGATCACGGCGTCGGTCTCGCCCCCGCCGAACAGCGCCTCGTCTTCAACCGATTCTGGCGCGCCGATCCCGCCCGCGCCCGCTCGACCGGCGGGACGGGCCTGGGCCTCGCGATCGCGCTGGAGGACGCGCACCTCCACGGCGGATGGCTCCAGGTCTGGGGAGCTCCCGGTCAGGGCGCGAACTTCCGGCTCACTCTCCCCCGGCGCTCCGGGGTCGTGCTCAGCGGCTCACCGCTGCCGCTCGTCCCACCCGACGCCCCGACGTCCGTACGCACCTCGATGACCGAGCACACCCCCGTCGCCATCGTCGTCGGGACCGACGGCACCGCCGTCGTGGCCAGCGACGGCGCGGCCTCGGTCCTGGCGGGGGACTCCCGGGCAGCCGTCGCCATCCCTCCGCTGCGGGCGTTCACCGGCCCGGACGGCGACACCGCCCGCGAGGGCGACGGGACGGACGACGGGGACGACCCGACGGGCCGTTCGGGCCGGAAGGGACAGGGCCTTCCCTTCCCGGACCTCCCGCCGTGACAGGCCCTTCTCGACGAGGCCGGTCCCGGGGCCCGGAGCGGCTCAGGCGTTCCGCCACGGCCCTGGCTATGGGTCTCGGGTGCGCCGTGCTCGCCGGATGCGTCAGCATCCCGTCCGACGGCCCCGTCGTGAAGGCACGGCCGGTCGAAGGCGGACGCGCGGGCGCCGTCCAGTACTACCCGGCCGGGCCCTCCCTCGACGACACCCCGGGGGAGCTGATCAGGGGATTCCTCCGGGCCTCCGCCGACTACACCGATGACCACGCGGTCGCCCGGGGCTTCCTGATGTCCCGGCGGCAACTCAGCTGGCGCCCGGAGAGTTCCGTCGTCGTCTACGCCGAGACGGGACTGCGCCTCACCGTCACCCGGGCCGGGGTCAGCCTGCTCGACCCGGGTCCCACGGTCGCGGTCCCCGTGCCGTCGACGTCGTCGGTCCCGCCGTCACGAGGGGTGTCCGCGACGCCGTCCTCCGCCTCGCTGCTCGACGCGCGACCGGCGCTCGGCGAGCAGGTGAGGGTGACGGTCCAGCTGCCCGTCCACGCCCGTATCGACAAGTCCGGCCGGTACGTCCTCGCCGCCCCGCAGGAGGTCGAGACCCGGTACTTCGAGCTGACGGGCACGGAGCGCGGCTGGCGGATCGACGACCTCGACGAAGGGCTGATGATCACCCGTGAGAACCTGAAACAGACGTTCCGAGCGGTGAAGCTCTACTTCGCGGACCCCACCGGGACCTACCTCGTGCCGGACCTGCGGTGGTTCCCCGGAGCCTCGTCCTCCACGCCGTCCCAGGTCGTGTCGGCCCTGCTCGCGGGACCGTCGGACTGGCTCGAACCCGCCGTGTCGACGGGAGCCCCCTCCGACACGAAGCTGACGGTCAACGCCGTGAAGATCGTCGACGGCCTCGTCACCGTCGACCTGAACTCGGCGATCCGCCTGGCGACCGCCCGTCAGCGGCTGATCCTCAAGGCCCAGCTCGAACGGACCATCGCCACTTTAGGACTGACGACGTCCCAGGTGAACGGCGTCGCGATCACCGTGGAACAGCAGAAGTTCGAACTGCAACCTCCGGCTGGCGAGGCGACGGAACCACGTGCGGCCGGCGGGGCCCGGCCAACTCCTCGGACGGCATCGACGAGGTTGCCGCTGGGGCTCCCTCCCGATATCGACGCCCGTCCCGTCGTCCTGGACGCGGCGGGGGCGATCGCCCGCGCGGGTGTCGAGACACAGCCGGTCAGCGGTCTGGAGGCGCTCGGCGGGGCAGGGGTGACCGACCCGGCGGTCGACGCCGACGGCCGGGCGTACGCCGTCCTCGCCGACGGCCGTACCCGCCTCAGGTACGCCGTTCCCTCCGGAACTCCCCTGACGCTCGTCGTTGGAACGGCTCTGGTTCCGCCGAGTTTCGACCCCTTCGGGTGGGTGTGGACCAGTCAGGCGGACAGCCTCGGGACCCTGCTCGCGGCCCGCCCGGACGCCGGTGTCTCGCGGATCAGCGCCGCGTGGCTCCATGGACGGCAGGTGAGGTCGCTGCGGATCAGCAGGGAGGGAGCCCGGGCCGTTCTCGTCACCGCCCGGCCGGGGAGCGGCCACGAGGTCCTCGCCGCCGCGGTCATCCGGAACTCGACGGGCACGCCCATCGCCCTCTCCGAGCCCGTCCGTCTCCTGGAGGACGCCCAGGAGGTCGCCGGGGCGGCGTGGGTCGACAGCACCCAGGTGGTCGTCCTCGCCCGGCGTCCCGGGTTCGCCTCCCAGCCCTGGATCGTCGAGATCGACGGCGACGTCCACGCGGCGGGCACGGCTCCGATCCAGGGGACCGCGGTGACGGCGGGGAACTCGGAATCCGATCTCTACGTCCAGGTCTCCGGGGGAGCGGTCCGGGCGAGGGTCGGGGTGACCTGGATGGATCTTCCCGGTGTCCGGTACGCGGCCATGCCCGGGTGACGACTCGTCCACAGGCGCAGACACCCGACCGTTCGTCCACAGGTCCGGATCCGCCTGGCCCGGGGCCCGGACGGACCCGGCATCGTCGCCTCGTATGACGACACGACAAGGACACCGGTGGATCGCGCGTCTCGCCGACGCCGGGCGACGGCTCCTCTCCCACACCCGTCGCTGGACCGGCGCCGCGCTGCGGGCGACGGGTTCGGCCGTCGGGGAGCTGGTCGCCCTCGTTCTTCCCTCGGAGTGCGCCGGGTGCGATGCCGCCGGGCCACGCCTCTGCTCAGCCTGCCGGGTGGATCTCGGCAGCGAGCAGCGGCCGCGCAAGGTGATCCTTCCTCAAGCAGTTCCGGTACCGGTGTGGGCCGGTGCCGACTACGCGAACCGGGTGCGACGGGTCCTCCTGGCATGGAAGGACCGTGGCCGCCATGACGTCACCGGCTCCCTGGCCACTCTGCTGTCGGGCGCCGTCCTGAGCCTGCTGCAGGAGTCACGGCGTCGTCCGGGTGGTGGCGGCGGCGTCCCCTGTTCTGGTGTGCCTCCGCCCTCCTGGCGTCGTGCACGGCCCGGGGCCCGGGGGCGATTACGGATCGTGATGATTCCTGTCCCCTCCCGGGGCTCCGCCCGACGTCGACGTGGGGCCGATCTGGTTCTTGAACTCGCCCGTGCGGCGGCCCGGCACGCCCGGGCAGAGGGGTTCGACGTCCAGGTTGTCCGGGCCCTCCTCCTTTGTCGCCCCGTCGCTGACCAGGCAGGTCTCGACCGTGCCTCACGGATCCGCAATCTTGAGGGGGCGCTGCGGGTCCGGCCCGCAGCCCAGTCCATGATCGTAGGGAGACCTTGCTTGATCGTCGACGACGTGATCACAACCGGTGCAACGGCTCGGGAGGCGCTCCGAGCGCTCGCCGACGCCGGAGGCGTACCGGTGGGGATCGCCACCGCCTGCGCGACACCACTCCGGCGCGGGCTGTCGGGTACCGCCCACCTGGACTAGCGTGTGGCCATGGGCCGACCCGGGCGGTGAGTTCACCACCACTTCACCACTGTGGCTCCGCTCGTGGGGTGGGTACACCGTCTGGGACGCATCCGGCGAGAAACAGGAGGTCCCCCGTGGACATCGTGATCACTGGTCGCCACACCGAAGTCTCGGAACGATTCCGCAGGCTCGTCGAGGAGAAACTATCCAAGGTCGCTCAACTGGCTCCCAAGGTGCAGCGAGCCGATGTCGAGTTGTCGCATGAACGCAATCCGCGCCAGGCGCAGACGAGCGAGAAGGTAGAGATCACGCTTCGGGGGAAGGGCCCGGTGATCCGTGCCGAGGCCAGCTCTGAAGATCCTCTCGCCGCGCTCGATATCGCCCTCGGCAAACTGGGCGAGCGGCTGCGCCGTACGAGGGACCGGCGGAAGGTCCACCACGGGCGGCAGACTCCGATCTCGCTGCGCCAGGCCTCGATCGGGGTCGTGGACGACGAGCCGGAGCTCGACGGCGCGGGATTCACCGACCTGCACGGTGACGACGCCGAGGACGCCAGTCCGGTCGTGATTCGCACGAAGGACCACACCGCTGCTCCGATGTCGCTCGACCAGGCGTTGTACGAGATGGAGCTGGTCGGGCACGACTGGTTCCTCTTCGTGGACATCGAGACGAAGCGTCCGAGCGTCGTCTACCGACGTCGCGGATGGAACTACGGCGTGATCCGGCTGGAGATCTCCGAGCAGGTACCGGCCCAGCCGGAACCTGCGTCCGTGGGCTGACTCCACCACCGTTCGGCGACAGGCGCCGCCTCCTCACCCGAGGGGGCGGCGCCTGTCCCGTACGGGCTCCCGGCGTCCGTGCGGTGGTCGCAGCCGTCCCCGCAGCTGTCCCCACCGTGGTTTCTCCCCGTGGTTCTCGCCGTGGCTGTCGGCGGGCAATGGCACCATCCCCCGGATGAGCAGTGTGACGAGGACGAACGGCAGGACGCGGGAGCGTCTCTCCCTGGCCCAGGCGCGGAGGATCGCCGTCGCCGCACAAGGCCTCGGGCGGCGCCCGTCCGGCGAGCCCGGGGCACGTCACCTCCAGAAGGTGATCGACACCGTCGGGGTGCTCCAGATCGACTCGGTGAACGTGCTCTCCCGCAGTCACTACCTTCCCGTCTTCAGCAGGCTCGGCCCGTACCGGCGGGAGCTCCTCGACGGCGCCTCCGGCCGGGCTCCTCGCCGGCTGGTCGAGTACTGGGCGCACGAAGCGTCGTTCATCCCGCCGTCCACGCACCGGCTCCTGCGGTACCGCATGGGGCGGGCCAACGAGGAGGCGTGGGGCGGGATGCTCCGTGCCGCCGTCGAGCATCCGGGGTTGCTCGACGCCGTGCGGGAGGAGGTCGCAGGCCGTGGCCCTCTCACCGCGCAGGAGATCGAGCGGGCGATCGGGCACGACCATCCCCGCGACCGCACGAACTGGGGCTGGAACTGGTCGGCGACCAAACGGGCCGTCGGCTATCTCTTCTGGGCGGGCGAGATCACTTCTGCCGGGCGCACCGCCCAGTTCGAGCGCCGGTACGCCCTCCCCGGGCGGGTGCTCCCTCCCGGCGTCCTCGCTCTGCCCGACCTCGATCCCGCGGACTGTGTGCGGGATCTGGTCCGCATCGCGGCCCGTGCCATGGGCGTGGCCTCCACCGCCTGCCTGCGTGACTACTTCCGCCTCCGCGCCGACGAGGCGTCCCAGGCCGTCGCGGACCTCGTGGAGGCCGGGGAACTGCTCCCCGTCAGCGTGGCGGGCTGGAACCGCCAGGCCTACCTGCACACCGAGGCCCGCCTGCCCCGCCGTGTTTCCGGCCGGGCGCTGCTCTCACCGTTCGATTCGCTGATCTGGTTCCGTGACCGCGCCGAGGCGCTGTTCGACTTCCGGTACCGGATCGAGATCTACACTCCGGCCGCCCGGCGGGTCTACGGCTACTACGTCCTGCCGTTCCTCGTCGGGGACGAACTCGTCGCCCGCATCGACCTCAAGGCGGACCGGGCCGGGACCGGTGCTCTGTTGGTCCGGGCCGCCTGGGCGGAACCCAGGACCGGTCCGGGGGGCCCGGACCGGTCCGACGTCCTGCGCGAACTCGCCGCCGAGCTGACCGATCTCGCGCGGTGGCTCGGGATGGACGACATTCGGGTCGAGCCGCGGGGCGACCTGGCCCCGGCCCTTCACGCCGTTCTGTCGGGCACCGTCACCCGGGGGGCGGATCGCTAGCGAGACGCGCGTGCAGGTGCTCGTTCGACCACCGGCCGTCGTCCGGGTACCGCATCGCGTCCCGCATCACTCCTTCCATCAGATACCCGCACCGGCGGGCGACGGCGCAGGAGGGCTCGTTCTCGACGGCGTGGTAGAGCTCGATTCGGTGCCATCCCAGGTGCTGGAAGACCGCGGTGGTGCCGACGCGTACCGCCGCCGTCACCACACCGCGTCCGCGGACCTCAGGCAACAACCAGTAGCCGACCGAGCCGCTCTCCACCCCGCTGAGCAGCTGGCCGAATCCGATCGAGCCGAGCACCTCGCCGCTGCGGCTGGAGATGGCCCAGTGCGCTCCCGTTTCGTCCGCCCAGGCGCCGGCGCTGCGGTGGATCCGGGCGAGCGCCTGATTCCGGTCCGAGACGAGGAAACCGGCGTAGTGGCGGACCAGGGGGTCCTGCATGGCGAGCAGGGTCCCGGCGGCATCCGCCTGTGTCCACGGGCGCAGTCGCAGACCCGTCGGCAGGTCGAAGCTCGGCTGTCGGTTCCGGCTCATGTGATCTCCCCCGGGAGGACGTCGTAACGCAGCAGATCCTGGATGGTTCCATCCCCCAGCCGTTCCGCGCCCCGGTCACGGCCCGTCAGTGAGAATCCGGCCCGGAGAGCGACCTGCTGGGAGGGAAGGTTCCCCTCCGCCGCGCGGATCACGAGCCGGGCCAGACCGAGACCGCCTCTCGCCGGTGGGAGCAGGGCATAGCGACTGGCCAGCCGGATCGCCTCGGTCGTCAGGCCACGCCGTCGGGCCGAGGGGTGGGTCCAGTAGCCGAGCTCCGCGGAGCGTGCCTCTCCGCGGGCCAGGCCCCACATGCCGATCTCGCCGATCAGCCCACCGTTCTCCGGGTCCTCCATCGCCCAGAAGAGAGCGCGTCCGGCGGCCTGCTCCTCCGCGATCTCCTCCAGATGGGCGCGTGCGTCGTCCTGGGTGTACTGGCGGGGGAGATTGGCCAGCCAGAGCTGGGTCTGGGCGTCGTTGCACGCCTCGACGATGGCGGAGGCGTCGTCCAGGCGGTGGGCGCGCAGGCGGACCCCGTGCCCGGGCAGGGCCGGTGGGTCGAACCAGGGATGAGCCGGGGCCAGCCGGTCGCCTCGTCGCAGGGAGGCGATCCATCCGTCGAGACGTATCCCTCGTTGGTCGACCAGCCCTCGGACGGTCCCCTCGACCCGCAGGCCGATCGACCAGGCGACGCGCCGGCTCGCCCAGTTCCCCGCGATGGCCTGCCAGAACACGATCTCGGCACCCAAGATGTCGAAGGCCCAGGGGATCAGGAGCCGCAGGGCCCGGACGGCGAGGCCCTGTCCTCGTGCCCACGGAGCCAGGCCGTACCCGACGTCCAGGCCCGCGTGCCCCTGCGGCCGGAGGTCGACGCTGCCGGCGAACCGGCCGGCGTGCTCGACGGCGAACGAGTACTCCGTACCGGACGCCCAGGCGCCTTCCCGGGAACTGATCCAGCTCCGGGCGTCGTGGATCTCGTAGGGGACCGGTATGACGGTCCACCGCTGGGTCAGCGAATCGCGGCACTGAGCGACCACGTCGACCTCGTCGCTCGCTCGGTGTGCACGCAGAGTGACGCCATCCCCGAAAAGGGTCGGTGCCCGGTCCGGCGGCTTCATGAGGTCACCCTTGCCGGTCGGAGGCTGGTTCGGCAACGTCGGAGCCTGGGGTGGCGAGCATGCGCGCATCTGACGGGCCGGGCGGCCTACGATGGCAGGCGGGCACTCCTTCGTGCCCCTGTTCGTCGTGTCCGGACGGTGCCGCCGAATCGTGGCGGGCAAGGGCTCAAGTGCTGGGAGACGCCCCGTGGTGAAGATCGTCGAAAAGATGCTGCGCGCTGGTGAGGGTCGGGTCCTCAAACGGCTCCAGGGGTTCTCCGTGCAGGTCAACGCCCTCGAAGCCGATTTCGAGAAGCTGTCCGACGCCGAGATCCGGGAGGAGACCGATCGTTTCCGCGAGCGGGTCGCCGAAGGGGAGAGTCTTGATCATCTCTTGCCCGAGGCCTTCGCCGCCGTGCGGGAGGCCGCCAAGCGCACCCTGGGGCAACGGCACTTCGACGTCCAGTTGATGGGTGGCACGGCCCTTCACCTCGGGAACATCGCGGAGATGAAGACCGGTGAAGGAAAGACTCTCGTCGCGACGTTGCCGGCGTACCTCAACTCGCTCACGGGCAAGGGCGTCCACATCATCACCGTCAACGACTACCTTGCGTCGTACCAGTCGGAGCTGATGGGCCGCGTCTTCCGGTTCCTCGGGGTGTCCGTCGGATGCATCATCGCCAACATGACGCCGGAGCAGCGGCGGGAGCAGTACGGGGCGGACATCACCTACGGCACGAACAACGAGTTCGGGTTCGACTACCTGCGCGACAACATGGCCTGGTCCTCTGAAGATCTCGTCCAGAGAGGGCACTCGTTCGCCATCGTCGACGAGGTCGACTCGATCCTCATCGACGAGGCCAGGACGCCGCTGATCATCTCCGGGCCGTCGGACCAGCCGACCAAGTGGTACACGGAGTTCGCCAAGCTGATCGACCGCCTCCAGCGGGACGTCGACTACGAGGTCGACGAGAAGAAGCGCACGGTCGGTGTCCTGGAGTCAGGGATCGAGCGGGTCGAGGACTACCTCGGCATCGAGAACCTGTACGAGAGCGTCAACACCCCGCTGGTCGGGTTCCTCAACAACGCGGTGAAGGCGAAGGAGCTCTTCAAACGGGACAAGGACTACGTGGTCATCGATGGTGAGGTCCTCATCGTCGACGAGCACACCGGCCGCCTGCTCGCGGGCCGCCGCTACAACGAGGGCATGCACCAGGCGATCGAGGCGAAGGAGGGCGTGGAGATCCAGAGCGAGAACCAGACCCTTGCCACGATCACCCTCCAGAACTACTTCCGCATGTACGGCAAGCTCTCCGGCATGACGGGCACGGCCCAGACCGAGGCCGCCGAGCTCATGTCGATCTACAAACTGGGTGTCGTCAGCATCCCGACCAACCGTCCGATGGTGCGCAAGGACCAGCAGGACGTCATCTACAAGAACGAGGTCGCCAAGTTCGACGCCGTCGTCGACGACATCGCTGAGCGGCACAAGGAGGGGCAGCCCGTTCTCGTCGGTACGACGAGCGTCGAGAAGAGCGAGTACCTGTCGAAGCAGCTCATCAAGCGGGGCGTCCAGCACGAGGTGCTCAACGCGAAGCAGCACGCCCGGGAGGCGTCGATCGTCGCGCAGGCGGGCCGCAAGTTCGCGGTGACCGTGGCGACGAACATGGCTGGTCGCGGTACGGACATCATGCTCGGTGGGAACGCTGAGTTCATGGCCGTGGAACAGCTGAGGGAGTCGGGTCTCGACCCGGCCGAGACCCCGGAGGAGTACGAGCAGGCGTGGCCGGAGGCCATGGCGAAGGCCAAGGACGCCGTCGCGGCGGAGCACGAGGAGGTCACCGAACTCGGTGGCCTGTACGTCCTCGGGACCGAGCGGCACGAGTCGCGCCGTATCGACAACCAGTTGCGGGGCCGGTCGGGACGTCAGGGTGACCCTGGTGAGAGCCGGTTCTATCTGTCCCTGACCGACGACCTCATGCGTCTGTTCAACTCGGGTCTCGTCGAGTCCTTCCTGACGGCGGCGAAGATTCCGGACGACGTCCCGATCGAGCACAAGATGGTCACCAAGGCCATCGCGAGTGCGCAGAGCCAGGTCGAGGCGCGCAACTTCGAGATCCGCAAGAACGTGCTCAAGTACGACGACGTCCTCAACCGCCAGCGTGAGGTGATCTACTCCGAGCGTCGGAAGGTCCTTGAGGGAGCAGACCTCCACGAGCAGGTGCGGCACTTCGTGGACGACGTCGTCCAGGCCTACGTCATCGCGGAGACCGGCGAGGGCTACGCCGACGACTGGGATCTGGAGAAGCTCTGGACGGCGTTGGGGACGCTGTACCCGGTGGGGATCAGCATCGAGGACGTCGAGACGGAGGCCGGCGGGACGTCCGGCATCACCCAGCGCATGCTGGTCCGTGAACTCCGTGGCGACGCGCAGGTGGCCTACGACCGCCGCGAGGAGGAGATCGGCACCGAGTTGATGCGGGAGCTGGAGCGCCGTGTCGTCCTGTCGGTGCTCGACCGCAAGTGGCGTGAGCACCTCTACGAGATGGACTACCTCCAGGAGGGCATCGGACTGCGCGCGATGGCGCAGCGCGATCCTCTCGTCGAGTACCAGCGTGAGGGATTCCTGCTGTTCCAGGGCATGCTGGAGGCCATCAAGGAGGAGTCCGTCGGCTACCTGTTCAACCTCGAGGTGCAGGTGCAGCCTCCGGCGGAGGAGGTCACGGACGGGGAGGCGGCTCCCGTTCTCGTCGCTGAGGGGCTGGCCGCCCCGCAGCGTCCTGCACAGTTGCAGTACAGCGCTCCGAGCGTCGACGAAGAGGGCGGTGTCGAGATGCACGCCGAGGGATCGTCGTCCTCCGGTGGCTCGTCCTCCGGTGCCGGAGGGAACCGGGCCGAGCGACGGGCCGCCCGCAAGCGCCGCAACTGAGATTCAGGCACTTGAGGTTCCGTAGCTGAGCCGTCGTCACCGGGGCGCGCTGTTCCCGCGCCTCGGTGGACGGCTCGGCCGGTGGTGGTCAACCGATCTCGAGCGCTGTCACCTTCCAGCGTCCCCCGATCTCTTCCAGCCGCAGAGCCACAGCCCGGATCCGCCCCCGGTCGGACACGACGGCACAGGCTTCGATCACTCCGGCGCACGGCGGACGCAGATGCATCGAGCGGACCGAGCAGCGGACGGCGATGTTTGCCGTACGTCCGAGCCGGGCGGCGAGCGCGGCGCGCCGCGAGAGGACGGCGTACACGTCCTCGCTGCTCCAGCGGAGCAACTGGCTCACCGGACGACGGCCGGCCGTCGCTTCCAGTGCCGTCTGGAGGAACTGCCTGGCCCAGGCAGCCGCCGGTGACATGTCGGCTGCCGGTGACGTGTCGGCCGGGAACGACCGTCCCGTCAGGCGATCCGACGACCGGTCTTCGGCCCGTCGTTCGCCCGCCGGACTTGTCTCTCCCGCTGGGCCAGGCCCGCCGGGAACCGGGACCGGAGGACGTGGCTCTTCCTTCTGCGGGACCACCCGCAGCGCCGGGCGTGGTTCCGCCACGGGAACGGGGCGAAGGCGCAGGGCGGGAGCCGGAACCGTGGCGACAGCGCTCATCGTGGTCCTTCCGAAGCAAGATCGGGTGGGCGCAGTCGCTGACCGGGCCGGAGCCGGTCCGGATCGGCCCCGATGACGGAGCGGTTGGCAGAGAACCAGAGCGGCCAGGAGTGAGCGATCTCGGTGTCCGTCGCGGCGCTGCCCAACTGCCGTGCCGCGATGTCCCACAGGGTGTCGCCGCTCCGGACGACGACGGTGTCGTCCGAGAGGACGACGGGCCGGGTATGTCCTTGCGGACGCCAGGCAGGGTCGAGGAGATCACCGGCCTCGGCGCGGGCCGGAGGACCGGTCGGCCAGGCCGGATCGAGTGCGCGACGGGTGTCGTCGTGCCGTGGGGCGAACCCGGTGCCCCGGTCCGTCACCGAGGTCACGCAGACACCGGGGGTGCCCGGGACGCCGGGGCCCGGGCCCCGGAACCTGGAGTGCCCGGTCGAGGCGTGCGCGGGGGCGACGCCGGACAGCAGGGCGGCCGTGAGGAGAACCACCAAGGCGTGTCGCACGGCCGGGGGCACGAGGGCCGTCCCGAAGGGGTGTGTCGTGTCTCGTTCCCCGAGGCTGGAGCGCAGGACGGTGACGAGGGTGACGGCTGTGGCGAGTCCCAGCCAGGTGAGCAGCGCCAACCCGACGACGGACGCGAGTGCCGCGAGAGCGTCGTCGGGTTCGGTCGAGCGGCCGTCCATCGCGGGCATCAGATCGACCACGGTCGCCAGCAGGAATCTCGAGGCCGCCAGCCAGGCCATGACGCCGGCGGCCAGTCCGGCGCGTGCTCGCGACGGGGTCATCGGAGCTCGCTGGACCGTGAACGATGAAGTTTGATGAAGTTTGACGTCGATGGCATGCGTCAAGTGAAGATGGTGCGTGTTGTGATGTCCATAGGGGTCCGGGGGGCTGTGGACAACGGTCGGTGGGACCTCGGGATCTCACCGTCGGCGGTAGAACTCCACCACCATCGCCGCCTCAGGCCCCTCGACGAACGCGGACTCCGTGCCCCACTCGGTGCGGACCGGCTCCGTGAGAACCGTCGCCCCTCGCTCGCGCACGACGTTCACGGCATCACGGACGTCGATCACCTCGATCTCGATGATCATCCCGTGGGCGGAGCCGGCCGGGTCCTCGCCGGGTACCAGGGTGGCGACGATCGGTCCCAGCTCGACGTCCGCCGTGGGCCCCTCCTGGCGGTGCACCGGAACCCCGAGGACGTTCTCGTAGAAGGAGGCGCACGCCTCCACGTCCTCGCAGCGGAGGACCAGATGGGTCGTCGGCATGCAACCTCCCCCCTGTGCTCACGTATAGTGAGTGAGAAGTTACTACAGGTAGTCGCATGTGATGGGTAGCCTCTCCGTCGGGGTGTGAAGCCGCGAACGGTTTCCGATACGACGGGCCACCGTGACTACCGTGATCACATGCGTTGGGAACTCTTGTTCACGGACCTGGAGGCGTTCGCCGAGGCGACCGAGCGAGCCGTCCTCGAGGCTGACGCCGCTGACCTCGGCCGGGCCGAGAGGTCAGCACTGCGTCTCGCAGACCGTCTGCGGGCCCATCTCGACGAGACCCTCGGCGTCCGGTTGCTCGGTGGGGAACGTCTGACCGGGCGGCTGATGGACGTCGGCTCCGACTGGGTCCTGCTGAAGGACGACGCCGGGTCCGTCCTGGTACCGCTCGGCGCGGTGGGCGGGGTCAGCGGTCTGTCCCGTCGCGCCGACGTCCCGGGGGGAGAACTCGCCCGTCGCGTGAGGCTCACCACGGTGCTGCGGCGCCTGGCGCGTGACCGGAGCGGAGTCCGGGTCCGGCTGACCGACGGCAGCGAGGTCGACGGAACGATCGACCGGGCGGGAGCCGACCACCTGGACGTCGCGCTCCATGCCCTCGACGACCCACGCCGTCCCGGTCTCGTGCGGGGGGTTCTCGTCATCCCCGTCGCGGCGCTCGCCCACGTCCGCGCCAGGACCTGACCTCACGTTGTGACCGAGTTGTCCCCCGATCATGGCCGGGTGCGCCACCGGCAGCCGCCGATCGTTTCCTCGGGGGCGTCCATCCACTTCACCGAAGCCGACGCCGAAACCGAGACCGACGCCGACGCTGAACCGAGGTGCGGCGTCGTCCGCGCGGGATCCCTCTGCGGACGGTGCGCGGACCCTGCCTGTGGATGAACGCGGGCCTGTTCGCAGCCTGTGGACGGAGCGAGGGCCGAGGACGGTCCTCATGCCAGACTGGCGTCGTGCCTCCACGCTTCTACCTGCTGTCGGATGTCGCTGAGATCCTCAACGTCACACCGGTGCAGGCCCGGGCCCTGGTCACGTCGGGGGAGCTCCCGGCGATCCAGATCGGTGGCCGCGGTACCTGGCGGATCGAGGCGAGTGAGCTGGAGGCGTACATCCAGCGCAAGTACGAAGAGACCCGCCGCAAGGTGGAAGCACGCAAGCGGGCCCTCCCTGACGGCGTGACCCCCTTGGAGGCTGAGCTCGACTGATCCGCCGTGGCGCGTCCACGGCCCGGCCCAAGACCTGGGCATTGCTCGGCCCGGTCTGCGAAGATCGACGAAGCCGTGATCTGCATCAGATGACGCGGGGAGGCGTCGTGGGTGAAGTGCGCGTTCCGGCGGTCCGGCTCCGGCCGCCCTCCTGGAGAGACGGACGACTGATCGTCGGAGTGGTCCTCGTCCTCTTGTCGATCGTGATCGGTGCCAGGATCGTCTCCGCCGCCGGGCATACCGAGCCGCTCTACTCGGCGGCGGCCGATCTGCCCTCCGGGCATCAGCTGCGAGTAGGTGACCTCCACGTCGTGGCCGCCCACCTCGCGGCCGGTGCCTCCGGGTATCTGTCGGCCCGGTCCCCGCTCCCTGCCGGGACGGTCCTCATGCGGCCGGTCGGCGCGGGAGAGCTCGTGCCGACGGCAGCGCTCGGTCCCGCAGCCGCCCTGGTCAGGCGCCCGGTCTCGGTTCCCGTACCCGCTCCTTTGCCTGCCGGTCTGCGCGCCGGAGCGGGTGTCGACCTCTGGTCCTCCGCGAAGGAGAACCGGGCGGGGACGACCTCCTATGCGTCCCCTGTCCGGATCGCGAGGGCGGCGGAGGTCTATGCGATCGCCGCTCCCGGGACCGGACTGGCCGCCAGCGGCACCGGCGCCGTCCAGGTGCTGCTCGACGAGGGCGAACTGCGCGCCGTCCTCGACGCCCTCGCCAATGAGGCCAAGATCGCCCTTGTTCCCGTCCCGTCCCTACCTCTCCCACATCCGGGCGAGGATCCGGCACGCGAACCGTCGGCCCCTGAACCGTCGGCCCCTGAGCCGTCGGCACCCGAACCGTCAGCAGGGGCGGCCCGATGAGCATTCGCGTCCTCATCGCCGTCACCGGCGTCTGGGAGGCATCGCTCGTCACCGGTCTGGAGCGGCTGCACGGAGAGGTCCAGGTCGTGCGCCGGTGCGCCGATCTGACCGAACTGCTCGCGGCGGCGCTCGCCGGCTTCGCGGGTGCCGTGGTCGTCTCCAGCGATCTGTACCGGTTGGATCGTGAGGCCGTCCGGCAGCTGGAGAGCTGCGCCGTCGCCCTCGTCGGGTTGGCCGATCCCCTCGATCCGGACGCCGGAGACCGCCTCTCCGGTCTCGGGATCGCCTACGTCGTTCCCGCGGAGGCCCCTGCCGCTGACGTCGCCTCCGCCGTGTCCGAGGCCGTCGGGGCCATGGCTCACCGTCGGCGGGACATCCCCGACCGCCCGGTCCGGCCAGGTGCCGTTCCGGCGGATCCGGTCTCGGAGCGGACCTGGCCCGCGGACCCCGCCGGGGCCCTGTCGCATCCACGGCACGGTCCTTCGAGCGGTGCCCCGCACCTGGTGGGTGGGCGGGGCGTCGCCGTTCCGGGCGGGCGCGGCCGCATCGTCGCGGTGTGGGGTCCGTCGGGGGCCCCCGGCCGGACGACGGTCGCCCTCACACTCGCCGGGGAGCTGGCGGCCCTCGGCGGTCAGACGCTCATCGTCGACGCCGACACGTACGGCCCGAGCGTCGCGCAGGCTCTCGGCCTGCTCGACGAGAGCGGAGGGATCGCCGGTGCCGTGCGCTCCGCGAACCACGCGGCTCTGGACGTCGGGCGTCTCGCCCGGCTCGCTCTCAGCCTGTCGCCGACCTTGCGGGTGCTGACCGGCCTGCCCCAGCCTTCGCGCTGGCCGGAACTGCGCCCGAGCGGTCTGGAGGTGCTGTGGCAACGGGCCCGTGACCTGGCACGGTGGACCGTGGTCGACTGCGGGTTCGGTCTCGAGGCCGACGAGGAGATCACTTTCGACACGGCCGCTCCCCGTCGAAACGGTGCGACTCTGTCCGCGCTGGCCGCGGCGGACGTCGTCCTCGCCGTCGGCGGAGCGGAGCCGATCGGTCTCCAGCGCCTCGTCCGTGGCCTCTCCGACCTGGCTGATGTGCTGGGGCCTGCGGTGCGGCCCCGGGTCGTTGTCACGCGGGTCCGGGCGGAGGCTGTCGGCCGTGATCCGGGCCGGCGGATCGCCGAGGCTCTCGCCCGGTACGCGGGGGTGCGGGACGTCCTGCTGGTGCCTGACGACCGCGCGGCCTGCGACGCCGTGATGCTGGCGGGGCGGACGCTCGTCGAGATGGTTCCGGGCTCACCCGCCCGGCGCGCGGTCGGCGCGCTGGCCCTCTCGTTGGAGACCTCCCTGGAGAACGAGACCGCGGCCGCTCAGCTGGCCCTCGCCAGGTCCTCGTGACGCCCGGCCCGTGCCAAGTGGAGCCCGGCTCGTGTCAGGTGGAGCCCGGGATGCCTACGATGGCGACGTGGACGTCAGGGGCGAAGACCGGCTGGGACAGTACGGGCTCGTGGTCGACTGGGGTGGGGTGCTCACCGGTGCCCTCGACAGGGCGATGACCTCGTGGGCCGCGCAGGACGTGATCAATTTCGACCACTTCCGTCACGTGATGGAGGCCTGGGCCGGCAGTCTGGGCCCCGCCATCGGGCCGGGGGAGACGACCGGCACCGGGTTCGGGGAGCCGCAGGCCATCGAGGAGGTCTTCCAGGCGGCACCCGTCAGGGAGTCGCCCGTGCACCGGTTGGAACGCGGCGAGCTCAGCGTGAGCGAGTTCGAGCGGATGCTCGCGCACGAGCTCTCTGTCCGGGGGTCGACGGTCGCGGCGGACGGCCTGGTACGCCGGATTCTCGCGGGACTGGAGTCCCTCGATCCGGACATGGTCGCCGTGGTGCGGCGGGCCCGCTCGCTCGGCGTACGAACGGCTCTGCTCTCGAACTCCTGGGGCGACCACTATCCGGAGGCCTTGTGGGACGGGCTGTTCGACGAGATCGTGATCTCCGGCCAGGTCGGCCTGCGGAAACCTCAGCCCGAGATCTTCCGTCTGACGTGCGACCGCCTCGATCTCTCCCCGGAACGTTGCATCATGGTCGACGACCTGCCCCAGAACGTGCACGCCGCCGCCGCGGTCGGCATGATCGGTGTTCTGCACCGCTCGTGCGACGAGACCCGGGCCGAGCTGGAGATTCTCCTGGGCACGACCCTGGCCTGACCAGACCGGCTGCCCGAGCTTCTCGACCACGGCCTCACCGCGACGGCGTGGCACCATCGGTCCATGACCCGACCGAGCCGTGAACGCCGTGGAGGAGGGAAGGATCTGTGCCGGACCGCCTGACACCGTTGGATGCGTCCTTCCTGTACCTGGAGTCGACGGAGACTCCCATGCACGTCGGGTCGGTCATGGTGTTCGCCGGGATCGGGCGGGCGCGCAGACCGGTCGACCACGTCCGGCTCGTCAAGCATGTGGAGGCCCGGATCGCCTTCGTCCCGCGGTACCGGCAGCGCCTCCGCACGGTCCCGGGACGGTTGGCCAACCCCGTGTGGGTGGACGACGAGAACTTCGACATCGACCACCACGTGCGGCAGAGCGCCCTACCGGCTCCCGGCACCCTTGACCAGCTGGCGGGGCTCGTGGCGGAACTCCAGGCCAGACCTCTCGCCAGGGACCGTCCCCTCTGGGAACTCACCCTCGTCGAAGGGCTGGAGGACGGTCGCTTCGCCGTTGTGACCAAGGTGCATCAGGCGCTGGTGGACGGCGTCCACGCCGTCGATCTCGGACAGGTCGTCCTCGACACCTCGCCCGACTCCTACGACCCCCCGGCACAGACGTGGACCCCCGCTCCGGAACCGACCCTCGTGGAGCTGGTCGTCGGCGCGGTCTCCGACTCGGTACGCAGCCCCCAACAGGTCGTCGAGACGCTGCGCTCCGGCATCGGCAGCGTCCGGAGCAGCGCCGGCAGCGCGTTCGAGGTCCTCGGAGAGCTGGCGGCGAGGACGGCGGCGCGTCCCACGCAGCGCAGCCCGCTCAACCAGGAGGTCGGGGCGGACCGCCGCTTCTGCATGGTGAGCACCGATCTGGAGGACTACCGCGAGATCCGCGACTTCACCGCGGTCAGGCGACGCCGGACGGCCGGGCGCGTCCGTGCCGGGACGCCCCGGGATACCGTCGTCACCGCGGCCACCGGTGGCAGAGTCTTCGGACCGGTCCCCGATCCTTCCGCCGTCCCCGCGCCTGCCCCCGAGAGCCAGGCGGCATCCGTGACGGACGTCGTGCTCGCCACGCTCGCGGGAGGGCTGCGGGCCTGGCTGCTGACGCGCGGGGAGCCGATCCGCCCGTCGAGCATGGTCCGGGCCCTGGTGCCGTTCAGCATCCATCCTGACGGGACCGACCCCGAGGGAGCCCCTGCCGGTGCCATCGGCAGCGACCTCGCCTGGCTGCTCGTCGACCTGCCGACCGGGGAGCAGAGCCCGCTCATGCGCCTTCACCAGGTCGCTTACCAGACCCGGGCCCATCGTGAAGGAGGCCGCGGCGTCGAGGCCCGCGCCCTGGCGGGGATCGCCGGATTCGCCCCGCCGACGCTGCACTCGCTCGGGGCGAGGGCCGCGAGCGGACTGTCCCGACGGTTGTTCAACGTGGTCGTCACGAACGTCCCCGGACCTCAGCTGCCCCTGTACCTGCGGCGGGCTCGCATGCTCGCGTCGTACCCGGTGATCCCGCTGGCGCGGGGACAGGCGTTGAGCGTCGGCCTCACGTCGTACGACGGCGGGGTCTACTACGGGCTCTACGCGGATCGTGCGGCGATGCCCGACCTCGCCGTCCTCGGCCAATGCGTCGTCGACTCCCTCGCCGAGATGATCGAAGCTGTCCGTTAGCGTCGGGCGGGGCCACGGACAGTCATCGCACTAGGCTCCGTTCCCATGGCGACTGATCGACGTGTCTACTTCCCGGCGACCCTTCACGACCTGGCCCGGGCCCACGCCACCGGAGTGTTCCCGGCACCGGCCGCCGCCCACACCGTCACCACGTCGATCCGGGAGTGGTACGTCGAGGGCGACCTGGAGGAACTGGAGTACGTCGCCCTCACCGAGGCCTCGGAGGCGTCCCTGCGGCTGCTGGCCGCGGACCCCGACGCGCCGCGCCGCCGCGTCGTCATCGCCGCCGACGTCGCCGAGGCCGACGTCAGCGAGTGCGCGGACGAGCGCTTCCGGTCCGCCGCCCGGGTGGGCTCCGACGTCCCGGTGTCGGCCGTGGCGAGCGTTCACGTCGACGAGAAGTCGGCCGCTGGGGTCGTCGCCCAGGCGATCATCGCCCTGGACGAGGCCGACCGCGGGGACGACGATGCCCGATTCGTACTCGACGAGGCCGAGGCGACCGAACTGCTCTGGTACGACGTGTCGGAGATCGGCGACCTGATCTGACGGGTTGACCCGACCGGTCCCGATCCGGCCGGTCCCGATCCGGCGGGCGTCACCGGTCCTCTACCATCGCGATGCCGGGCAGAGGTCCTGGCCCTCCGTCCGGAGGAGCGCACACGACGGGAGGACGATGACGGTCGCCGGCATCTCACCGGAGCGAACCCTGCGACGGCCCGACGGAGACCCGGCCCGACGTCAGCGCCTGGAACTGATCGCCCGGTCCGTCCTGCCCCGGTACGGCATCGCCCCGGACACCCCGCTGCGCCTGCTCAACATCAGCGAGAACGCCACGTACGCGGTCGAGGACAGCACGGGACCGCGTTCGGTCCTGCGCGTTCACCGTCTCGGCTACCACTCCGCGGCGGCGGTCGAGAGCGAGCTGGACTGGATCGGGGCCCTGCGATCCGATGCCGTCGTGGCGGTTCCCGCCGTCCTCCCCGCCCTCGATGGCAGCCGCGTCGTCGCCGGTCATCACCCGGACGGCGAGGCCCGCCACGTCGTCCGCTTCGCCTGGGTGGACGGTGTGGAACCGCACGGTGCCCGGCTCGTCGACGACTTCCGGGAACTCGGAGAGGTCACCGCGCACCTGCACGCGCACGCCCGCTCCTGGCGTCGGCCCCCGGCCTTCACCCGCTTCAGGTGGGACGCCGACACCTCGATCGGCGCGGATGGTCACTGGGGGCACTGGCGTCACGGCCTGGGGGTGGGTCGTCCGGAGGGAGAGATCCTCGGCCGATGCGCCGACCTCGTCCGCGCACGGCTGAAGGCCTTCGGCGACGGACCGGACCGGTTCGGGTTGATCCACGCCGACATGCGCCTCGCCAACCTGCTCATCGACCCGACCGGGACGGCGCCCGTGCACGTCATCGACTTCGACGACTGCGGATTCGGGTGGTACCTGTACGACCTCGGAGCCTCGCTGTCCTTCATCGAACACGACCCGCGGGTGCCGGAACTCGTCGACGCCTGGACAGCCGGTTACCGGCGCCTCGCCGTCCTCGGCCCGGACGACGAGGCGATGCTCCCGACGTTCGTCATGCTCCGTCGGCTCCTGCTCGTCGCCTGGATCGGTTCCCACGCCGACACCGATCTCGCCCGTTCCCTGGGCGCGGAGTACACCGTCACCAGCTGCGACCTCGCCGGGAGATACCTCTCCGGGAGTTACCTCGCCGGGTGACCTCTCTCGGGTGACGCCTCGCCGGGCACACGGTCAATGATCGGCCAGCCAGCTCGTCCCGGTGCGCTGTTCGACGCGGATCCCCGCCAGAACGGCGGGCTCGGCGGCGCGTTCGATGCGCCCCCCGAGGAGCGGCACCGACGCTGTGAGTTCGCCCTCGATCGGCCAGCGAGTGCCCGAACCGTCAGGAGCGAGGGCGAGGCTCCCGACGAACCGCACCGGCACTCCGTGGATCTCGACCTCGATCGAACCGGTGCGGGTTCCGTCGGGCGAGGCCGGACGCCACCGCTGGGTCTCGCGGAGGTGAACCGTGGCACCCACGAGGGAACGGGCGAAGTCCGGCAGATGATCCGTCGGCATCGTCCGGTTCGAGATGACGACGGCGCCGCCGTCGGAATGCTCGGCGACCTCGACATCGTGCTCCAGGGATCCGCTCGCGAGGCATTTGGCCTCCTGGAACTCATGATCGACTATCATGCGGAACACCTGCCGGGGATCGGCGTCGTACCTGATCTCAGCGCTGAACCGCACGTGTTCCTCCTGCCGGGCCGACCTGCTCGCTGCTCACGTCCGACGAGCCTAGATGATCGATTCCGATCATCACGTGTCGCGACCCGCCGCGCCGACACGCCCGCCGATCACGAGCGACCCCGGACCGCACCCGGACCGCCGCTCGCTGATCGAACCTCCCTATCGCCGGTCGCCTCTTAACGTGGGAAGAAGCCCCCGTTAACACGGGCATGATCGCGACAGGCGCTGGGTTGTGTGGGGTCGGCACTCGCTGGCTAGGGTGCTGCCGTGCCCACGCTGAACGATCTGCTGACGTCGTACGCGGATCTGGATCCTGCTGACGTCGAGTGGCTGCATCTGTTGGTCGGCGACTGGCAGATGCTCTCCGACCTGTCGTTCGCCGATCTCGTGCTGTGGGTCCGTGACCGTACCTCCGACGGCTGGATCGCCGTGGCTCATTGCCGGCCCAGCACCGGCGCGACCGTCTACTACGACGATCTCGTGGGCACTCTGGCGCCTCGCGGCCGAAGGGCGCAGGTCGACCGTGCCTGGGAGCTGCGCCGTATCTGCCGGGACAGGGATCCCGAGTGGCATGACGACGTCCCGGTCCGGGAGGAGGCGATCCCCGTCGTCCGGCGCGGGAATGTCGTCGCGGTCATGGGGAGGCACACCAATCTGGCCGCGGCCCGCACGCCGTCCCGCCTCGAGCTCACCTATCAGCAGTGTGCCGACGACCTGGCGCGGATGATCGCGGCAGGGGACTTTCCCATTCTCGGTGCGCCGACGGGGTCGCGCCGTGGAGCGCCACGTGTCGGCGACGGCCTGCTGCGTCTCGACCGCGAAGGTCGCATCATCTACGCCAGCCCGAACGCCCTGTCCGCGCTGCACCGGCTGAGCTGTCTCGGCGACCTCGCCGGACAGTCCCTCGTGGAGATCATCACCCCTCTGGTGGACAGGACGACGAGTGAGACGGTCGACGAGTCGCTGCCCCTCGTCCTGTCGGGCAGGGCTCCCTGGCGTTGTGACATCGAAGCCCAGGGAGTGACCCTTTCGCTGCGGGCGATCCCCTTGACCGCGGGCGGCCAGCGGATCTCGGCGATCGTGCTGATGCGGGACGTCTCGGAGCTGCGACGCCGGGAGCGTGAACTGCTCACGAAGGACGCGACCATCCGGGAGGTCCACCACCGCGTCAAGAACAACCTTCAGACGGTCGCGGCTCTGCTACGCCTGCAGGCGCGCCGGATTCCCTCGGACGAGGGACGAGCCGCCCTGCAGGAGGCGATGCGAAGGGTCGCCACGATTGCCCTCGTGCACGAGACGTTGTCGGAGGGGCTCGGGGAGACCGTCGACTTCGACGAGGTCGTCGAACGGACGATCGCGCTGGCCGTCGAACTGGCCGGCGCCGGGTCTGGCACGCGACAGGTGAGTGTGCGGCGGGAGGGAAGCTTCGGTGAGCTCGAGGCCCAGAACGCCACCCCGCTCGCACTGGTCCTCACGGAACTCGTGACGAACGCCGTGGAGCACGGCCTCGCGGCCGGTGGTGGCACCGTGACCATCGAGGCCCGGCGTGAGGGCCGAAGGCTGCACGCCGTCGTCCAGGACGACGGCACCGGTCTGCCCGAGGGATTCGTCGCCGGCAAGGACGGCTTGGGCACGCAGATCGTCAAGGCGTTGGTCGGTGGTGAGATGCGGGGACGGATCGCGTGGTCGAGTCCGCCCGAGGGCGGCACGGCCGTCTCCGTCGACGTCACCCTTCGAGGAAGGGGTAAGGACGTCGACGAGGCCTCGGAGGACGATGTCCCCCCGGAGCCTTCGGCGGCCGTGGCGCCTGCGGGCATGCAGTGAGGGGCCGCATCGGCGACCCCTCACACCTTCGTGGATCAGATGAAACTCTTACGTGTGTTGTCGCTGGTCTCCCGCTCGCCCGGTGGAACACCGGGCGAGTCACCCTCCGGCCGATCGGGAGGTTCCGGTCGGCCGGGCGAGGTTCGTCGGAATCAGCCGGCGCGGCGGGCCCGGGCGTTGCGGCGCTTGAGTGCGCGACGCTCATCCTCGGAGAGCCCGCCCCAGACGCCAGCGTCCTGACCGGTTTCCAGCGCCCAACGGAGGCAGGTGTCCATGACGTCACAGCGACGACAGACGACCTTGGCCTCCTCGATCTGCAGCAGTGCTGGCCCGGTGTTCCCGATAGGGAAGAACAGCTCCGGGTCCTCGTCGAGGCACGCTGACCGATGACGCCAGTCCATGGGGAAGTCCACTCCTTTGCCCCTTGTTGGGCGGTCGTGACGGACGGCCGCAATGCGACCGATGATCTTGGTCAGGGTCCTGGAGGTCCGCTAGCCCGGCGGACAGGTGTCCCTGGAAGCGACCCGCCTTTGCGGCGCTTCGTTCATTCAACGCCAAGCCTCACATCCTTGTGCCCGCCTTCACAAGGGATCTGGAAAATTCGCGGGCCCCTTGACGAAGGTTTAAGCAACCGCAGACAGTGGCGTAAGCGATCGAGTACTTTCAGTGATACTGCCAGGTGGTCCCCAGGAAGGGCAATACCCCTGGGTGGATCAGTAGTGACGTCCTGTTTACCCCGCTACAAGTTTCATTGAGCGTGATTCGACAGGGACGAGAGGTGACCGTCGATGTCTGACAGTACGTCGGGTCCTGCCCGCGTGCGTGCCGTTCGGGTCATTCTGGCTCTGACTGTCCTCCTCGAGGCCCTTGTGTGTGCCTGATACGGGGTGTTTCTGGCGGTTGAGGTGGTGGTCGCGGATGCTGCTGATCCCGCGGCCGCCGTGGACCTGGCGCCCTGAGTGATCGTTCTCGGTGGCGGTCCGGGCGTTGTCTCCGGGTCGCGGAGCGAGGGGACGCGCGGTCCGAGCCTCGTGTTCGTGTGGCAGATCACGCGGCCGTCAGTGTCCTACCTCACGTGCGGCACGTCGGGGGTGCCGTTCGGAGTGGTACTCGTCCCGTTGGCGGTGATTTCCGTTGTGGGTTCACCGTGGCCGGGGTGCTCGACGACGGTGCGTCGCCGGACAGCTCGGCGGATGGTGATTGTCCGGACACCGAGACCGAGTGACGAGGTATGCCAGGGATACCCGCGTCCGGACACGGTCATACCCGTTTCGGTAAGTCGTCCCGGCTTCGTCGAAACATGTCAGAACCGTCCGGATCCAGCCCTTTCGGCGCTTCTCTCTCCTCGGAGAGGCCTTCACGGAGGAAGGCGAGGCTGTGAGCCAGTAACCGGGACACGTGCATCTGGGAGACGCCGACCTCGGCGGCGATCCGGGACTGGGACAGCCCGCGGACGAACCGAAGGGCCAGGATGGTCCGCTCCCGGTTCGGGAGACGGGCCAGCAACGGTCGTAATACGGCCCGGTCCTCGACGAGGGCGAGACCTTCGTCGAGGACGCCGAGCGGGGCGAGGAACGCCTCCTCCGGGGTCGTCGGGAGCGGGACCATCGTGTAGGCGGCGGTGCTCTCCAACGCCTCAAGGATGAGGTCGGAGTCCTCGTCGAGGTGGATCGCCAGGTCCTGGACGGTGGGTGAACGCCCCAGTTGCTGGGTCAGATCGTCCCTGGCCATCGAGACCCGGCGTCCGAGATCCTGCAGGCGGCGAGGTACGCGCATCGCCCAGCCACGATCGCGGAAGTGCCGACGGATCTCGCCGAGGATCGTGGGAACCGCGAAGGCGGTGAAGCTCCCGCGGCCGGGGTCGAACCGGTCGATGGCGTTCAGCAGGCCGATTGTCCCGACCTGGACGAGGTCGTCGAAAGGCTCACCCCGCCCGCGGAACCTTCCGGCGAGATGGTGCACCAGCGGCAGGTGGGACTCGACGACCTGATGACGAACCGCGATCCGTCGGGGAT
>JAUPKQ010000171.1 GCA_030837345.1 Actinomycetota bacterium | reverse complement strand
CGCCACGGGCCTGTCGCCCGAGGTACAGCGCGAGTTCCCGCAGGTGGTAGTCGCCCCACAGGCCCGACTCGCCGTTCGGCACCCGCTGCCCGGGAGCGACGTGGTCCCAGCCTCCCGGACGGTGGTACACCGAGTGCAGCAGCAGCCCCTGATGGTCCTCACGTTCGTTGAGGTAGGGCGGTTCCATCAGCCGCGCGGCGATCGTCAGACCGGCCTGCCGGTACCGCCGGGCGGTGCCGTCGTCCTCTGCCCCGTCACGCCTCGACAGCCAGGTGCCGAGCCGCAGCAGTCCCTGCGCGGCGATCGCCGCGGCCGAGGAGTCGACCGGCTCGTACGGGTTGCCCGGGTCCGCGGGAACCGACCGCCAGTCGCCGAGCCGGTGCAGGTCCGGGGCGCCGGTGTCCCAGTAGGGGACGCCGTCTGACGCCGTGGCGTCGTCGAGATAGTGGTCCGCGGTCGCGAGGGCGGCCCGGAGCAGGTCGTGCGTGATCGAGGCCCGTCCGCCGAACGGTTCGAGCTCGTCGTCCGGGACGGTGTCGAGGAACTCCAGTTGCTCGGGGAAGCCGAGGACCGCCCAGGCGAGCCCGCGCGTCCACGTCGTGAACGGCGACCACCCCTGTTGCGTCGCGGGGCAGCGGAACGTCCCGTCGGTGACATCGAAGATCGCTTCGTGCGCCGTCCGGCCCCTGACGTCGTAGGCGTCACGTCCCTCGCCGTAGAAGACGTTCCAGCGGGCCGTCGAACGCAGATGCTCGATCGCGCGGCCGAGCAGGGAGATCCTGCGGTCGCGCTCGCCGAGGAGGACATGCCCGAGACGGTGGGCGAGACCGAGCGACCGGCAACTGCGCACGGTGTCGACGAACAGCGAGTGGGGGCCGTTGAACGAGTGGAGGTAGCCGTCGCCGTGGGCGGTCGTGCTCCAGCGGGAGGCCTGGACGGCTCCGGACACCCGCAGCGCGAGTTCGTAGTGGGCGAGCTCGTCGCCGGTGGCGGGGAACCGCCCTTCGAGGATCATCCGCCGCAGGGCGCCGTACGTGCTGACGACGGTGAACCCGTGGTCGTGGACGCCGGTGTGGGTGACGTGGTCCGGCATCGCCGTCACGGTGCGGCGGCGGCCGAGGCCGAGGAACTCCTCCTCCCCGGTCGCGTCGTACTGGAGCAGGTAGGAGCCGTACCAGAATCCCTGGGTCCACTCCGTCCATCCCCGGGAGGTGTATCGCCCCTCGACGGTGAACACCGGCGCCCCCCTCCCCGGAGCGAAGCTCGCGTCGAGACCGCGCAGACAGCGGGCCGAGAGATCCCAGAGCCGGTCGAGACGGGGGAGCAAGCCTGCGGGGGAGAGGGAATCGTCGATCAGCATGGGGTACCTCCCGTGCACCTCGGAAAGCGCTTTCCGCCAGGAAGGAGTCTAGGACCCTGCCTGCCGGATCGGGTCGGATCAGGGGCGGGTAAGTGACCCGTCCTCCTGGCATGAAGGGAAATAGTGTGCGCAGCTGCTGTCGTTATCGCGACGGACATTCATGATCTAGGACGCTGAGCCGAGCGGAGACCGAGGTGCGCGTTAGCGGTGGGCCTGGACGGCGCGGGTGACGGTGTCGAAGACGGGGCGCGGAAGCACTGCCCCCTCGCGGCGGACAGCAACGGGGTCGAGGCGCACGATCCGGTCGACCCGTATCTCGCTCCGGCGGCCGAGGGTGTCCCAGGGGCCGGTGCCGATGTCGACCCAGAACCTTCCGCAACGTGCTTCCTGCTCGGCGTCCCGGTCGTGGTCCTTGCTGGTCAGCGGCAGGCCGAGCAGCCAGGCGCCGTCCCGTCCGACGATGAGGGCGGGCCTGTCCTTGCCCCGGGAGCCGTCCTCCTCGTAGGGCACCCAGGCCCACACGATCTCGCCGGGATCGGCGTCGCCGTCGGGGTCGGGACGGTACTCGGCGTGCAGGCGGCCGGCGAAGTCGCCCGGATACTCCCCGCTCGGGCCCAAGGCGCGCCGATCTGTCACGGCGAAATCCTAGCTGACTGATTTCAGGGGTCTCGGAACGGCACCGGCCTCACCCGAAGGGAGCAAAGAAGTGTTCGCTCCGGACTCAAGGTGATCGGACCTCGGTCCGAACACTAGAACGGTGATCACCTGTCAAGACGGAGGTGTTCACCGTCGTAGATGTCGGACGGGAGGAGATCCTGCGGTGGTTGCCCGGTACGGAAGGCTGGCTCGGGTCGTGGTGCCCTCGGTCGTGCTGGCAACGGCGGTGACCGGTTGCGCGACAGGCGGTGACCGGCCGGTCCCGCTCACGGTGTCACGGGGCCAGATCGGCATCGCCTTGCCGACCACGAAGTCCCCGCGATGGATCGCGGACGGCGACAACATGGTGCACCAGTTGGATCTGCTCGGCTACACGACGGACCTGCAGTACGCGGAGGACGACGTCGACAAGCAGATCGCCCAGCTCGACGGCATGGTGGCCCAGAACGTGAAGGCGCTGGTCGTCGGATCCATCGACGGGTCCAAGTTGAAGGACGTGCTGCAGAAGGCCGCCGCCGCGAAGATCCCGGTGATCGCCTACGACCGTCTGCTCCGTGACACCCCCAATGTCGATTACTACGCCACCTTCGACAACTTCAGGGTCGGCGTTCTGCAGGCCGAGACCATCGTCGCGAAACTGAAGCTCGCAGACCGTGCGGGGCCCTTCACCGTCGAACTGTTCGCCGGGTCGCCCGACGACAACAACGCCCACGTCTTCTTCGCAGGTTCGATGAGCGTGCTCAAGCCGTACCTCGCCGCCGGCAAGCTCGTGGTCGGCAGCGGTCAGACGGCGTTCGAGGACATCGCGACGCCGCGGTGGGACGGTGCGACGGCGCAGAAGCGGATGGAGGGTCTGCTGGCCGGGCCGGACGCGAAAAAACGCATCGACGCCGTGCTCTCGCCGTACGACGGCATCTCGCGCGGCGTCATCACCGCGTTGAAGGACGTCGGCTACGGCGCCGGAGGCAGGCCGCTGCCGGTGGTCACCGGTCAGGACGCCGAGCTCGACTCGGTGAAGCTGATCGTCGGCGGCCAGCAGACCGAGACGGTCTACAAGGACACCCGTGAGCTCGCCAAGGTCGCCGTCCAGATGGTCGACTCCCTGGCGAAGGGCGGCAAGCCCGCCGTGAACGACACGTCGCAGTACCACAACGGGGTCAAAGCCGTGCCCACGTTCCTGCTGCAACCCGTGAATGTCGACAAATCGAACTATCAGCGCGTCCTGATCGATGGAGGTTATTACGCCGCGAACCAGCTCGCCGCGTGATCCGCCCATCAGCCCCGGACGTGGAGGGAACCGTCGTGAGTGTCGCCCGCAGTACCCGTGTCACCCGGTCCGTCGCCCCGCAGGCCGTGCTCGACCTGCCGGTGTGGGTCCGGCTGTTCATCCTCGTCGCTGCCAGCCTTCTCGCGCTCGGCGCCTGCCTGGTGACGATGCTGGCGCAGAAGGCCGACGCCGACCACGACCAGCAGCGACTGTCTGACCTCCAGTTCGCCAACGCCCTCGTGCTCAAACTGGAGCGTGGCGCGGTCGACCTCAAGGTCACGGCGACGGACGCCGTCCTGCGTACGGGACGCGGCCCCGCGGATCCGGGCGCCCAGCAGCTGGACGATCAGCTGGCGACGACGAAGGAAACGATCTCCCAGCTCGCCGCGATCCGGCTCGACGGGTCCCTCAAGGCCTCGGCCGGGCGCATCACGACCGCCTTCACCGAGTACGGCGCGGTGGTCCGGCGGTTCGTCGACGGCGCCTTCGCCGACCCCGTGACCGCGCGGGCGGGCTGGGAGCAGGTCGGCGTCGACAACTACCTGGTCAGCGCCGTGGCTTCGAACGAGCGGGAGCTGTTCGGCCTCGCCATCGACCGTGAGCAGTCATCCGCGAGCGCGAGCCGGCGGCAGACCACCCTCTCCGTGGTGATCACCGTCGTCCTCGCGGCGCTCGTGCTTGTCGCGCTCGCCTGGATCGTGGTGCGTTCCATCACCGGCCCGCTGCTGCGGGTACGCACGACGTTGGCCGCCGTCGCCGAAGGTGACCTCACCGTGTCGTGCGCCGTGACGTCCAACGACGAACTGGGTCAGATGGCCACCGCGCTGGACCATGTGCTCGAGGGACTGCGCACGACCGTCACCTCCGTCGCGCGCACCTCCGAGGCCATGGCGGTCTCGTCCGACGAACTGGACGTCGTGTCGCGCGAACTGACCAGCACCGCCGGCGCAGCCTCGGACCAGGCACAACAGGCGGGAACCTCGGCACGGGACATCTCCGGGTCCGCGGAGTCGATCAGCGGGGCCACCCAGGAGATGATCTCCTCGATCAGTGAGATCTCCCAGCAGGCGTTGTCCGCCGCATCCGTCGCCGCCGACGCCGTCCAGACCGTGGCCGAGACCTCCCAGGCCGTCGAGGCGCTGGACGCGGCCAGCGAGGAGATCGGCGAGATCATCCAGACCATCACCTCGATCGCCGAGCAGACCAACCTCCTGGCCCTCAACGCGACCATCGAGGCGGCCAGGGCCGGTGCCGCCGGTGCCGGGTTCGCCGTCGTCGCCTCCGAGGTGAAGGAACTCGCCCGGGAGACCGCCACCGCCACCGATGACATCACCGGCAAGATCTCCGCCATCCAGGCGACCACGGAGCGGGCCATCACCACGATCGGCCGGATCAGCGCGATCATCCGCCAGATCAACGAGAAGCAGACCACCATCGCCTCGGCGGTGGAGGAGCAGTCGACGGTCACCCAGGCGATGAGCGGACACATCGCCCACATCTCCTCGGGGACCACCCTCGTGGCGACCGCCGTCGGCGAGATCACCGAGGGGACCCTCGCCACGACCCGCGCCGCGGTCACGACGGCGGAGTCCGCGACCCGCCTGGGCGCGCTGTCGTCGGAGACCCGCGCGTTGCTGTCCCACTTCCGCTACTGACACCGCCCGGCCGGGCGCCGTCCGGCCGGGCGCCGATCGGTCAGGTCGGCGGCGACGAGCCCGGGCGGGTATCGTGAGCCGCACAGGCGCTGACCCGGCCATCACCGGCGAGCCTTCCGG
>JAUPKQ010000170.1 GCA_030837345.1 Actinomycetota bacterium | reverse complement strand
GGCTCCGGCGGCGGGCCCCCGGACCATGGCGACGCCCGCCACCCCGCTCGCGACCACCGCGAGGACGCTCGTCGCGACGAGCGCGATCCTCCCGCGCAGGGCCCGGCGGCGCGCCCTGGCGCTCTCCCGGCGGGCGACGGTGGTCGAGGCGTCGACGAGGGCCCGCTGGACGGCGTCCAGCGCACCGGAGTGGACCGGGTCGTCCGCCCAGGAGCGGGCGGTGTCCAGTTCCGCCCCCGTCAGGAGGACCCGGGGGTCGCGGCCGTCGCGTTCCCACGCGCGGGCGGTCTCGGCGAGCCGCCGGCGCGTGACGAGCCCGGCACGTTCGGCGTCGGTCCAGTCGCGCAGCCGTGGCCACGCCGAGAGGATCGCCTCGTGGGCGATCGTGACGTTCGTGCCGTCCGACGTCAGCAGCCCCGCGGCGGCGAACCGCGCGATCACCTCGGACGTCCCGTCGCTCCCGGGGTGGTCCCGCACGAGGTCCGCGACGGCGAGGCGGCGCCGGGTGTCCGGGACCTTCTCCGCGATGGCGACGAGCCGGACGAACAGGCGCCGCGCCAGTTCGCGCTGTGCCGGTGTCAGCCCCTCGTGGACGGCGTCCGCCGCGGCACGCACCGCGCCGGAGACTCCGCCGACGGCGAGGTGGTCGTCGAGGGCGAGGCGGTCCCGGCCGCCGCGCAGCCATGTCCGCAGCAGGGCGAACGACAGGAGGGGCAGCTCACCGGGGTCGTGGACGACGAGTTCGACGAGACCGGGGTCGAGCCGGACCCCGGCGGCCCGGGCGGGTTCGGTCACCGCACGGCGGAGATCGGCGTCCGTCATCGGTCCGACGACGATCTGCCGGTCCTGGAGGGTGCGGCTGAGCGCCTCGCACCCGAGGGCGACGCCGTAGAAGTCGGCGCGCAGCGCGATGACGACGCTGATGGCCGGCCCGGTGCCGGTGCCCGGCCCGGTGCCCGTGCCGGTGCTGTCGGACGGCGGATCGGCCAGGCGGCGGGCGAAGGCGTCCCACTCGGCGGCGGGGGCGCCGAGGGTGAAGAGCTCCTCGAACTGGTCGACGATCAGGGCGACCTTCGCGCCGGGGCGCGACCCGAGCTCGCGGACCGTCGCCATCGCCGCGTCCAGCGACGCGAGCGGGCGCGGACCCGGGGTGAAGGAGACGATCTCCCAGCTGCCGGTGTCGCGAAGCCGCGCGGCCAGGCCCGCGCCGAGGGCGGAGGACTTGCCGCACCCCGGCGGCCCGACGAGGGCCACCGGTCCCGCCGAGGCGACGCTCGTCACGAGCGCGACGAGACGGGCGACGAGTTTCTCGCGTCCGAAGAAGTACCGGACGTCCTCGGCCCGGTAGCTCTCCAGGCCACGGTAGGGCGCGGGGCCGGGACCGGGTGCGGGGGCGAGAGCCTCGTCCCGGACGGGCATGGTTCGCTCGGCCAAGGGTTCCCCTCGGGGTGACAGGACGGCGGTGTACCCCTGGAGGTCGGGACCGCGGGGCAGATGCTAGTCGCGGCGCCCTCGCCGTGTCCCGACAAAATGCAGTTATCAGGTTACTCCGCGCAATAATCTGATCTGCGTGACAATTCATTACTTCAGGTGATGCCTGTCAGCTCAGGGCAGCCCCTTCGCCAGGAGCTCGGCGAGGTGGAGCACCTTCACCCGGGAACGACGGCGACGCAGCCCGATGATCATCTGCCGCTGGCAGACGACGTTCACCACGATGAGATAGTCGAGGTCCGCCGCCTCGATCTCGTCGAGATGGACGTCGAGCACCCGCTGGGAGTCCTTCGGGCGCAGCATCGAGTACGTCCCCGCCGACCCGCAGCAGCTGCCCGCCGACGGCAACTCGACGTAGTCGGCCACCCGGGCGATCAACTCCCGGGGCTGGGCCGTCACCTTCAGGCCGTTCCGCAGGTGGCAGGAGTCCTGCAGGCCCGCGCGGGCCCGCCGTCCACCGACCGTGACCTCGGCGAGGTCCGGCAGGCGTTCGGGATGCTCACCCCAGTACTCCAGCAGGTACTCCGAGAGCTCCCGGACCCGCTCGCGGCCGATCACGTGCGCGAGGTGCGCGCCGCAGCCGCCCGCCGTCGTCAGGATCGTCCCCGGCAGCCGCTGCCCGAGCTTCTCGGCCAGCTCACGGCTGCCCGCCGAGTCACCGTTGTGGGCGTGCATCGCGCCGCAGCACCCCTGGCCCGACGGGACGTCGACGGCGTCCGGGAGGAGTTTCAGCACGGACCGCGACACCGACGGGAACAGCGCCCGTTCCGCGCACCCCAGCATGAGGTGCACCGTCTCCGGGCGGGCGGGACCCGTGCGCGGCGCGGCCCGGCGGACGACGCCCGCCGTCGTGAACGCCGGTGTCATCTCCATCCCGGTGCGCAGCACCCGCGCGAGCGGGGGCACGTGACGCCCCCGCCACTGGTGGTCGCGCCACTGCTCCAGCAGCGATCCGTACTGCACCCCGGCCGGGCAGACGGTCTCGCAGGCCCGGCACCCCAGGCAGAACGCCGCCTGCTCGCGCAGGGTCGGGTCGTCCGGTTCGAGGCGGCCCACCTCCAGGGCGCGCATCAGGGTGATGCGCCCCCGGGGGCTCGACCTCTCGTCCTGCGTCATCCGGTACGTCGGACACGCGGGCAGGCAGAAACCGCAGGAGATGCACGCCGCCAGGAGATTCTCGTCGAAGATCCCCCTGGGCGCCGGGTCGGCCCGCGGTGGCAGGGTCTGCTCCGTGGTCATGAGCCCAGCTTTCCCGGGTTGAGGATCCCCGCCGGGTCGAACGCCTGCTTCAGCCGCCTCAACAGGGCGATCTGGTCGGCGCCGAGCCGTTCGGCGAGCCAGGGACGCTTGGCCGCCCCGACGCCGTGCTCGCCGGTGATGGTGCCGCCGAGCGCCATCGCCGTCCGGAACACCTCGTCGAAGGCGGCCTCCGCCCGGACCCGGGCGTCGCCGTCCGTCGGGTCGAACACGATCGTCGGGTGGAGGTTGCCGTCACCGGCGTGCCCGAACGTCGCGCAGACGACGTCGTTCCGCGTGGCGATGGCGTCGATCCGGTCGACCATCTCCGCGAGCTTCGGCCGGGGCACCGTCACGTCCTCGAGCATCGTGATCGGTGCCAGCCGGGCGAGCGCCGGAAGCGAGCACCGGCGCGCGGCGAGCAGGGCGTCGGACTCGGCGATGTCCCGCGCCAGCGTGACGTCCCGGGCGCCGACCGCCTGGCACGTGTCGGCCATCCGCCGCAGCGACCCCGTGACGACGTCCGGGGCACCGTCGTCCCCGAAGAGCAGCAGCGCTCCCGCGTCCCGGTCGAGGCCGAGCTTGGCGAAGTCCTCGACCGCGTTGATGCACCTCCTGTCGAGGAACTCCAAGGTCGCCGGGAGGACGCCGTCGGAGATGATCTGGTCCACGGCGCGCCCGGCGTCGGCGAGGGTCCCGAAGTACGCGACCCCCGTCCCCGACGTCCGCGGCAGGGGGAGCAGGGCGACGGTGATCTCGGTGATCACCGCCAAGGTGCCCTCCGAGCCGGTGAGCAGCCGCGTCAGGTCATAGCCCGCGACGTCCTTCCACAGCCGGCCCCCGGTCCGGATCACCTCACCCGTCGGCAGGACAGCCTCCAGCCCGAGGACGTAGTTCCGGGTCACCCCGTACTTCAGTCCCCGCAGGCCGCCCGCGCACATCGCGACGTTGCCCGCGACGGTCGACACGGTGCGGCTGCCCGGGTCGGGGGCGTAGAGCAGCCCCTGCGCGGCGGCGGTGTCCCCGAGCGTCGCCGTCGTCGTCCCGGCCTGGACGACGGCGAGCAACTCGGCGGAGCTGACCTCCAGCACCCGGTTCATCCGGGTGAGGACCAGGACGATCCCGCCCTGCTCGGCCAGGGTCGCGGCCGACAGGTTCGACCCGGCGCCCCGGGGGACGACGGGGACGCCCCTCCGGGTCGCCAGGGTGAGGACGGCGCTGACCTCGGCCGTGGTCGCGGGGAGGACGACGGCGTCCGGGCGGGCCCGGAACAGGGGCGTCGCGTCCCGGCTGAACGGTTCGACGTCTCCGTCGCTCGTCAGCACATGGGCGGTGCCGACGATGCCCCGCAGCTCCGCGAGGACGTCGTCAGGCAGCCCCTGGCCCGCGGGTCCGCGGCGAGGAGGGAGATCGGTCGTGGCACTCACGGCAGCATCCATTCCAGGATCGGGGTCGACTGCAGGAACACGAGCAGGCAGAGGATGACGAGCAGGCCGAGGCTCCACGGCATGACGCGGCGGAGGATCGCGGACTCCTGGCCGTCCAGACCGGCGGCGCTCGCGGCGATCGTCAGGTTCTGCGGGCTGATCATCTTTCCGACGACCCCTCCGGTCGTGTTCGCGGAGACCAGGAGGGTCGGGTCGATGCCGGCCTTGGCCCCGGCCGTCGCCTGCAACTTGGCGAAGAGGGCGTTGGCGCTGGTGTCGGACCCGGTGACCGCGGTCCCGATCCAGCCGAGAACCGGGGACAGGAGGGCGAAGAAGGCGCCGGTCCCGGCGATCCAGGTGCCGATGGTGATCGTCTGGCCGGACAGGTTCATCACGTAGGCGAGGGCGAGCACTCCGGACACGGTCAGGATCGCGAACTTGAGCTTGACGACCGTCTCGACGAAGTCGGCGAGCGCCCGGCGGGGGGCGACCCGGTAGACGACGGCCACGACCACGCCGCTGAGCAGCAGGAGGGTGCCGGGGTTGGACAGCCACTGGAAGGTGTAGATCGTCGACGTCGACACCTTGCCGGACGCGGCGAGGATGTGGGTGTCGAGGCCGGGCCAGCCGATCTTGCGGTCGGTTCCCGCGAGGAACTCCTTGACCGCCGGGACGAGCTTGGAGATCGAGAAGACGGTGATGATCAGCAGGTAGGGGAACAGCGCCATCATGATGCGGCCGCCGGTCAGGGGGCCCTGGGGGGAGGTGCCGGCCTTGGCGGGTGAGCCGGTGCCGCCGGTGGTGCGACCCGCCGCGGTCGCGGCCGCCCGCTCCTCGACGCATCCGGCGGCGAGCCGCTCATGCGCCTCGTGCGCTCCCTGCGGGGTCCACACCCGGACGAAGAGGACCGTCGCGCCCAGGCCGACGAGCGAGGCGACGATGTCGGTCAGTTCGACGGAGAGGTAGTTCGAGGTGATGAACTGCGCCCCGGCGAAGGAGAAGCCGGTGACGAGGGCCGCGGGCCACACCTCGCGGAGCCCCCGGACGCCGTCCACGACCAGCAGCAGGAGGAGGGGGACGAAGAGAGCGAGGAGGGGAGCCTGGCGTCCGACGGTGGCCCCGATGTCGCCGACCGGGATGCCGGTCAGGGTGGCCGCCGTGGTGATCGGGATCGCGATCGCGCCGAACGCGACGGGAGCGGTGTTGGCGAGAAGCACAGTGCAGGCGGCCCGCAGCGGGGCGACACCGAGGGCGATCAGCATGGTGGCGGTGATCGCGACGGGGGCGCCGAAACCGGCGAGCGCCTCCAGCAGGCCTCCGAAGCAGAAGGCGATGAGCACGGCCTGGATCCGCGGGTCCTCGCTGACGACGTCGAACGTCGCCCGGAGATCCTCGAACCGTCCGCTCGTCACGGTCAGTTGGTAGAGCCATAACGCCGTCAGGACGATCCACATGATCGGGAAGGCTCCGAAGACGCCGCCCTGGGTGGCTGACAGCACGGCCAGGGTGACAGGCATCGAGTAGGCGGCGACGGCGACCAGCAGGGCCGTTCCGAGACCCGCGAGCGCCGCGACCCAGGCCTGGGCCCGTACGACGCCGAGGAAGAGGAACACCACGATCAGGGGGAGCAGGGCTATCAGGGCTGACAGTGCGAGATTGTCCGCAACCGGAGCGAGTCGTTGCGTGTAGTCGTCCACCGCGAGGGTGATGCTCAGAGCCGTCATGGCTACCTCCGGCCGGCCACGATGCCGGCGCGCTCGACGCTTCTCCAGTGAAGCATGTGGGCCTGCCTCAGTGTGGTAGGACCACATAACGGTGTGGTCAAGCTAGGGTGTGAAGGGCCTCACCTCAATAGCCCATCGGTGTGAGGTGTGATGCAGCGCCGAACGGCAGGGCCCGGTGACGAGTGGTCCGGCGGGCGGCGGGAACGAGTGGGCGTCCGGAGGGGATCAAGATGGCGGACGACCGCGGCGAGGTGCGGGGCCGAGGATGGGCCCCGGTCACCCGGGCACGGACGTACGAACTCGTCCTCGACCGGATCGAGGAGCAGATCGCCTCGGGCCGCCTCCGGGCCGGTGACCGGTTGCCCGCCGAACGTGACCTGGCCGCGGCCCTCGGGGTGAGCCGGGTCGCCGTCCGGGAGGCGATGCGGGTTCTCCAGGCGATGGGGCTGATCACGCAAGGGACCGGGTCCGGCCGGGAGTCGGGCACTCTGCTGACCGCCGCCCCGGGGGAGGCCCTGACCCGGCTGATCCGGATGCACGTGCTCGTCGCCAGCGTCGGTTCCCACGACCTGATCAGCGCGAGGATCACCCTCGAACGGGAGTCCGCCCGGCTCGCCGCGAGCGCGGCCTCCGCCGAGGACCACGAGCAGCTCGCGGACGCCCTGCGGGCGTTGGAGGACCCCGCGACCTCGCCCGTCGCGTTCAACGACGCCGACACCGCTTTCCACGTCGCGATCGCCCGGGCGAGCGGCAACAGCCTCGTCGCCGAGCTGACGACGGCCCTCCGCAACGCGATGCGGGTGCCCCTGCTGGAGCGCCTGGAGGGTGACGCCGATTTCGCGGCGACCGCGGCTCAGCTGAGCGCCGAGCACCGCGCCGTCTACGAGGCCCTGCTCGCCGGCGACGGCGATCGGGCGGCCGATCTCGTCCAGGCCCACATCGCGGGGTTCTACCAGCGGCACGGGCTCGCCTGACCCAGGGCTGGATCGCCCGGCTCCGCGCGGGCTCGCCTGACCCGGGATGAAGGAAGCCCCCCGGGTGGCCCGGGGGGCTTCTATCTCACAAGGACTGCCAGCCTTTGGTACCTGCCTTCAGCTGACGGACCATGCCGCAGCCGAAGTCGACGGTGAGGAACTGGGGATCGACGGCGACGATCCGGCCGAGGCCTAGACGATCGTGCGTCACGCGGCCCCCGACCGAGTAACCGTCGGTCGACGGGGGTGGGGAGTCGGAGCGCTTGAACGGACTGGTCGGCAGCACCCGCCGGGGCTGCACCGCGGCTCGATTCACGAATCCCATATTCCTTGCGTAACGACTCGCGAGCCGGGACTTTCGGGCCACCGGGCCGGTAATGCCCGGCGTGTCGCGCGGTGTGTCGCGCACGACACACCTGGAGGTCGTTGCGCGGAGCCGCGAGATCATGAAGACGAACCGCGCCATACGGCGTGGCGCATCCCAGGACGGACACGCCGGTCCACCGCGCGCCGCCGCCTCGTCCGCCCGGCTAGTCTCGGGAAGTAGGCGCCGATGTGGCGACTGTCACGATCACAAAGTGTTACCAGCTGGTAGCTTCGTGCGGGATGGTGACGGACCATGGTGACGTGAGGCGTGGTGTGTCAAGCGGTGATCGCTTGACCGTTCGGCGCAGAGGTAGAGCCGCTCGCCTCAGGTAACCGGGTCCTTTGTCGCAGGGGGTAGTCCTCGCGGCAAGGGAAGGTTGGGGATGCTCGGTAGCGACGGCGCAATGACGCGGCTCGACCGGGAATCAGGACGGTAACGAGGAGTGACCGTGGACCGTAAGATCGACGTCACGGAGTTGGCCCTCAGGGACGCTCATCAGAGCCTGATGGCCACCCGGATGGCGTTGGAAGACATGATCCCCGCCTGTGCGGACATCGATGCCGCCGGGTACTGGAGCGTGGAGTGCTGGGGTGGGGCGACCTTCGACTCCTGCATCCGCTTCCTTAATGAGGACCCGTGGGAGCGTCTTCGGACATTCCGCAAGCTCCTTCCCAATTCACGCACGCAGATGCTGTTGCGCGGGCAGAACCTGCTCGGCTACCGCCACTACGAGGACGAGGTCGTCGACCGCTTCGTCGCCAAGTCGGCGGAGAACGGCATGGACGTCTTCCGGGTCTTCGACGCGCTCAACGACGTCCGGAATGTCGAGCACGCGATCGCCGCGGTCCGGCGGGCCGGCAAGCACGCGCAGGGCACCATCTGTTACACGGTCAGCCCCCTGCACACCGTCGAGGGATACGTGCAGATGGCCGGGGAGCTCATCGCTCTCGGCTGTGACTCCCTGTGCATCAAGGACATGGCTGCCCTTCTCAAACCGCAGCCCGCGTACGACATCGTCAAGGCCATCAAGGCCGTGTACCCGGATGTCCGGATCGCGGTCCACTGCCACGCGACCACGGGTGTGACCCTCGTCTCGCTGATGAAGGCGATCGAGGCCGGCGCGGACAGCGTCGACACGGCGATCAGCTCGCTGTCGCTCGGCCCGGGCCACAACCCGACCGAGAGCCTCGTCGAGATGCTTGAGGGCACCGGCTTCCACGCCGGGCTCGACATGGAGAAGCTGTACAGGATCAAGGACCACTTCATCGACATCCGGCCCCGGTACGCGGAGTTCTTCTCCGGTATCACCGGCGTCGAGACCGAGATCTTCGCCAGCCAGATCCCCGGCGGGATGATCTCGAACATGGAGAGCCAGCTCCGGCAGCAGGGCGCCGGCGACAGGCTCAAGGAGGTCCTCCGCGAGGTGCCGCGGGTCCGTGAGGACGCCGGGTTCCCGCCGCTGGTGACGCCGTCCAGCCAGATCGTCGGCACCCAGGCCGTCTTCAACGTGCTCATGGGCCACTACAAGGTCATGACCGGCGAGTTCGCGGACCTGATGCTCGGCTACTACGGACGCTGCATCGGCGAGCGCAACCCCGAGGTCGTCGCCATCGCCCAGGCGCAGGCGAAGAAGGACCCGATCACCTGCCGTCCCGCCGATCTTCTCCAGCCCGAGTGGGAGATGCTGCGGGCCGAGGCGACGGCGATCTCCGGATGCGACGGCTCCGACGAGGACGTGCTGACCCACGCCATGTTCCCAAAGGTGGCGCCCGCGTTCTTCGCCAGCCGTTCCGAGGGCCCGAAGAACGTCGGCCGCGACCCGTTGGAGGTCGCCGCCGCACAGGCCGCGCAGGCCGCGGGTGCCGCAGGTACCGGTTCGGTGCGCACGCCCATCTCCTACAAGGTCACCGTCAACGGCACGCCGCACAGCGTGTCCGTCGCACCCGCGTGAGGACGTCGTGAAAACCCGAAGCATGAAGGACCGCATCGACGAGCTGGCCAAACGGCGCGAAGAGGTCGCCGCGGGAGGTGGCGAGAAGCGGCGGGAGAAGCAGCACGCCCAGGGCAAACTGACGGCGCGTGAGCGCGTCGACGCCCTGGTCGACCCGGGCAGCTTCTCCGAGACCGGCATGTTCGCCACGCACCGCACCACGCTCTTCGGCATGGCCGAGGCGACGATGCCCGCGGACGGCGTCGTCACGGGGGCGGGCACCGTGCTCGGCCGCCTGGTGCACCTCGCCAGCCAGGATTTCACCGTCGCCGGTGGATCCGCGGGCGAACAGCACAACAACAAGGTCGTCGACACGATGAAGGCGTCCCTCAAGACGGGGTCGCCGTTCGTCTTCATCAACGACTCCGGTGGCGCCCGGGTGCAGGAGGGGATCGACTCCCTCTCCGGGTACGGCAAGGTGTTCTACGCGAACGTCGAGCTCAGCGGCGTCGTCCCGCAGATTTCGATCATCGCGGGGCCGTGCGCCGGTGGCGCCGTCTACTCGCCCGCACTGACCGACTTCATCATCCAGACGCGCGCCTCCCGGATGTTCATCACCGGTCCGGGCGTCATCAAGGAGGTGACCGGCGAGGAGGTGACCGATGAGGCCCTCGGCGGACCGAACGCGCACATGGCGAACTCGGGTGTGACCCACTTCGTCGCCGAGGACGACGAGCAGGCGCTGCTCATCGCCAAGAAGCTCCTGAGCTTCCTGCCGAGCAACAACAGCGAGGAGCCCCCCGAGCTCGAGACGGACGGGAACGTCGAGCGCAACGAGCGCCTCAACGAGATCGTCCCGGCCGAGGGCAAGAAGGGCTACGACGTCCGCGAGGTCATCTCGAACATCGTGGACAACGGGGACTTCCTCGAGGTCCAGGCGGGCTACGCGCAGAACATCGTCATCGGTTTCGCGCGCGTGCTCGGCCGGACGATCGGCGTCATCGCGAACCAGCCGAACGTGATCTCGGGCGTCCTCGACATCAACGCCTCGGACAAGGCCGCGCGGTTCGTGCGGTTCTGCAACGCCTTCAACATCCCGCTCGTGACGTTCGTGGATGTCCCCGGCTTCCTGCCCGGCGTCAGCCAGGAGTACGGCGGCATCATCCGCCACGGCGCGAAGATGCTGTTCGCCTACTCGGCGGCCACCGTCCCGAAGATCACGATCGTGTTGCGCAAGGCGTACGGCGGTGCCTATCTCGCCATGTGCAGCAAGGACCTCGGCGCGGACAAGGTCATCGCCTGGCCGACGGCCGAGATCGCGGTCATGGGTGCCGAGGGCGCGGCCGGTGTCGTCTTCCGCCGGGAGATCGCCGCCGCCGAGGATCAGGCAGCCAAGCGGGCGGAGCTGATCGAGACCTACCGTGAGGCCTTCTCCAACCCGTACGTCGCGGCCGGCCGCCGCTTGGTGGACACCATCGTCGAGCCCGCCGAGACCAGGCGCGTCCTGGCTCAGGCGCTCGAGGAGCTGCACTCCAAGCGCGATCAGCGTCCGGCGAAGAAGCATGGGCTGATCCCGCTGTGAGCACCGAGGACACCGCGCCCACCACCGCTGAGCTGCTGGCGCGGATCGACGAGCTCACCCGCCGGGTCGAGTGGCTCGAGGCCAGCCTGCCCGACGGCCCCCGCCAGCCCACCACCGTGCCCCCGGACGTCGTCATGGCGATCTCGGCAGCCGTCGCCGCGTATCTCGGCGAGCGGGCGAAGGTCCGGCAGATCCGGCTCTCGGGGACGCCCACCTGGACCCAGCAGGGGCGCGCGTCGGTGATGGGCTCCCACACCGTCACCCCAGGTCGACGCCATGCGTTGCGGTAGCGGCCCCCGGGCCATGACAAGGATGAGGACATGAAGCTTAAAGTCACCGTCGACGGCACGGCGTACGACGTCGACGTGGAGGTGGAAGAGGAGCCGGCACCGACGCTCGGGTCCTTCGTGATCTCCAGTGGCGGCGGTGCCCCGGCGCCCCTGCCCGCGAGCTCGGGGGCAGCCCCGGCCGGAGGCAACGCGCTCCCCGCGCCGATCTCCGGAACGGTCACCAAGGTCGTCACCGAAGCCGGTGCGACGGTGGAGGCCGGTGCGGTCCTGCTCGTCCTCGAGGCGATGAAGATGGAGACGGAGATCACGGCACCCGCCGCCGGTACCGTCGCCGAGATCCTCGTCGGTCCCGGGGACGCCGTCAGCGGCGGCCAGGCCCTGCTCACCTGGGCCTGATCCCAGGACTCACCCACAGCGGCCCCGCACGACAAGGGGTCCGTACGACGAAGGCCGCGCACGACGAAGGCTCCGTACGACGAAGGCTCCGCACGACGACCGGCCCGGCTGGATCGAGGTTTCTCATCCAGCCGGGCCGCTTCTCTCCCGGGTGACCTCCCAAAACCCAAGCTCTCGATCACGCCGAGATCGGCAGCGTTTGGCATGATCGATTCGGGTTCGAGAACCCCGGGCGACGAAACGGGCGAAGAATCGCCGCTCTCATCGCGCGAGAAGCTCGTCAGCCGGAACAAAGTGATTGATCAACAATGGACTTGTGCCGGGTTTTCCGGTGATTTCGTTCCGGGTGATCAATCAATTCGTTCCGGGTGATTATGGCTCACTGAGTCGGCGACGCTCTGACGGTCAACGCCCGACGTGGAACAGCGCGTCGTTGTCCACAGACTGGTTGTCCACATGTCTCCTTCGCCCGGAGCCAGGACGGTGTGGCGACCCGGCGACAGCTTCTGGCGGCCGGGGTCACCAAGGCCCGGATCCGGAGTCGGCTGGGCACCGGGGAGTGGCAGCGCGTGTTCCACGGGGTGTACGTGCTGTCCTCCGGCGCGATCGCTCCGCGGGCGCTGGTCTGGGCCGCGATCCTCTTCTCGGGGGCCGGCGCCGCTGCCGGGCCGAGGACCAGTCTGTGGCTCGCGGGTGCGTTTGACGATCCTCCCTCCCGGTTCGACGTCGTGGTGCCCGAGGGCAGGCGGATCCGTGGTTCTGAGCGGTTCGCCCTCCACCGTCGGGCGAGGCTCTCCGACGCACTGCATCCCGCAGCGAGTCCACCTCGGTTGCGGGTGGAGCCAGCCACCATCGATCTGTGTCGGGAGCTGAAGGAGGCCGATGAAGTCATCGGCCTCCTCAGCGGCGTCGTGCAGCGAGGTCTCACCACCGTCTCCCGGCTACGCGGCGAGTTGGAGGAACGGAGGCAACTCCCGCATCGAGCGTTGATCGTCACCGTCCTGGCCGATATCGAGTATGGGGTCCGGTCCGTTCTGGAGCACGAGTGGCTCAACAACGTCGAGAGGGCTCACGGGCTGCCGCCGTCCACCCTCAACCGGCCCGATGACCGGTGCGGCCGGCGGGAGTACCGGGATGCCGAGTTCAAGGAGTACTCCCTCGTCGTCGAACTCGACGGAGCACGGTGGCACGGCGGCGACCAGGCGGTCCGGGACCGGCGACGGGACAACAGGGTCACCGTCTCCGGCCGTCTGACCCTCCGCTACGGCTGGGAAGACATCACCCACGATCCGTGCGGGGTAGCCGCCGAGGTCGCTGCGGTCCTCCGGTCTCAGGGCTGGACCGGCACGGTGCGTCGATGTGGTCCCACGTGCTCCGTGAGCAATGATCACCCGGAACAAAGTGATTGAACACCCGGAACGAAATCACCAAAAAACCCGGCACAAGTCCATTGTTGATCAATCATTTCGTTCCGGGCGAACCACGGATCGGCAGAGGTGCGGCCTCTGTCGGTGCGGGAGCCAGATCGGGAGCCAGATCCGGAGCTGGATCGGGGGAGCCCGGTTCAGGAGCCCTGGGTGAGCGGGGTGACCTCGACCTTGTCGGTGCTGATGCGAAGACGGGCGGCGAAGGCTGCGACCGCGGCGTCGAGGTCGGCCTGGGTGACACCCTGTCCGACGTAGCTCAGTGACAGATCGTCGTTCTCCGAGAAGGTGAAAGCGCTTCTCGGAAGCGTGGACAGGGCTGCCTGCGCGGCCTTCTCGGTTCCGCTGGGCAGATCGGCGCCCAGGCTGAAGCCGACGAGCGGCAGATGCGTCACCCGAACCTGGTACCAGGGCCGGTCGGCGACGAGAGCGCGGGCGGCGGCCTCGGAACGGGCCGGGCCGTCGGCGCAGACGCTGTGGACGACGGCGCGGTACGTCGAGCCGTTGCGGACGGTGCGTGTGCGGTCCGCCTGACAGCCGTCGAGGTCGACGAGGCGGGTGTCGAGGACGTGGCTGACCCACTGGGCCTGGCCCGAGCGGTGGATCCGGCGAACGGTGACGCTCGTCGTCGTCCCCGTCATCGCGAGCGAGGAGACGCGGACCGACGTGGCTCGCTTCGCGGCGGTGGAGGTCGCCGGGGTGACGGCGGATGCGATGTTCGAGGACGCGATGTTCGAGGGTGCGATGGCCGCCGACGAGGGGCCGGCCAGCGCCGTCCCGAGGCCCAGCATCAGCCCGGCCGCGCCGAGGAAGGCGATCGCCCGGCTCAGCGGACGCCGGGAGC
>JAUPKQ010000169.1 GCA_030837345.1 Actinomycetota bacterium | reverse complement strand
TTCTGTCTGTCCGAAGGACATGTCTGTACGGTCGCGCCGAATTGCCGCGAGAATTGCTCCAACAACGATGTTGGTAGGCGGGCTGATCGCCTCTGACAACGCAGATACCCCCGACATGGGGTCAGGCATGCTGCTGCCAACAAGATCCTCAAGTGTGACGCCGCTCACGACACCGAGACGGTGGGTCCCTCCGGCTCATCAGTTGCGAGAACCAACGAAATCGAGCACAGTGGCCCCGTGAACGACAGCCGCGTGCTCAGGCGCCACATCGACTTCGGTCGGGTGCGCAGCGCCGCCTGTCGACGTCGCGGCTGACCTCTCCCTCCCAGCGGGCCCTCGCCCGCCCTCCGCGGATCCGCCGTCCGGGCCTTGTCACCCCGACGGCTCACCCTCACCTCCCCGGGCCTGTCGACCCCTCCGGTCCACGCCCGCGGCGAGGCCTGCTTTCCGCGGTGCCCGTCGACGTCGAACGGAGCACGTCACCCCGTGCAGTACTACGACAGCGTCCTGGACCTGATCGGGAACACTCCCCTGGTGCGGCTGAACGCCGTCACGGAGGGGCTTCGGCCCACCGTGCTGGCGAAGGTCGAATACCTCAACCCCGGCGGCAGCGTGAAGGACCGCATCGGGGTCCGCATCGTCGAGGCCGCCGAACGCGCCGGTGACCTGCGGCCCGGCGGAACGATCGTCGAGCCGACGAGCGGGAACACCGGCGTCGGCCTCGCCCTGGTCGCCCAGCGGCGCGGGTACCGCTGCGTCTTCGTCTGCCCCGACAAGGTCAGCGAGGACAAGCAGAACGTCCTGCGGGCGTACGGCGCCGAGGTCGTCGTCTGCCCCACGGCCGTCGCCCCCGACGACCCCCGCTCGTACTACTCGGTCTCCGACCGTCTCGTGCGCGAGATCCCCGGCGCCTTCAAGCCCGACCAGTACTCCAACCCGAACAACCCGCGCTCGCACTACGAGACCACCGGCCCCGAGATCTGGGCTCAGACCGAGGGCCGGATCACCCACTTCGTCGCGGGCGTTGGCACCGGAGGCACGATCTCGGGCACCGGCCGGTATCTCAAGGAGGTGTCCGGCGGCCGCGTGAAGGTCGTCGGGGCCGACCCGGAGGGGTCGATCTACTCCGGCGGCGCCGTCCACCCCTACCTCGTCGAGGGCGTCGGCGAGGACTTCTGGCCGGCGGCGTTCGACCGCGTCGTCTGCGACCGCGTCGTCCGGGTGAGCGACGCCGCGTCGTTCGCGACGACGCGACGCCTCGCACGGGAGGAAGGGCTGCTCGTCGGCGGGTCGGCGGGCATGGCGACGGCGGTCGCGCTGCGTGTGGCCGCTGAGGCGGACGACGACGCGGTGATCGTCGTCCTGCTGCCGGACGGCGGTCGCGGCTACCTGTCGAAGGTGTTCGACGACGCATGGCTGGCCCGTCACGGCTTCTCGACCGGAGAAGGCGACGCTGACGCCAGCACCGGCGAGAACCATTCCGAGCGAACCCTCCTGAGGAGCACTATCTGATGACCGGTTTCGAGACCCGCGCCGTCCACGTCGGGCAGGAGCCAGACCCGGTGAGCGGCGCCGTCGTCCCGCCGATCGGGCTCAGCACCACCTTCGCCCAGACGGCGGTCGGCGTGCCCGTCGGGCCGCACGACTACGCCCGGGCGGGCAACCCGACGCGCGATGCCCTCGAACGGCAGATCGCCTCCCTCGAGGGCGCCCGCCACGGCTTCGCCTTCGCCTCCGGGCTCGCGGCGATCGACACCGTCCTGCGGCTGCTCGTGCCCGGGGACCACGTGCTCCTCCCCCACGACGCCTACGGCGGTACCTTCCGCCTGCTCGACACGGTGTTCCGGCCCGCCGGCATCGCCTCTGACCCCGTCGACATGTCCGACCCGCGCGCCGTCGAGGCGGCCTGGCGGTCGAACACCCGGCTCGTGCTCGTGGAGAGTCCGAGCAACCCGACCCTGTCGATCGTCGACCTGCGGGCCGTCAGCGAGATCGGCCGGGCGCTCGGCGGGATCGTCGTCGTCGACAACACGTTCGCGACGCCCTACCTCCAGCGTCCCCTCGAACTCGGCGCCCACGTCGTCGTCCACTCCCTGACGAAGTACCTCGGCGGCCACTCCGACGTGCTCGGCGGGTTCGTCGCGGTGGACGACGACGAGCTGGCCGAGCGCGTCCGGTTCCGCCAGAAGGCGGTCGGGGCCGTCCTCTCGCCGTTCGACGCCTACCTGACCTCACGCGGCGTCAAGACGCTCGCCGTCCGGCTCGACCGGCAGTGCGACACCGCCGAGTACCTGGCTGACCTCCTGCGGGGGCACCCCCGGGTACGGAAGGTCCTCCACCCCGGGCTGCCCGACCACCCCGGCCACGACATCGCCAAGAGCCAGATGACCCGGTTCGGCGGCATGCTCTCGTTCGTCCTCGCCGGTGGACGTGAGGCGGCCGAGCAACTCGTCACCCGGACCGGGGTCTTCACCCTCGCCGAATCCCTCGGGGCCGTCGAGTCCTTGATCGAGCACCCGGCGTCAATGACCCACGCCGTCGTCTCCGGCACCGACCTCGGTGTCGACCCGGGCCTCGTCCGCCTGTCCGTCGGCCTGGAGACGCTCTCCGACCTCACCGAGGACCTCTGGCAGGCCCTGGACTCGCTCCCGGCGTGACGGGTACCGACGCGGTTGGGGTGGGTTGAGCGGCTCGGTGTCGGTGGTCGGGAGGCGGTAGATCGGATGATTCGCCGCCGGTCTGGCCGCGCGCCATCAACGTGTGCAGTTGCCGTCGCGATCGCGACAGTGATTGCACACGTTGAGGGCTCCAGGGCGGAATGACGGGTCGATTACCCGGCATTGGTGTCGGTGAGGTGGCTCTGGTGGGGGTCACCGAACCCGGCCCTTCGATGATCGCCGCTTCTCGGGTCCCGAACCGCGGGGGCAGGCCATTTACTCACCCTCAGTAAGATGTCACCCAGATAGGCTTACTGTGCGTGATGCACAGAATCACCTAGTTGCCGACAGGCCTCTATCACGACGGTGATCGCACACGACGAGAGCGGTGAGCTGGAAGCTGTCAGTTGAACGACCTCAGGACGTAGCCGTAGATGTCCTCCAGCAGGGTCAGGCCACCGCGGTAGCCGACGTAGGAGCTGCTGAGCACGAGCCGTTCCTTGAGCGGCGCGGAGACGGTGAGGAAATTGGCGCCCAGGCTCT
>JAUPKQ010000168.1 GCA_030837345.1 Actinomycetota bacterium | reverse complement strand
GCCGTCCTCGTGGTCGCCGTCCTCGTGGTCGCCGTCCTGGCGGAGATCGTCCTGGTGGAGGAGGTGCTCCGGGACGGCGAGCGGCAGGTGGACCGTGAAGGCCGCACCCTGGTCCGGGGCCGAGACGACGTCGATCCGCCCGCCGTGCCGGCGGATCACGGTCTCGTGGGCGAGGCTCAGCCCCTGCCCGGTGCCCTGTCCGACCGGTTTGGTCGTGAAGAAGGGGTCGAAGGCGTGCTCGCGGACGGACTCGTCCATGCCGACGCCGTCGTCCTCGACGGTGAACGTGACGAACTCGCCGGTCCGGCGGGTGCGGATCACGATCCGGCCGAGGCCGTCGCCGCCGCCGGTCCGCCTTCTCCGTTCGGCGACCGACTGCGCGGCGTTGACGACGAGGTTGAGCAGCACCTGTTTGATCTCGCCCTCGATCGCGGGAACGGTCCCGGCCTGAGGGTCGAGGTCGAGGGACAGCTCGGCGAGGTACTTCCACTCGCTGCGGGTCACCTCGACCGTCGTCTCGACGATCCGGTTGAGGTCCATCTCCCCGCGGCCCTGCCCCGGATGCGAGAAGTCCTTCATCGCCCGGACGATGCCCCCGACGCGCTCCAGGCCCTCCAGAGAGGAGGCGAGGGCGTGGGGGACCTCCTCCCCCACGAAGGACAGATCCAGGCGATCCAGGACGGCACCAAGGCGCCCTCGGAGGGTGTCCCGGTCCAGCTGCTCGTCACCGACGATCCCGGCGATCTCCCGGAGACCGTCGATCACCCCGCCGAAGGCGTCGGCGACGAACCGGGTGTTGTCCGAGAGGTACTGAACCGGGGTGTTGATCTCGTGGGCGATCCCGGCGGCGAGTTGCCCGATCGATTCCAGGCGGCTCGACTGGGCGAGCTGCCGTTCCAGGTCGGTGATCCGGCTGACGTCGGTGCCGATTCCGATCGCTCCGGCGAAGTCCTCCCCCTCGACGTGGGGCAGCACGCTGACGAGGAACTTGCGCCTCACGCCGTCCTGGGCCGAGAGCATCACCGTCGCGTCGGTCACGGGCTCGCGCGTCTCGACGACGGACCGCTCCAGGGCCGCGACGTCGTCCCCCATGGTCGCCGGGGTGTCGAGCTGGGTCTCGAGCCGGCCGACCACCTCGGCGATGCTCCCCAGGCCGCGGAAGGACAGGTAGGCGTGGTTGGCGCCGATGTAGCGCAGGTCGGTGTTCTTCCACCAGACCAGGTGGGGGATCGTCCCGAGCACCGCCGCGAGCAGGTGTTTCTCGTGCCGCAGCGCGATACCGAGCGACTCGGCGCGCCGCAGCGTCCGGCGGGCGCGCTCCTCGGCGGTCCGTCGCTCGGTCACGTCGCGCTCGACGCCGACGAGGCCGACGACCACCCCGTCCTGGACGGCGGCGCGCACCTGGAGCGCGACCCAGTACGGGGCGCCGTCCTTGGTGCGGGTCACGAACTCGAGCGAGGCGTCGCGCAGGGCGGCGAGGTCCTCGGCGAGCCGCGTGAACTCGGGGGTCCGGGTGAAGGGCCCCCGGACGAGATCGGTGCGGCGGGCCCCCTTGACCTCCTCGGCCGGGTAGCCGCTCATGCGCACGAAGGCGTCGTTGACCCAGTCGATCCGCCCGTCGGGGCCGTAGATGACGATCGCGTCGTCCGTGTGACGGGCCACCAGCGCCAGCCGGGAGCTCTCGTGGGACGACCCGTCCGCGCAGGTCGGGCACTCGGTGACCACCGAGGGCCGTGGCCTCGGGACACCGGCGCACCGGGCACGCAGGCGCGTCTCGTCGATGTGCGGCACGCCGGCCCATCGATCCATCAGAAACCGCCCTGCCGTTCCTCGACTCCGTCTACCGGGGGTATCGGCAGCGTGACTGAACAGGTTGAGACGACGTCCTGCCCGGATCATCCGAACGACCCGGAGCCCGCCAGCCTCGACGTCGCAGAGTATGTAACTGGGTACTATCCGCTGTGTATGTTGATCCACCGGACGGCGCTGCGAGGAGCAGGGAATGGGTGAACGAATCCTGCTGGTCGACGACGAGCACCGCCTGCTCGACGGTTTGCGCCGCAGTCTGCGGGGCCGGTACGTCATCAGCACGGCGTCCTCCGGGCACGAGGGCCTGGAGCTCGTCAACGACTCCCTGGCGGAGGGGAACGCGTTCGCGGTCGTCGTCAGCGACATGATGATGCCGGGGATGTCCGGGGCGGAGTTCCTCACCAGTGTCCGCCCGCTCTCGCCGGACACCGTCCTCATGGTCCTCTCGGGTCAGGCCGACCTCACCTCGACGATCAACGCGGTGAACAATGCGAACCTCTTCCGGTTTCTGACCAAGCCGATTGAATCTCAGGAATTCACGCAGGCCCTCGACGCGGCCCTGCGCCAGCACCAACTGATCACGTCGGAACGGGAGCTCCTGGCGAACACCCTCACCGGTGCGGTCGGCGTCCTCACCGACGTCCTGTCGATGGCGAGTTCCATCGTGTCCCGCCGCACCGAGCGGATGCGCAACATCGTCGTGGCGGTCGCCGAGATGCTCGGTGTCGACGACGACTGGCGTCTGCCCGTCGCGGCGATGCTGAGCCACCTCGGCTGCATCGCCCTCCCGGGGCACGTGATGGAGCAGGTGGACCGGGACGGGGAACTCGCGGCCCACGAACTGGAGATGTGGCAGGGCCATCCCCTCGTCGGTCAGCAGCTGCTCCGCCGGATCCCCCGGCTGGAGGAGATCGCCGACTGGATCGGCAGCCAGCCGATGAACCAGACGGAGGCGGAGGCCCATGGGGACCCCTTCCCCGACTTCGCGTCGGCGATCCTCCCGGCGACGGCGGCGTTCCTCGTCTGCTTCGACTCCGGCGCCGCGGCGCGGGACGTCGCACGCACCCTCAACGCGACAGGCCGCTTCCCGGGAGCCGTCGTCGAGGCCGTGCTCACCGCGGTCAACCACCAGCTCCAGCGAGGCGTCGTCAGCGAGGTCCGGGTCCGCAACCTGCTCCCGGGGATGATCGTCGAGGACGACATCATCACCTCGAACGGGCTGACCCTCGTCCGTCAGGGGGAGCGCGTCACCGAGGCGATGATCGCCCGCCTTCTGAACTTCTCCCGGTCCGTCGGCGTCCAGGAACCCTTCCGGGTGCGCAGCGACACCTGAGCGTGTCCCGCTCCCTCCGGCGTCCGGTTGCCGTCGCGGGTACCGGACGCCGGACCCGTCAGAACAGGGCGTTGGCCAACGACAGCCGGGCGGCGGCGACCCGGGGATCCGCCGAGCCGACGACGTCGAACAGCTCGACGAGATGCCGCCGGGCGCGATCCCTCTCGGGCCCCGCGGTCAGGCGCACCGTGTCCACGAGCCGGGAGAACGCGTCGTCGACGTGACCACCGAGCACGTCGAGGTCGGCGACGATCACCTGCGCGCCGACGTCCTGGGGATCGGCGGCCGCGGCGGCCCGGGCCGCGACGGCGTCGAGGTCCTGGGTGCGCTCCAGCAGCCGGACCTGCGCCAGGCCGAGCCGGGCCTCGTCGTCCGCGGGGTTCTGGGCGAGGATCGTCTCGAAGGCGACGGCGGCCTCCGCGTAGGCCCCCCGGTCGACGGCCTCGTACGCGGCGGCGAGGTGCGGGGGCAGGGGCGTCTCCTCGGGCTCGCCGGCCGGGTCGTCCTTCGCCGGCGAGACCTCCACCCGGCCCGTCACGCCGTTGGCGGCCGCGACGCGCAGCACCTCGTCGACGACCGCGCGGATCTGGGCCTCGGGCTGCGCCCCCTGGAACAGCGGGATCGGCTGCCCGGCGAGGACGGCGAAGACGGCCGGGATCGACTGCACCCCGAACGCCTGCCCCAGCTGCGGGTTCGCGTCGAGGTCGACCTTGGCGAGAAGGAAGGCCCCCCCGCTGTCGGCTGCGATGCGCGCGAGGAGGGGCGAGAGCTGCTTGCACGGCTCGCACCACTCGGCCCAGAAGTCGACGAGGACCGGCACCGTGGTGGACCGCTGGACCACCTGCTCGACGAACGTCGCGTCGGTCACGTCGATGACGACGCCCGAGGGCGCGTCGTCGCCAGGAGGCGATCCGGCAGCGCCACCGGGAGCGGGGGGACGGCGGTTGGCCAGGGCGCCCAGGTCGACGGCACCCCGCAGATCAAGGGCCGGACGAGACGGCCTGCCGGGCTGATTGCTCATGACCAAACCCTCGCACATCCGCCCCGCCGACGCGGTGAGGCACGAGGCGGACCCTCCGGGGAGGGACTCAGGCGCCGGTGGCCGCGACGTCCGCGCGGGACGCCGCGACGAGTTCGACAGGGGCCGAGCTCCCGGCCCGGGGCACGTGGAACGCGAGAAGCTCCACCGAGCGCCGCTCGATCTGCTTCGTCACGACCTGCCGGCCCGCGAGCGCGGCCAGAGGGGCGTCGAGCCGTACGGACCGCCCTCCCGCCGAGGTGACCACGTACCTCTGGTCGACGCGCCCGATCACCAACGCCCCCCCGTCGCGGGTTGGGAGGGCGAAGGGCGCCTGGGTCCCCGCGACGTGCGACGCGAGCACCTGGCCCACCCGTGAGGCGAGAATGAGCCTGCGGTCCGAACGCAGCTGGTCGTTGAGCTCGGTGCGGTAGGCGTCGGGGGCGAAGTCCGCCTTGTGGACACTCGTGTCACCCCGGTTCAGCAGCTCCGTGTAGTGGGCGACCGTCTCCCCCGGCGTCTTGGTGTGTCCCGGGGCGTTGGCGAGCAGCGGTTCGGCTCCCGTCG
>JAUPKQ010000167.1 GCA_030837345.1 Actinomycetota bacterium | reverse complement strand
GGTGTCTGGGTCGACCTAGAGTCGTCCCATGACTCTGGAGGGTGAGTACGAACCGAGTGCCCACGAGTGGGTGCGGAACCAGGTGGCCGAGTACGAGGCGTCGGGTGGGACCCGGGCGAACACCTTGCTCGACACGGGTATCCCGATCGTCGTGGTGACCATGAGGGGCGCGAAGTCCGGAAAGATCCGGAAGATCGCGTTGATGCGGGTCGAACATGAGGGTGAGTACGCGTTCGTCGCGTCGGCGGGTGGAGCTCCGAAACACCCGGTGTGGTACCACAACCTGCTGCGGCACCCGGACGAAGTCCTGCTCCAGGACGGACCGGAGCCCGCACCGGTGACGGTCCGTGAGATCACTGGTGCGGAGCGGGAGATGTGGTGGTCCCGGGCCGTGTCGGTCTACCCACCGTACGAGGAGTACCAGAGCAGGACGGATCGGCAGATTCCGGTGCTGGTGGCCTCCTGTCGGGGATGAAGGCGGTGGGAGGGATCCCTGTGCCCGGTTGAGCCTGTGCCCCGTTGAGGGGGTGACACTCCCCCGGCGCTCAAGGCCGGGGCCACGCAGGCCGTTACAGGAGTCATGACCGAGGCGCCCCGGCCTTCGTCGTCGGTGGCCTCTGTCCTCCGACGGGGTGTTCTCCGCGTCCTCGGGGGCCTGCTGCTGGGCGCGCTCGCCCTGGCGGGTCCGGTCTCTCCGGCCGGGGCCTCCCCCGAGGACGACCTCGGTGCCCAGGTGGCGCGGGCGGTCGAGCGTGCGAAAACCTTGCGGCAGGAGGAGCGGCGGACGGCGGTGCCTCTCCCCCGGGCCCTGGCCGACGTCGAGGCCGCCGCCGCGGACAGCGGCGTCGCTCTCGCGGCGTACCGGGTCGCGGTCGAGGCGCGCCAGGAGGCGGTCGTCGAGCTGAACCGGCAGGAGGTCGCTCTCGCGGCGGCGGAGGCCGACGTCGTCCGGCAGAGGGCTGAGACGGCGCGGTGGGTGCGGTCGGTGTACGTGGACGGCGGTACGTGGGGGACGTCGTCCCTGGCGTCCACCCTGCTGGCGGGTGGGACGACGGACGACGTGGCCACCCGCCAGACCGTGCTGGAGCGGAGCCGTACGCGGCGGGAGACGGTCGAGGCACGGGCCCGGGAGGTGGCTGTGGCACGCGAGCGCACGATGGTGGCTGCTGGGCGGGCCGGTGAGGCGGTTGTCGCGGCGGAGCGGCGGGCCGAGGCCGCGCGGGAGGCGCGGGAGACCGTCCTGGCGGCGCACCGCCGTCGGCTCGCGGATCTGCGGGTCGCCCAGGAGGCGTCGCGCAGGTTGGCGGTGGCGGCGGAGGCGGAGGCCGTCCGGTTAGCCGCGGATCATCTGGCGGCCGCGGGGGTGGCGGCGGGTCTGCCGTCGGGTGGTGGGAACTCGGTGGTGGGGCCGGTCGGTCCGTGCGGGGGCGGGGATGTGGCGGCGTTCGGTAACGGGCGGATTCCGTTGTCGGTGCTGTGTCCGTTGGGTGGTCCGTCGGGTGGGGTGGAGGGCGAGTACTTGCGGGCGGATGCCGCGTACGCGTTCGGCCGGATGGGGGTGGCGTTCGCGGCTCGGTTCGGGCGGGGTCTGTGTGTGGCTGATGCGTATCGGTCGTTCGAGGAGCAGGTGCGGATCCGCCGGGCGGCGGTGCGGGTGGGCCGGGAGGCTTTCACGGCTGTTCCGGGGCGGAGCAAGCACGGTTGGGGTACGGCGGTGGATCTGTGCGGTGGTGTTGAGCGGTTCACGTCGGCGGAGCATGTCTGGATGACGGTGAACGCTCCGTTGTTCGGCTGGTTCCATCCGGTGTGGGCCCGTGAGGGTGGTGGGGTGCCGGAGCCGTGGCACTGGGAGTTCTCGGGGTGACCGCGAGTTCTGGGTGGTCGGCTGGGAGCTGCCGGGTCGAGGCGGCAGGATGGCGGGGTGGGTGGAGTCCTTCCGGTCTTTTCTGGCCCGGTTCCTTTCGTCATGGCTCATCGGGGGTTCGATCTCGGGGGGCTGGAGAACTCGATGCGTGCGTTCGAGGCGGCGGTGCGGTTGGGGGTGCCGTTCCTGGAGACGGATGTGCGGGTGACGTCCGACGGGGTGTTGGTCGCGTTCCACGATGCGCGGTTGGACCGGGTGACGGATCGCCGGGGCGTGGTGTCGAGATTGACGTGGCAGCAGGTCCGGCAGGCGCGGATCGGTGGTGTGGAGCCGATTCCCCGGTTGGAGGATGTTCTGGCGGCCTGGCCGGAGGTGCGGGTGAATGTCGATCTGAAGTCGTGGGGGGCGGTCGATCCGTTCGTGTCCGCCGTGCGCCGGACGGGGGCCCGGGAGCGGGTGGTGGTGGCGTCGTTCGGTGACCGGCGGCGGTCCGCGGCGGTCTCCCGGCTGGGGGTGGACGGCGCGGTGGCGTGGTCTCCCGGGGTGGCGACGATCGTGTGGGCGATGACGTCGTCGGGGTGGGGGTGCTTCGAGGGGCGGTTGGCGGCGGGGCTGCGTGGGGCCGGGTGCTTACAGGTCCCGGTGTCGGTCGGTGGGGTGCGGGTGGTGACGCGGCGTCTGGTGCGGGCCGTTCACGCGGCGGGGGCGCAGGTGCATGTGTGGACGGTCGATGATCGGGTGGTGATGGAGGAGTTGATGGATCTGGGGGTTGACGCCGTGGTGACGAACCGCTCGGATCTGGCGCTGGAGGTGGTGGCGCGTCGGACGTCGTGAGGTCGGGTGCCGCCCGGAACGAGCTGGCCGGGAGACGGGTCTGGCCCGGCCGGGAGACGGCCGGGTCAGCTGACGGGTGGTGGTCCCCCGGGGTCAGGCGATCCGTCGCTGCGTCAGGCGTCCGCTGCGCAGCAGTTCGAGGCGCTCTTCGAGGAGGACCTCCAGCTCCGCCGTGGTGCGGCGCTCCATGAGCATGTCCCAGTGGGTGCGTGGAGGTTTGGTGGGTTTGGCGGCTGGCTGTTCGGTGTTCTCGCGCAGGGCCATCGATCCGCAGCGGCACTCCCACAGGGCGGGGATCTCGGCCTCGACGGAGAGCGGGACGGTGAAGATGTGGTCGTTGGGGCAGTGGTAGGTGATGTGCTGGCGAGCGGCAGGCTGGACACCTGTGTCGTTCTCAAGGCTCTGAGCGCCCAGCCGGGTCCCGCGCATGCTCCGGTCACTCATTCGCAGATCCCCTCGGCCGGCTGGCGCCGCGAACGGCGCGCAGGCATCGTGTGCGGTTACCTCGGAGGAACGCCTGACCAGGGTGGGTTGTTCCGGTGTCGTCCTTCCGGACCGGGGTGTCGTTGGGGTGTCTTTGGGGAGAGGCCCCGTCGGTCAGAGGATCTCGGGGAGGGGGTTTCCGGCGTCCTGGATGCCTTTTCGCAGGCGGACGCAGCCGAGGAGCGTGCCTCCGACCAGGAAGAACACGACGAGCGCGATGATCGCGGACCGGTAGGAGCCGGTGAGCTGGTAGACGAGTCCGAACATCAGGGTGCCGAACCAGCTGGTGCCCCGCTCTGTCGCCTGGTAGAGGCTGAAGTACTCGGCCTCCCGCCCCCGGGGCAGGAGCTGGCTGAAGAGGCTTCGGGACAGGGCCTGGCTGCCGCCGAGGACGAGGCCGATGAAGGCTCCGAGGAGGATGAACAGGCCGGCCCGGTGCTCGGGGAGGAAGTATCCGGTTCCGACGACCAGGCACCACAGGACGAGGCTGAGCAGGACGGTGCGGCGTGCTCCGATCCGGGCTGCGAGCCGGCCGAAGACCAGGGCGCCGAAGAAGCCGACGAACTGGACGACGAGGATCGTGGTGATCAACGCTCCGGTCCCGAGGTGGAGTTCTTCCTGGCCGAAGACGCTCGAGGCGTAGATGACGGTCTGGATGCCGTCGTTGTAGAAGAGGTAGGCGAGCAGGAAGAGCAGGGTCTGCGGGTAGGAGGGCAGGTCCCGCAGCGTGTGCCAGAGCTGGCTGAAGGCGTTGTGGGCGGGATCGGCCGCCGGGCCGTTCGAGGGGCTGTTCGCCGGATCGTTCGCGGGAGTGAGGGGCGGGCGGTCCTTGAGCCCCCGGAACGGGATGATCGTGAAGCCGCCCCACCACAGACCGGCCGACAGGAGGCTCACCCTGACGGCCGCTTCGCTGCTGAGACCGATCGCGTCGTGGGCGCTGACGACGGCGAGGTTGAGGGCGAGGAGGATCCCGCCTCCGACGTAGCCGAAGGCCCAGCCGCGGCTGGAGACGCTGTCTCGTTCGTCGGGCGTGGAGATGTCGACGAGGATCGCGTCGTAGATCACCAGGGAGCAGCCCATGGCGAGGTTGGCGATGAGGGTGAGAATCACCCCGAGCCACCAGCGGGTTCCTCCGAGGAAGACCATCGCCGAGGCCGCGAGCGCTCCGGTCCAGGCGATGCGGGCCAGGAGGGTTCGTTTGTTGCCGGTGCGGTCGACGGCCGCGCCGACGACGGGGAGCAGGACGGCGGACAGGAAGGTGGCGGCGGTGATGGTGTAGAGGGCGAGTGATCCTGGGGCGATGGGGATGCCGAGGACGCGGAGGGCTGTGCGGCAGGTTTGGCCGGTGTCCTGGCCGGGGCAGGCGGCCCGTTTGGCGAGGGTGGTGAGGTACGGGGAGAGCAGGACGGTCAGAGTGGTGGTGATGTAGGCGGAGTTCGCCCAGTCGTACCAGTACCAGCTGTGTTGTTCCCGGCGGTGTTCGGCGGGGGTTTCGCCGGGGTCAGTGGGCTCACCGGGGTCAGTGGGTTCGAGAGCTCCGGTGGGTCCGGGGGTGGGGACGGGGGTCAACGCGGTCTCCTCCGGGGCGGGTCTGACGGCGGTGCGTCGTGGACGAGGCCAAGCATGCCCCGGGGAGGCGGGATGATCAGGGGTTTGCGGGACCGGGTGTTCGGGGCGGGTCGGTCCGGGGCTCGCCGATGAGGGTGCCGGGGATGACGCGGGCGTTCCCGTGCCGGGTCAGGTGGTGTTGCAGGGTCTCCCCCGCGAGCGCGGACAGGGCCCGGCGAAGTGGTGGCGCGAGGAGGGCGAGGGCGATCAGGTCGGATCCGAAGCCGGGGAGGAGGAAGAGGATTCCGGCGAGGCCGAGGAGGACGGTCGTGGCGGGGGTGTCCGGGGTGAGGACGGTGTGGTCGGTGGTGGTTCGGCGGGTGGACCGGCTGTGGACGTGGCGGAGGACGAGGAGTCCGGCTGCTGCTCCGGCGAGCAGCAGGAGCAGGACGGTCAGGGGGCCGAGGGAGCGGGCTGCGAGGAGCAGGAGGGTGAGTTCGAGCAGGGGCAGCGCGAGGACGGCGGTGGTGATCAGACGGGGTCGGAGTCGTGGGGTGGTCATGTCGGGGTGACGAGTGGGCTGTCGTGGTGGTGCCCGGTGGGTGGGGTCATGGGGTTGTTCGGGGGAGGCGTCCGAGGCGGCTGTTGATCCCCCAGCGGAAGACGCGCCAGAGTGCTTCGAGGACGATGTTCTGGCTCATCTTGCTGGAGCCGATCGCGCGTTCGACGAAGGTGATGGGGACTTCGTCGATCCGTAGTCCGGCGCGGGCGGCGCGCCAGGTGAGGTCGATCTGGAAGCAGTATCCCTGGGATTCGACGTCGTCGAGGGCGAGGGTGTTCAGGGAGGTGGTGCGGTAGGCGCGGAATCCGGCGGTGGCGTCGTTGACGGGGATGCCGAGCATGAGGCGGATGTAGATGTTCCCGCCGCGGCTGAGGAGTTGCCGGTGCCAGGGCCAGTTCTGGACCGCTCCCCCGGGTACGTAGCGGCTGCCGATGGCGAGGTCCGCGCCGTCGGTGACGCGTTCGAGCAGGGAGGGTAGTTGTTCGGGTTGGTGGGATCCGTCGGCGTCCATCTCGACGAGGACGTCGAAGCCGTGGCGGGTGCCCCAGTCGAAGCCGTCGAGGTAGGCGGCGCCGAGGCCTGCCTTGCCGGGGCGGTGCAGGACGTGGATGTGGGGGTCGTCGGTGGCGAGGTGGTCGGCGAGCTGGCCGGTGCCGTCGGGGCTGGCGTCGTCGGCGATGAGGAGGTGGGCGGTGGGGACGGCGGCGCGTACCCGGCCCACGATCAGTGGCAGGTTGTCCCGTTCGTTGTACGTCGGAATGATCACTAGCACCCGGTGGGGTGCGGTTGTCCCTGTCACTGCTGCTCCTGTTCGGGTTCCCGGTTGGGGTCGGGAGGGTCCTGCCTGTCGTCGGTGGTCGTGGGGGTGTCCGGGGTGGGGATGGGTCCGTGGCGGCGTCGGGTTCGCCGGGCCGTCCAGGCGGTCAGGAGGATCCCGGTGGCGCCGAGGGCGAGTTCGGGGGCTGCTCCTGCTCGGACGGCGAGGGTCTGCTGGTGGCGCAGGGGAAGGGTGGCTTGGAGGACCTGGGGGGTGAAGTGTCCGGATCGGGTGGTCTCGTGGCCGTCGGGGGTGATCAGGGCGCTGACTCCGACGGTGGAGATGTGGGCGACGGAGCGGCCGGTCTCGACGGCGCGGAGCCGGGACATGGCCAGTTGCTGGACGCTCTCGTCGGTGAATCCGAAGGTGGCGTTGTTGGTCTGGACGACGATGAGGTCGGCGCCTGCGCGGACCTGGTCGCGGACGAGGTCGTCGTAGGCCACTTCGAAGCAGATCACCGGTCCCAGCCGGGCCGGGCCGGCGCGCATGACGGTCACGGTGCGCCCGGCGGCGAAGCCGGCCCGGACGAGGTCGACCTTGTCGCTGAAGAGCCGGAAGAAGGACCGGAACGGGACGTATTCGGCGAAGGGTGCGGGGTGGCGTTTGACGTAGCGGGGTCCGGGGCCGGGGGTGGCGCTGCCGGTGGGGCCCCACAGGATGGCGGCGTTGGAGACCTTCGGGAGGGGTTCGGCGAGGATGGCGCCGACGAGGACGGGGGCACCCACGGCGTCGGTGGCCCGGGTGATCACGGATCGGGCGTCGGGGTTGCGCAGGGGGTCGATGTCGCTGGAGTTCTCCGGCCACAGGACGACGTCGGGGCGGCGGGCGTGTCCGGTGGCGACCTGGTCGGCGAGGGCGATCGTTCCCGCGGCGTGGTTGTCGAGGACGGCGCGTCGTTCGGCGTTGAAGTCGAGTCCGGGCCGGGGGACGTTGCCCTGGACGGCGGCGACGGCCGCCGTCCGGTCGGACAGGGTCGGTCGGGGGACTGCCGCTCCCCCGCCGAGGATCACCAGGGCGACCAGGAGCGGTGGTGCGGTGGTGCGGGCGATCGTGGTCAACCGGGAGGTCCGGGAGGCGGTGGGGGGACCGGTCCGGGCCTCGGCCAGGGCGGTGACGGCGACGGCGAGGCAGGCTCCGGTCGCGGCGACGGCGGCGGTGACCAGGGGCGCTCCCCCGAGGGCCGCGTAGCCGAGGGTCGGGGCGTCGGCCTGGGAGAACGCGACGCGGCCCCAGGGGAAACCGCCGAAGGGGATGTGGCCGCGCAGGGTCTCCTGGGCGACCCACAGGCCGGTCAGGGTGGTGACGGTTCCGGCCCGGCCTCCGGGGGCGCGCCAGGCGAGGGGGAACGCGGCGCTCATGGCGGCGAGGTAGAGGGCCTCGACGAGGGTGAGGGCCGACCAGGGCAGGAGACCGACGAAGGCGCCGGACCAGTGCAGGTGGGGGAAGAAGAACACGACTCCCGTCAGCAGGCCGAGGGCGAAGGCTGTGCGGGGACGTCGGCCGCGGGTGGCGAGGGCTGTTCCGGCGGCGGCGAGGGGGGCCATCGGCCACCAGCCGAGGCTGGGGAAGGCGGTGGCGAGGGCCGCTCCGGACAGGGCGCTGAGGGCGAGGGCCGCGGGAAGGGGCAGGACGGTCAACTCGCTCACCGGGACACCCTAGAGGTGTTGGCGTGGTGATGGGGGCGCGGCGGGGGCCGGAGGGTGGCGGGGCGAGGGCCACCGGGCCCACACGCTCTTCGGGCCGAGGGTGTCTCGGTCGGCGTCGAGGACACCCTCGTTGTCTACGGAGCGTGCGGGCCCGGCCTGACGGTGCCCGCGGGTCGCCGGTCCACGGCCCGGGGGTCACGCGGCAACGTGGGCCGACAGTCGCGTGAACCCGGGCTGTGCTGGTCGGAGACCGTCTGGGCACCTGGACGGCCACAGCTAACCTAGCCCACCGTTTGACCCTGTCAACCAGGGGGTGAGCTGGGGATATGGGGATCGGTGCAGCTCAGATGGGTTGCCGGCGGGTGTCTTTCGTCGTGAATCGGGGTGCGGGATCCGCGGGTGACCGAGGTGGTGAGGCGGGGGCGGTGTGCTCGAGGTGGTGAGGCGGGGGTCGTGGGCCGGGTATGGTCAGGGGCCGTCGGCCCTGTGCCGTCGATGGCGTCCGTCGTGTTCGTCGTTCCGGGAGGTTCGGTGCTGTACCGGCTGGCCCGTCTGGTCATCGGTCTGGTGTTCCGCGTGGTGTGGCGGCCGGTCGTGGCTGGCCGTGATCATGTTCCTTTGAGCGGACCGGTCATCATCGCCAGTAACCATTTGTCGTTCATCGACAGCGTGGTCATTCCGCTGGTCGTGCCGCGGCGGGTGCGGTTCATGGCGAAGTCGGAGTATTTCGAGGGGCGTGGGCTGCGGGGCCGGGCGATGGCCGTGTTCGTCCGGGTCGTCGACGCGGTGCCGGTCCGGCGGACCGGGCACCGGGACGCTCTGTTGTCGCTGGGGGCGGGGCTGGAGGTGCTGCGGTCCGGGTCGGCGTTCGGCATCTATCCGGAGGGCACCCGGTCCCGGGACGGGCGGTTGTACCGGGGAAAGACGGGGGTGGGGTGGCTGGCGATGGCGTCGGGCGCTCCCGTCGTCCCGATCACTCTGGTGGGGACGAACCGGATCCAGCCGGTGGGTAAGCGACTCCCCCGGGTGCATCGGATCTCGGTGGTCTTCCACGAGCCGGTCGATCCCGCGCCGTTCATCGCGCGGGTCGAGGCAGGTGGTGCCGCCGGTCGCGCGCGTCGTGAGATCACCGACCTGGTGATGGACAAGATCGCTGGTTCTTCCCCGCAGCCGCGGGTGACGTCGTTCAACGAGCACCGCGAGCGGGACGGCTCCTCCGCCGCCTGATTCAGAGGCGGGAGTGGAGGACACGGCCTCCGGCGACGGTCAGGAGACCTTCGGGCAGCGGGGTACCCGGCTGGAGGGTGGGCAGGCCGTCGGGGCCGGTGCCACCGGGGACCCACCAGGCGGCGAAGGTCGCGGGGGCTCCGGAGCGCAGGTGACCGGCGTCGTCCGCGCCGATCAGGTGCCAGCCGCCGGTGGTGTGGGCGGCGAGAGCGGTGCGGAGGTCGAGGCGCTGGGCCGGGACGTGGTGGAAGAGGCAGGCGCGCAGGGTGCCCCACGGGTCGACGGGGGTCACCGGGGAGTCGGAGCCGAGGACGAGGGCGACACCGGCGGCCACGAGGTCGGCCAGGGGGTTCATCGCGAGGGCCCGGGCCGTGCCCAGCCGGGTGGCGTACAGGCCGTCAGGGCCGCCCCAGTGGGCGTCGAAGGCCGGTTGGACGCTCGCGGTGACGCCGAGATCGGCCAGGTCCGCGACGCCGTCGTCGATCGCCTCGACGTGTTCGATGCGGTGGCGGGCGGCACGGACGGCGGCGATGCCGACCTGTTCGGCGGCACGGCGCAGGCCGCGGCGGACGGTGTGGACGGCGGCGTCGCCGATGGCGTGGAACCCGGCTTGAAGGCCGGCGCGGGTGCAGGCGGCGACGTGGTCACGGATCTGGTCGGTGGACAGGTACTGGTGGCCGTGGTGGCCGGGAGCGTCGGTGTAAGGGGCGGTGAAAGCGGCGGTGCGGGAGCCGACGGAGCCGTCGACGCACAGGTCCCCGGCGAGACCGGCGAGGGGGACGCCGAGGCGGGTGGCGACGTCCTGGGCCTGCTCGGCGGTCTGGACGAGGGTCGCGTGGTAGAGGGTGACGGCCGGCAGGGCCTGCCCGAGGCCGGCGAGAGGCCCGGCGGCGACGGGACCCTGGGCGGCGGCGTGGGCGATGACGGCGAGGAGATGGCGGGGGTCGTCGTCCGGGACGAGGTGGGGGCTGGACATCTCGTGGACGGCGACGACGCCGTGAGCGGCGGCGTGGGTGAGGGCGTCGCGCTGGACGGCGCGTCGCTGGGGGCCGGTCAGGTGGTGGCGGGTCGCGTCACGGGCGGCGTGGTGGGCGTCGCGTTCGACGCGGCCGTCCGCTGACCAGCCGTCCCGGGCGGGGGCCCCGCACGCCTCGGCGAGCGCGGTCGACACGATCGCGGAGTGGACGTCGATGCGGGACAGGTACACCGGTCGGCCTTCGGCGGCGTGGTCGAGTTCGGTGCGGGTCGGGGGGCGGTGTTCGGCGAGGAGGGTGTCGTCCCAGCCGTGGCCGAGGATGAGGTGGGTGTCGGTGTGGTGGGCGGCGTCGGCGACGCGGTGGAGGATCTCGGTGACGGAGCGGGCGGTCCGCAGGTCGAGGCCGCGCAGGAGGAGACCGGTTTCGGTGACGTGGAGGTGGGCGTCGACGAATCCGGGGGTGATGAGGGCGTCGCCGAGGTCGACGGTGCGGTCGACGGGGCCGGGGACGTCCGGGGCGGGGCCGATCCAGCGGATGGTCGTGTCGTCGACGACGAGGGCGGTGGCGGGTGGGTGGCCGGGGGCGTCGGTCGGTTGGTGGACACGGGCCGCGCGGTAGAGCGTCCTCATATGGGCCAGTGTGTCCCAGGGTGTGCGACGGCGCTGGGATACCGGTGCGCCGGGGTGGGGTCAGAAGGGCAGGGGGCGGGCCTCGTAGGGGGTGGACAGGACGATGGTGGTGTGGGTGGAGACGGAGGCGGTGGCGCGGATGCGGGCGAGGAGTTGTTCCAGGGCGCCGGGGGTGGGGACGCGGACCTTGAGGACGTAGTTCTCGTCGCCGGCGACGGAGTGGCAGGCTTCGATCTCGGGGAGTTCGGCCAGTCGTTCGGGGACGTCGTCGGGGGCGGCCTGGTCGAACGGGGTGACGGAGATGAAGGCGGTCAGGGGCAGGCCGACGGCCTCGGGGTCGATCACGGCGACGTAGCCGCGGATCACTCCTCGTTGTTCGAGGCGGCGGACTCGTTGGTGGACGGCGGACGTCGACAGTCCTGTGGCCTTGCCGAGGTCGGTGAAGCTCGTGCGGCCGTCCTGGGCGAGTAGCGACAGAATCTGTCGATCGATCGTTTCCACGACGCGTCAGCGTACCGGGTGGGCCGTGGGGTGCCGGGGTGCTCGGGGAGACGCCCGGGCGGGGGCTCGGAGGGCGCGCCGGGGGTGTTCGGGAGGGTGTTCGGGAGGGGCCCGGTCAGGTGACGGAGGAGTAGGCGACGACGCCGCGGCGGACGGCGTCGACGGCGTCCGCCGCGGCCTGGCGGACCGTGGAGCCGCCGGGGGTGTCCCCCGCCGCCTGGTGGATCTGGCCGAGGAGGTCGATCACCTGTTTGCACCAGCGGACGAAGTCGCCGGCGGCGAGGTCGCCGTCCTTGAGGACGGCCTCCAGGCGGTGGCCGCTCGCCCACCGGTACATCGCCCACGCCAGGCCGGGATCGGGTTGGCGGGTGGTCTCCAGGTGGTGGTCGTGTTCGCGGTCCTCCAGCGCCGACCAGATCCGGATCGTGTCGGCGAGCGCGGTCGCCGCGGGGCCGGGTGGGACGCGGGGGGTGAGGCCGGTGTCGTCGCGGCGGGATTCGTAGACGACGGCGCTGACGCAGGCGGCGAGGGCGGGGCCGTCGAGGTGGTTCCAGATGCCGTCGCGGAGGCATTCGGCGACGAGGAGGTCGGATTCGGTGTAGATGCGTTGGAGGCGCCGGCCGTGGTCGGTGACGGTGTCGCCGGCGAGGTAGCCGTGTTCGGCCAGGAGGTCGCAGACGCGGTCGAAGACGCGGGCGATGGTGTTGGTGCGGCCTTCGATGCGGCGGATGAGGGTGTCGGTCTCGCGGCGCAGGCGCCACCAGCGTTCGGCCCAGCGGGCGTGGTCCTCGCGGTCGGCGCAGCCGTGGCAGGGGTGGGAGCGGAGGGCCGCGCGGAGGTGGTTGAGGGTGTCGTCGTCGGTGGCGGGGCTGCGGCGGCGGGAGGGGGGTGGAGGGGTGTCGGCGAGGGCGCCGAGGGCGTTGCGCAAGGTGGAGGCGAGGTCGCGGCGGGAGGTGGGGTTGCGGGGGTTGAAGGTCTTGGGGACGGTGACGCGGGTGAGGGGTTCGAGGGGGCCGGTGATGTCGGTGGGGGTGAGGCGGTGGAGGTGGCGTTCGGCGGTCAGGACGGTGGGGCGGGGGCCGTTCTCGGTGGCGGAGGGTGGGCTGGGGTCGATGACGACGGCCCATCCGGCGCGGCGTCCGGCGGGGATCTTGATGACGTCGCCGCGGCGCAGGCGGGACAGGGCGGCGAGGGTGTCGGCGCGGTGGTCACCGGCGTGGCTGCGGGCGAGGGTGGTTTCGCGGTCGTGGAGGCGGCGGCGCAGGGCGGCGTACTCGGTGAAGTCGCCGAGGTGGCAGGTCATCGCCTGGGTGTAGCCGGCGAGGGCTTCTTCTTGGCGGTGGGCCTGGCGGGCGAGGCCGACGACGGCGCGGTCGGCCTGGAACTGGGCGAAGGAGGTTTCGAGGATCTCGCGGGCGCGGGTGCGGCCGACCTGGCCGACGAGGTTGACGGCCATGTTGTAGGTGGGGCGGAAACTGGAGCGCAGGGGGTAGGTGCGGGTCGAGGCGAGGCCGGCGACGGCCTCGGGGTCGAGGCCGGGCTGCCACAGGACGACGCCGTGTCCTTCGATGTCGATGCCGCGGCGGCCGGCGCGGCCGGTGAGCTGGGTGTACTCCCCCGGGGTGATGTCGGCGTGGGTCTGGCCGTTCCATTTGACGAGTTTTTCCAGGACGACGGACCGGGCGGGCATGTTGACGCCGAGGGCGAGGGTCTCGGTGGCGAAGACGGCTCTGACCAGTCCGCGGGAGAAGAGGTCCTCGACGACTTCCTTGAAGGTGGGCAGCAGGCCCGCGTGGTGGGCGGCGATGCCGCGGCCGAGGGCTTCGGCCCATTCCCAGTAACCGAGGACGGTGAGGTCCTCGTCGGGGATGTCGGCGCAGCGGTCCTCGACGGTGCGGCGGATCTCGTCGCGTTCGTCGGGGGTGGTCAGGCGCAGTCCCCAGGCGAGGCACTGGGCGACGGCGGCGTCGCATCCGGCGCGGCTGAAGATGAAGGTGATGGACGGCAGCAGACCGGCGCGTTCGAGGGTGGTGATGACCTCGGGGCGGGAGGGCGTGGTCCGGTGGTTGTGGGGGCGGCCGTGGCGTTGTCCGGCGCGTCCGCGTCCGCGGGTCAGGCGGTCGCGGCGCTGTTCCTCGGCGGCCAGGCGGCGGAGGTCGGGGTTGACCCGTACCGGTGAGGTGGGCGGGGTGTCCCCCGGGGTGCCGGGGGCGGCGGGGGCGGCGGGGGTGTCCGCGGATGCCGGGGATGCCGGGGTGCTGTCGGCGGCGAACAGGTCGTGCAGGCGGGGTCCGGCCATGATGTGCTGCCACAGGGGGACGGGCCGGTGCTCGGACACGACGACCTCGGTGTCGCCCCGGACCTCCTGCAGCCAGTCGCCGAACTCCTCGGCGTTGCTGACGGTCGCCGACAGGGAGATGATCTGGACGTCGTCGGGCAGGTGGATGATCACTTCTTCCCAGACGGCGCCGCGGAGCCGGTCGGCGAGATAGTGGACCTCGTCCATGACGACGTAGGCGAGGCCGGTGAGGGTCGAGGAGCCGGCGTAGAGCATGTTGCGCAGCACCTCGGTGGTCATGACGACCACGGGTGCCTCGCCGTTGATGGTGTTGTCGCCGGTGAGCAGGCCGACGGAATCCGCGCCGTACCGGTGGACCAGGTCGGTGTACTTCTGGTTGGACAGTGCCTTGACGGGGGCGGTGTAGAACGCCTTGCGGCCCTCGGCGAGGGCCTGGTGGACGGCGAACTCGCCGACGACGGTCTTGCCCGAGCCGGTGGGGGCGGCGACGAGGACGCCGCGGCCGGCCTGGACCGCCTCGCAGGCGGCGACCTGGAACGGGTCGAGATCGAACGGGTAGCCGGCCCGGAAGCCCGCCAGGGGGGTGCGGTCCTCCGCGGCCCGGCGGCGGGCCGCCGCGTATCGGGCAGCCGGGGAGTCTCCGGTGTCATCGAGGGCCGTCATGGATCACACCGTACCGACCGGGGCTGGGCCGCGCTCCCGGCGGTCAGGCCTCAGGGGGCGTCGAGGTCGAGAGGACTGGCCTCGTCGTCGTCCAGGCCCGCGAAGCCGGTCTCGAGGTCGCGACGGTGACGGCGTCGGTCGTTCAGCCAGCAGATCCCCACGGCGATCGCGTAGAGGCCGGTCATCGGGAACGCGAGCGCGAGCATCGACCCGGCGTCCGGGGAGGGGGAGGCGATCGCGGCGAACAGGAAGGTGAGGAAGACGGCGATGCGCCAGTTGTGGGCGAGGGTGGCCGCGGTGAGGACGCCGACGAGGTCGAGGGCGATCAGCAGCAGGGGGACGACGAAGGCGACGCCGAAGGCCAGGAAGATCTGGGTGACGAACGTGAGGTATTCGTCGGCGGAGATGAGGTTCGCCGATCCCGCGGGGGTGAACTCGGCGAAGAAGTTGATGGCGTTGGGCAGGACGAGCCAGGCCAGGCCCAGGCCCGACAGGAACAGGGGGACGGCGGCGGCCACGAAGACCAGGGCGTACCGTTTTTCCCGTTTCGTCAGGCCGGGGACGATGAAGGCCCACAGCTGGTAGAGCCAGACGGGGCTGGCGATGACCATCCCGAGGTAGACGGAGATTTTGATCTTGAGGTTGAACGGGGAGGCGACCTGTCCGAAGTTGAGGTTGGCCAGGGTGTGGTGTTCGTCGGCGAGGTGGTCCAGGGGTGCCTTGAGGGCGGCGATGAGCTCGGGGTAGAGGAACCATCCGCCGATGGCGCCGAGGGCGACCGCGAAGGCGGCCTTGACGAACCGGGATCGCAGCTCACGCAGGTGTTCCTGTAGGGGCATCCGCCCCTCGGGGTCCCGTTTGCGTCGCCGCGACGTGGTGAGGGCCACGCCGTCTACCTCACAGATCGCCTCGGTGCTCGGACGGAGCGTTTGTCCGGCGGGGCTCGGGGTCGACGAGGCGGCCTTCGATCGGGCCGGGGGCGGACGGCGCTGATCCGGACGTGGTGGACCCTGACGGTGCGGATCCGGTGGCGCGGCGGTCGTCGTCCTCGCGCAGTTCCCTCACCTCGGCCTTGAAGATGCGCAGGGACCGGCCGAGGCCCCGGGCCGCGTCGGGCAGCCGTTTGCTCCCGAACAGGATCGCGACGACCACCAGGAGGACGAGAAAGTGCCAGGGCTCGAAAGCGCGCATCTGGTGTCCTTCGTTCTTCCGTCGTGTAGTGCCGGTGAGTGATACCGGTCAGGGGCACCGGTAGGGGTTTCCGGTCATGTTACGGCCTGGGGTGGGGTGCGGCGCGGGCCGGACGGGTTTCGCGGGGGGTGGGCCGTCCGGGGCGGCGGGACAGGTACCGTTCGCGCCGCAGCTCGGTGGGGTCGGCGAACACGGCGGGCTCGGTCGATCCGTCGCGTTCGTCCAGGGCTTCCAGTTCGTCCGTCACCGCGGACAGCCTGTCGGCGGCCACCCCGATCTCGGTGGCCAGGGCGACGGCCTTGCGCCACAGCGAGCGCCCTGTCCGGAAGAACGCGGTCAGCGAGATGCCGACCACCACG
>JAUPKQ010000166.1 GCA_030837345.1 Actinomycetota bacterium | reverse complement strand
TGATGTACCAGTGGATCAAGGCGAACGCCGGCGACCCGAAGAACCCGAAACCGGGCCAGGTACTGTACGAGATCTACTTCAACGACCAGCCACGATTCATGATCTTCCCGACGAAATTCCAGCCGAAAGCCGCCGCGGAATATCGTAAGATCAACTGGGGCAAGTGAGACCACAGCGCTCGAACACCGTCTGCTGGATCCGTCACGATCGTGTCGGATCCAGCAGACGGGATGAAAAGAACCTACGCCGGGACGGAGGGCGGAGGGGGAACCGGGCGACCGGCCCGCTCCCAGACCTCGGCCGGCACCTCGTACGCGATCGAGACGGCCGGGTTGCGGCGGTGGAGCTGCCAGGCGATCGGCCAGGAGTTCTGGTGAACGATGATCACATGGTCGACGTCCCCGATGCGGACCTCGGCGAGGTGACGGCGCAGCGCACGCCACAGCAGCCAGGGACGGATCATGCGATAGGGCTTCGACCGGCGGACGACGACCCAGGCCGGGGACGGACCGCTGATCCGGGTGCCGCGGAACCTCGCGAGCAGGCGCGCGGGATCCCGGGTGAGCAGCCGGTTGAGCCCGAGGCGCCGTTCGGTGGCGGACAGGTCGAGCATCTCGACCTCGGGTGCGAGGTCCTCAGGACGTTCGAGGCTGTCGGCGGTGACCAGCAGGGCCGATCCCCCGGCGGCCACGACCTGGTTGAGCGTCCGGATCGTCGCCGTCCGCCGGGCGGACTCGACGGCCGCGGCGACGATCCTCGGCCTCCCGGCCCGCCGCACGGGCGTGATCGGCTGCTCAGCCACGGATCAGCTCCTTCACCTCGTCGCTCACGGGCTGCATGTTGAGATCCCACGTATGTCGAAGGGCCTCCGCCCGGCAGACCTCGTACTGCTCGTGGGTCTGGGTCCGGGCCGCCCGCGCGGAGGCGACGAGGACGTCCCGGATCGCCTCCGGTGTCACCGCCGGGACCCCGAAGAAGAGCGGGTAGTTCTCGAACACCTTCGTCGTGTGGTTGCGCGGGTCGTGGATGCCGAGGATCGGCCGGCCTGCCGCCATGTAGTCGTATCCCTTGCCCGCCGTCATGTAGATCGACGACGGCAGCAGCATCGCGAGCGCGTCGAGACCGGCGTAGGTCTCGGCGAGCCGGGTCTGGGAGACGGGCCCGCGGTAGCTGACCCCTTCGACCCCGGTCTCGATCCGGGCGCGGATCATCGCCTCGTTCTGCGTGAAGAACCCGAGGTAGCCGTAGAAGTCCATGGTGGCGTCCGCGAGCTCGGGTTCCTTGCGGGCGAGCGTCCAGCCGTCGAGGTACTCCTCGATCGGCAGGTCCGCCCGGACTGTCCCGACGAAACCGAAGCGGACGGGCCGGTCAGGCTCCGGCTCCCGCCAGGGCACCTCCCCGACGACATCCTCCGCGAGACCGTTCTCGACGACGCGCAACCGGTCGCGCGCGGCCGGGTAGCGGTCGCGGTACCACTCGGCGAGCGGGTCGTTGACCGTGACGGTCAGGGCCGCGTTCTCGATGATCCGCCGCTCCCACACCGATTCCGGGTCCGCAGGCGAGAACACGTCGGACTCGGTGAGCGGGTTGAGGGTCCAGGGGTCGTGGTAGTCGACGACGTACGGACGACGCAGGAGACGTCCGAGCTGGTAGGCGGCACCGTACTGCGTATAGGGGTTGCCGGTCGCGAAGACGAGGTCGACGCGGTGCTTGGCGTGGATCGCGGCTCCGCGCGCCACGAACTGCGGCAGCATCGGCGAGTACACCTCGGGGAAGATGGACTCCCGGAACTTCTGGTGGCTCTTCGTCCACAGGCGCGGGAAGTTCGCGTGGGCCCAGGACATCTCGCCCACACGGTTCACGAGGTGCTCACGGGCGACCTTGACGTGCACGACGCGGACGCGCGGGTCGACGGTCCGTTCCAGCTCCTCGTCGAGGACACCCGCGCGCTGGTACCAGAAGTCGGTGTCCGCGGCGAGAACCGTCACGGCGAACCCTCGCCGGGCGAAGTGGTTGGCCCACCCGCGGATGCGGTACACACCGCTGCCACGGGCCGGGGGGAACTGCATACCGAGCAGGAGGACGTGCGGTAGAGCCGTCACCGGGCAGTGACCTCCGCTGATTCGGGGCCGGGATCGGTTACCCCGGCATCGGTCGGACGGCCGAGGAACGGGGCGAGAACGGACGCCGACCGGTGTCCGTCGTGCACCGCACGCACGAAATCCGGTCCCTCGAACGCAGAAGCACGTGCCCACTCCCGGTCATCGAGAAGATGCTCCATGACCTCGGCGAGGGTCCTCGGCGTCACCTCGACGACCGGCACCGGCCGGCCGACGCGATCCCGCAGGGCCTCACCCAGATGGCCTAGCACCAGCCTACCGCTGGCCATCGCCTCACAGGCGAGGACACCGTAGAGACCGAGCAGCAACTGGTCGACGACGACGTCGGCCGACGCGACGAGCGCCGCGGCCTCGGCCGGCGGCAGCCCGGTGACCAGCCGGTAGGAGATCAGGCCCCGGTCGGCCAGCGGCCGGAGGACCGCCTCGACCCGGTCGGTCCCCTTCAGCCGAGGGTTGGACGGCGCGTGGACGACGAGGGGGACGTCGCGGGTGAGGACCGGGTCGCCCGGCGCCGTCCGCACGGGATCGACGACGACCGGCAGCCAGGTCGCCCAGGGGAGGTCGTCGAGCTGGTCGGGGGTCGACACGAACACCGGTCCCCCGGCGGCGGCGAACTCGGCGACCTTCGGCAGCAGGAGGTCGACCTTCGCCTGGAGTTTCTTCGTCAGGGGATCCCGGGGATCGGCGAAGGGCGAGAACTCCTCACGGGCCCGGTGCCGCCTCGGATCACGGGTCTCGGACCCGTGCATCACCAGGCCGACCTCGACTCCCGCCGCCCGCAGGAGCTCGGCGTCACCGGTGAAGTCCCGCCCGGCGAGGCCACCGAAGATCGGCCGGCCTGCCTCGAACAGCGCGTGGGTCCACCGGGAGCGGGCGTCGGCGAGCTCCCGCAGCTGCCACGCGGCGTCGTCGCGGTACCGCTCGGGGTCGACGAGCACGTCGGCCGGGTAGTCGTACCGGCCGTTGCGGATCGCCACGACATGGCCGGCGACGTCGTCGAGGTGACGTTCGGCGGCCCGTGCCCAGGCCCATCCCTGACCGGCGCTGTTCGCGGGACCGACGGCGAGGACGACCGGCTCGGTGCCCGGCCCGGACGCCCGGAGAGCGGGATCACCCGCCCCGGGACCGGGATCGGACCCCGGCGGGTCGTCGTCCGGGCGACGCCCTGCGACGAGCCGTTCGGGAGGTTCGGTCGCCGGGTCCGTCCCGGGGTCGGCGGCGAGTTGGACCCCCGGCCGCACCCGCGACACCAGTTCGCGGTGGACGCCGCGGAGCACGTTCGCCTGGGTGTGCCAGGTGTACCGCGCGAGGAGGTCCGGGTCCGCGAGAGCGGTCAGGTAACGATCCCGGCTGGTCAGGATGCGCAGGACGGCGGCGGCGAGGTCCTCGGCGTCCTCCGCCCGGTGGACCTCCCCGACACGGTGGTCGGTGACGAACGCCGTCTGCGCGCGGCAGTCGCTCACGACCATCGGCACCTGCGCGTGGAGGTACTCGAACAGCTTGTTGGCGAGAGCCATCTCGTGGCTGCCGTAGTGACGCAGGGGGATCAGACCGATGTCCGCCCCGGAGAGGAACGCGCTCACCTGGTCCGGAGGCACGGGCGGCAGGACGTGCAGCCTCGACGCGACACCGAGCTGCTCGGCCCTCGCCCTGACCGCGGCGACGGGGGCGGTGTTCACCGAGGGCACGGCGACGACCGCCAGATGCGCCTCGGGCAGGTGGACGAGCGCCTCGACGGCGGTCTCCACGCCCCGGGCCGCCTGGACCCCTCCGCTGTAGACGAGCAGCGGGACGCCGTCCGGTACGCCCGCCGCGACCCTGACGGAGCGGGCGCCGGCGTCACGGGCACCGAGCGGAGGGACGTTGAGGACGACACCGGGGCGGCGGGCGAGGTGGTAGCGGGCCTTGAGCGCCGCGGCGAGGGGCGGCGACACCGTGATGACGGCGTCCGCCTCGCCGATGAAACGCTTCTCCAGCGCGGCCCAGGCCGCGATCACCCGGGCTGTGCGCCCCCCGTAGCGCGAGAGTCCCGGAACCCACTCGTGGGCGTCGTACAGCCACGCCACCTCACGTCCCACAGCGCGTGCCCGGGCGACCGACCGTGCCACGACGCCGAGCAGATGGACGTCGTGCACGTGGACGACGTCCGGTTCCAGGCCGTCGAGCACCGGTCCGACGGCGAGTTCCAGGTCGTCGACCTCGGGCACGATCCGGTGGGGGGACGCGGCGACCGGAACCTGCTGCCAGACTCGGTCCCACGCCTTGAACCCGAGTTTCGCTCCGCTGGCGACCCGGCGCCGTCCCGCACCCTCGGCGCGCAGGGCGAAACGCCGCGCGTCGACGGCCGCCCGCCGGACGGACGCGGCCCGGCCGTCGAGGGACTGGGCGTCGATCTCGGCGACCGCCAGCCGCCGGCGGGCGAGCGCCTCGGCCCTCGGGTCGGAGGTGAGCAGGGGGAACTCGCCGCGGTGCAGGCGCGCCCGCCGGTCCTTGCGGGTCCGGCTGAGCGCGAAGTCGACGGGGATGCGCACGATCCGCACCTCACCCGCGGGAGGCGGGACGTCGAGGACCGTGTCCCAGCGCCGGGGAGCGGTCGTCACGCCGACGACGGTGACCCGGGCGCCGAGCGCGGCGACGGCCAGGGCACTCTTGCGGACCCGGGTGTCGCTGCGGACGTCGTTGGCCACGACCATGACGACGTGCGGCGGGCGGGGTCCCGCCCGATCGGGGTCGGTGTTCACGAGCCCTCCGTCTCGGCGCTGTCAGGGGGCGGTCCCAGTACACCGCCGCGGTCGAGCTCGACGACCATCCGGACGTCGGGGGCGACGGCCAGCAGACGCCGGGCGACCGGCATCGACTGGCAGTCCGTGACGACGACGGTCGCTCCGTCCAGGTCGCCGGGGGTCAGCTGGGCCGAACGCGGCGGAAGGGCGACGGGACGCCCTTCCAGGCGCCGCTTGAGGTGTCCGGCGAACCGGCGGGCCCGGACGGTGACAGGTTCGGCGGGACCGGCAGGGTGGACGGGACCGGC
>JAUPKQ010000165.1 GCA_030837345.1 Actinomycetota bacterium | reverse complement strand
TACTTGTCATCGATCGCCGAGCCCGGCCCCCGGTCAAGACATGAGGAGGGGCTCGTTTCACGTGAAACGAGCCCCTCCTCATGTCTTGACCGGGGGCCGGGCTCGGCGATCGATGACAAGTACTCTGGCTCGCGAGTCAATTCGTGGCGGTCGGGTTCGGACCGCCGGTGCTTGATCGAGAACTCAGGTAACGGGGGTGATGATCCTTCGGCACCTTCGTCAACGGAGTTCTCAGCGAGCGTTTTCAGGCGGCGGGCCGGCTACCCGGTGCAGGTGAGGTACTCCCGGTGGGTTCTCGGGGGACGAGAGGGCGCGTTCCTTCCACGATGGCCCGGAGACAGCGGCGCTCCGAGAGCAGGGCGAAGCCTCAGGGGAGGGCCACCCGCACCTAACCGGAAGGTCCGCGCTTCCCGCACCTGCTTCCCGCGCTGGGCCAGCGCTTGCCTGGCCGGCGACCACGACATGATCGTGGTCGACCGCTGGAACCCCAGCTCGAAGCCCTGCGAGGCGTACGGACATCAGCCAAGATCATGCTCGCGGCCTCGCGCCGCAGCCTGCGAGGGCGATGCCGGTGGCGCCGGCGTGAGGCACGGTGGACGCGCACGGAGCGGTCTGCGTGGAAACAGGGACTCGTGGATGTGAGACCGAGAACCGCGGCCCTTGAGAGTGGGGGAGAGGCCAAGATCCGTGACGGTAGCAAACCGATCGCCGAGCTGCGGGAGACACGATGTTTCACGGGAAACATCGAGATCGGACCGTGCCTGCGTGCTGACCGGGCATCGCGTGAGGCGGGGGGCGACACGCGAGACGGGAGCGTCAGGCGAAGCGGGAGCGTGCGGAGGCGACAGACCGTCGGAGACATCGAGGGTGCTGTGATGCTGAACGGATCGAGCGGATCTGCTGTGGCAGGGAGAGCATCGATGGTCATCGACACGGAGGTAGACGAACCGGCGAGGGGCTGGCTGAATCCCGTACGGCGTGTCGAGGCAACGATCCCCGACCTGTGGGCGGGGTGCATCAGGATGAGGAGGAGGACCAGCGATGACGGAGAGCGAGGTACGCGGTGAGGGGAATCCAGAGTGCGGTTCGGTCGTCGCGAGCCGGACCGCACTGTTGCCGAGTCGCTCCGAGCGAGGTTTCTCCCGTCGAGATGACGAGTTGAGGACCTCTTCGGTCCGTGAACATTCGGCGAGTACCACCAGCCTGCAACGCCATCGGGAAGTGAACAGATCCAAGGACGGGGGCTTGAAGGCGGGACCGGCCCGACGCTGATCTCGCGAGGAGGGAAGAGCTGAGAATGGCCGCACCATCGAATGATGGAACACCACGACCGTTGGTGGTCGACGTGCGAGGTGGGGGAAAAGAGGGAGGACCGTCGTCCGACGCTCCGGAGGGCGTACCGACCGGGCTTCTTGCGGCGAAGTGGAATCTCGGTGGGCGACCGATCGAGAAGAGCGAGGAAGAAGGACCCGTCGCGGGAGGACGCGGGACCGCCGGACCCGATGCCGAGGCGTCCGTGTCCGGATCCAAGGCGCCCGGAACCAAAGAAGGAGGGACTCCCCCTCGCTCGGATCCGAGGGGTGTTTCCCGTGAAACATCGTTGATCGGGTCCGTGGTTTCACGTGAAACAGACCTGCTCCGCAGTCCTTCGCTGTACAAGGAGGACGCTTCGGTGGGGCAGCGGCCGGATCCCGACAGGCCGGAGGCCGGACCCAGAACAGCGCTGGAGGCGCAAGTGGGATGGAGGAGCTGGCGTGACGTCAACGCGCATGCCACGCGGACGGCGGTGGACGCTTTCGCATTCGATCCGCTTCAGCTCGCACGCCGCCTACTCGGAGGTGAAGACGGTGGAGAGCCGACGGTTGCGGCTCAGGGTGCGTCACCCGCTGATCCTGTTCCCGAGAGGCAGCCGGTCACGAAGCCGGTGTCAGGGACACCGCGGGTCGCAGGGACTCGGGAGGTGCCGCGTGGGGAGTCCGGGGCGCCGGAGACGAGAAGGCACGAAGCCGGCCTGATGACGAGCCATCCGGGCCCGACTCCGCCACCCCTCCCGTCAGCTTCTGTCGTGCGCCCACCCTCACTTCCGGAGTGGTTCGGTGAACGGCCCGAGCCGGTGATGGCGGACGTCGCACCGCCGGCAGCTACGGAGAGGGGGTTCCTGACGGATGGGACGTCGCCCGTGGCAGGGGAGACTCGTCCGCGGAAGCTTCCACCAGCGACGGTCGCCATTCCGATGGGCGTCGTCGCGGAGACCCTCGCGGAGGTCCCCGCGGAGGGAGACCTCTCGGGCCCACAGGTGGGACGAGAAAGGGAGACGGTTCTCGGGACCGACCGGCAACACGGGACCGACCGGTCCAATGGGGGAGAGGGCGGGACGACGACTCCCGGAGAAGCGTCGAACAGGGATACAGTCGCCCCGGCAGCCGGGACAACGATCGAGATGGACGATCATCGCGCTGTTTCACGTGAAACAGATGTTTCCCGTGAAACAGCGACGGGCGACGTAACGGCTTCCGAAGAGAGATGGTCCGCGGAGCGGGCCACGAGCACGCCGCGAACGAGGCAGACTTCTGCCGACGACCGCGAGTCTGCGATGGACGGGAGCTCGGACATGCACGATCCCAGCGACACCACCGCCTGGACGGCGGCGCGCTCGGCCGCGGAGGGAAGCCAACCGGCTCCACATCCGGCAGGAACGATGACCGCCGAGGACTGGTCATCCACCCGCTCCGTGACACCGATCCCGCCGTCCCCGTATGAGAACGAGGAGCAGCGACGGACATTGGTCGGCAGCCTTCCGAGCGTGGACGAGTCAACGCCTCTGGCCTTCGAAGTGGCGGAGAACGCGCGACGGCGCATCAGTCTCGTCGGCCGGCCGTTCCCGGCGCCGCCTCACACGCGGATCTTGACGGTGGCCAACCAGAAGGGCGGGGTCGGCAAGACGACGACGACCGTCAACGTCGCCGCGGCGATGGCGCAGGCCGGTCTGAACGTTCTCGTCCTCGACATCGACCCGCAGGGGAACGCGTCCACGGCGCTGGGGATCGATCATCACGCCGACATCCCCAGCCTCTACGACGTCGTCGTCGAGGACGCCCCGTTGGCGGATGTGATCCAGCAGTGCCCCGACGTCCCCAACCTCTGGTGCGCCCCGGCGACCATCGACCTTGCCGGGGCCGAGATTGAGTTGGTGTCGATGGTGGCGCGGGAGATGCGCCTCCAGAAGTCGCTCGACTCCTACCTCGACGAGCGTTACGCGAACGCTCTCCCCCAGATCGACTACATCTTCATCGACTGTCCGCCGAGCCTCAGCCTTCTGACGATCAACGCTTTCGTTGCGGCTACCGAGGTCTTCATCCCGATCCAGTGCGAGTACTACGCCCTGGAAGGGCTCTCCCAACTCCTCAAACACATTGAGCTGATCCGAGGGCATCTCAACCCGAGGCTCCATGTGTCGACAATCCTCCTGACGATGTACGACGGTCGCACGCGGCTGTCCTCTCAGGTGGCCGAGGAGGTCCGCACCCACTTCAGCGAGGTGGTCGTCAAGACGAGCGTTCCCCGCTCAGTCCGGATCTCCGAGGCGCCCAGCCACAGCCAGACCGTCATGACCTATGACCCCGGTTCCAGCGGAGCGTTGTCCTACCTCGAAGCGGCTCGCGAAGTCGCCGAGCAGGTGCTCCGCTGGGCGCCGCCAGCGGAGCAGGAGGAGCGCGAGTGAGTGAGAAGCGACGAGGCCTAGGCCGGGGACTGGGAGCGCTCATCCCCAACGGGACCACCCCGATGACCCGGCCGGTCGGTGAGCGGCCTGTCGACGTCTTCTTTCCCGAGCATGAGGACGACGGATCATCTCGTGCGGAGGGAGGCCGGGACGTCGCCACCGGTCTGATCGGGACTCCCCACGGGCGGACACCCCTGATCGGCGGGCCGCCCGCGCAGTCACGGTCCGGTGGAGTGCCGACATCTCCTCAGAATCCGTCCGGGCCGTCGGCCAGATCCGGTGAGGGAGCGACGCCGGGGGCACGAACCGAATGGTCCGGGATCCCGGTGACGGGCGCGGCGGTGGCGGGCGTACCCGTCACGGCTACACGGGTGGCAGGCCAACCGGTGACGGACACATCGGTGACGGACACACCGGTGACGGACACACCGGTGGCAGGCGAACCCGCGACGGACACACCGGTGACGGACACACCCGTCACGGGCGAACCGCCGTCCGGTGTCTCTTTCCCCGATCCGTCGGGGGGACCGGAGGAGACGGATTCACCCCGGACGGCGTCGACCGATGGTGACCTGCTCCCCGTGCCTGGTGCGTACTTCGCCGAGCTCCCGGTCAACGCGATCCGGCCGAACCCGAAACAGCCACGGCAGGTCTTCGATGAGGAGTCCCTGGCCGAACTCGTCCATTCGGTCAGGGAGATCGGCGTCCTCCAGCCAGTCGTCGTGCGACGGATCACCGGCGTCGGAGCGGAGGACGCGCCAGCGGATGATGAGCCGCAGTTCGAGCTCATCATGGGGGAGCGCCGGTTGCGGGCCTGTCGCGACGCGGGGCTCGACAGCATCCCGGCGATCGTGCGTGACACCCAGGACGACGAGCTCCTGAGGGATGCCCTTCTCGAGAACCTCCACCGCAGCCAGCTGAATCCGTTGGAGGAGGCCGCCGCCTACCAGCAGCTCCTCGACGACTTCGGGTGCACCCATGAAGAGCTGGCGAGCCGGATCGGCCGCTCGCGGCCGCAGATCAGTAACACGATCCGGCTGCTGAAGCTCCCTCCGCTCGTCCAGCGTCGCGTGGCGGCAGCCGTTCTGTCCGCCGGACACGCGAGGGCACTGCTCGGGCTGGAGGACTCGGCGGCGATGGAACGGCTCGCTCAGCGCATCGTGGCCGAGGGACTGTCGGTCAGGGCCGTCGAGGAGGTCGTGGCGCTCGGCGACGGGACGGCGCCCAAGCCCGCCAAACGTCGTCCTCGGGCCGGAACGCATCGGGCCGAGCTGGACGATCTCGCCACCCGGCTCGGGGACCGTCTCGACACGCGGGTCGCGATCTCGCTCGGCCGTAGCAAGGGCCGGTTGAGCATCGACTTCGCCAGCGTGGACGACCTGAACCGCATCCTCGGAACGCTGTCACCGGATCTCAAGGGCGCCTTCTTGGAGAACTGAAGGAACGAACGGCGAGGCGCTGAACGGCGGGGAGCCGAACAGTGAGGAGGGGGCGG
>JAUPKQ010000164.1 GCA_030837345.1 Actinomycetota bacterium | reverse complement strand
TGCCGGACGGTCCCCGCTGGTCCCTCCTCGCCCTCGGCTGCGCCTGGGGGGTCGTCCCCGCGTCCGTGCTGTGGGGGGTGTCGCTCGTCAAACCGCTGTGGGACCTCCACTACGTGATCTTCTCCCTGCCAGGTGTCGCGCTGGCCGCCGCCGCCGCGGTCCGGCTCGCCACCGGAGTCGTCTCCGGGCGGCCGATCCCGGACGGTGTCTCCGGTGGCGTCGTCCACCGCCTGCGCGTGTCCACGGCCGTCGTGCTCGCCGCCGTCCCGGTGGCGGCGACCGCCGCCGTCTCCCTCCCCACCCACCTCGCCCACCGCGACCCGGAGAGCGGACACGGCGAGGACATGCGCGGGGTCGCCACGTACCTCGCCCAGCAGACGGAGCCCGGGGACGCCGTCCTGTTCCTCCCCGGCAAGACGCGGATCGTCGCCACGATCCACCCCCGCCTCACCGGAGGCATCGAGGACCTCGCCCTCAAGGTGGGGCCCGTGGAGAACGCGTCGATCAACGGCTTGGAGGTCGACCCGGGGGAGCTCGACGCCCGGCTCCCGGAGCACCGGCGGATCTTCCTGGTCCGGGCGACGTACACGAAGAACCTCGTCCGCTCGGCGACGGACGGCGAGAAGCTGGAGCTGTCCGAGCACGGCTACCGGCTCGCCTCACGTCAGGAGTTCACCGCGTACGCGGTGGAGCTCTACCGGAGGAACGTCCGCGGACCGGCCTGACGGATCGGCCTGACGGACGGGCCCGGCACCGTACCCGGCGGCGGAGCGTGACGGCTTACTCCCTTCGTGGCCCGGATTCACCCACGGGCGGGTCTTCACCCTCCGGCGCCGGCGGCACTATCGTGATCGCGTTGCGCGACACCGACTGACATTCCCTCCGACCACAGCGTTCCCTCCCGGAACACAATTCCCTGCACGCATCGGAACATTCACCCCGCTGAAGGAGAATCCCGTGCGTACAAGAACCCGTCTGTCCGTGTTGCTGTCGGTCTGTCTTCCTCTCGTCCTCCTTCACCAAGGCCCCGCAGCGGCGGGGAGCACCACCCCTCGACACGACGTCGTCCCAGGTCAGACGGTTGCCGCAGCCGAGACGGAGGCGACGGTCGCCACGGTGAGGCTCTCCCGGTCGGTCGCGAGATCCGGGGCGCAGCTGACGGCGCACGCGCGGGTGACCTCCGCCGGAGGGGAAGGCCTGAACGGCGTCGTCCACCTGTGCTTCCGGCTGGCGAACTCCGCGAGAGACGCGGACTTCGAATGTCTGTCGAATACTTTCCCGCTCACCTCGGGAACCGCGAACATCACCTTCTCCGTCCGGCGCGGTTCCCACGTCGCCGTCTACTTCCCCGGCAACGGGACGAACGGCGAGAAGATGAGCGCCCCGGCACTGCTCAGAATCGCCCCGGTTCTCGGCCTCACCGGGAAGAAACGCATGATGACCGGGTCGCTGAGCCCCGCCGACGGCCAGGCGATGCAACTGCAGAAGTCGGTCAAGGGGCGGTGGAAGACCATTGCCCGATACAAGGTCCCGGCGTCGAGCTGGAAGATCACCAACGTCGCCCCGGGGACCTACCGGGTGGTCGTCTCCCCGGTCGCGAACCTGCTGGGTGTCACGAGCAAGGCCACCAGGGTCCGCTGACGGTGCGCTGAGGACGGGTCCGGAGCAGGACGGGCCACGAGTCCGCGAACGGGCGGCGGGATCTCTCCACTATTCTCAGTAGGCGTTTCAGTGTTGAGATCCCGTCCCAGCCTTCTTCCCGAAGGGGCCTTCCGTGAGCGGACCCGCCGGCATCAAGGACGTTGCCGCGCACGCCGGGGTCTCGGTCGGAACGGTGTCAAACGTGCTCAACCGTCCGCATCTGGTCCGGCCCGAGACACGGGAACGGGTCGAGACGGCGATGGCCGATCTCGGTTTCGTCCGGAACGAGTCCGCCCGCCAGCTCCGGGCGGGCAGCAGCCGGATCGTCGCCTTCGTCTTCACCGACACGAGCAACCCGTTCTTCGCCGACGTCGCCCGTGGCGCCGAGGAGGCGTGCCGGGAGTCGGATCTCGCCCTCGTGATGTGCAACAGCGACGGCGACCCCGCCCGGGAGGAGGACTACCTCTCGCTGCTGCTCGAACAGCGCGTCCACGGGGTGATGATCGCGACGTCGGACGCGGGCGGCACCCGTCTGCGGAGCCTTCCCGGGCTCGGCATCCCCGTCGTCCTCGTCGACAGCGGCGAGTCCTCGACGTCCGTCTGGTGTTCGGTCGGGGTGAACGACGCGGCGGGCGGCGAGCTCGCCGTCGCCCACCTGATCGAGAGGGGACACCGGCGGATCGCGTTCATCGGCGGCCCCGCGGGCGTCCCCCAGTTGCGCGACCGGCTCACCGGGGTCCACCGGGCGCTGGAGTCGGCGGATCTGCCCCCGGACCGGCTGACGACGATCGAGACCCCGGCGACGACGGTCGGGGCGGGCCGGGACGGCGGCCGCCACCTGCTCGGCCTGCCCGCGTCGACCCGTCCGACCGCGGTGTTCTGCGGGAACGACCTCGTCGCGCTCGGTCTGCTGCAGGAGCTCACCCGGCACGGCGCCCGGGTGCCGGACGACGTCGCGATCGTCGGCTACGACGACATCGACTTCGCCGCGTCCGCCGCCGTCCCCCTGACGTCGGTCCGCCAGCCCCGGTACCTCCTCGGCCGGACGGCCGCCCGGCTGCTCCTGCGGGAGTCCGAGGCCCGTGGCCACCACCGGCACGAGTACGTCCGTTTCGAACCGGAACTCGTCGTCCGTCAGTCGTCCGGAGGCTGAGGCCCGGGGGGCGACGACACGGAGGCGATTGGTCCGCGGGCCCCGGGGATCGATACCGTCTCCCCTGTGTCGAAGGTCTTGACGAACCTCCCTGTCGGTGAGCGTGTCGGGATCGCCTTCTCCGGCGGTCTGGACACCTCGGTCGCCGTCGCCTGGATGCGCCACCACGGCGCGATCCCGTGCGCCTACAGTGCCGATCTCGGTCAGTACGACGAGACCCGGATCGAGACGCTGCCGGGGCGGGCGAAACAGTACGGCGCGGACGTCGCCCGGCTCGTCGACTGCCGCGAGGCGCTCGTCGAGGAGGGGCTCGTCGCCCTGATGTGCGGGGCCTTCCACATCCGCAACGCGGGTCGCGCCTACTTCAACACCACGCCCCTCGGCCGCGCGGTGACCGGCACCCTGCTCGTGCGGGCGATGCGGGAGGACGAGGTCTTCATCTGGGGTGACGGCTCGACCTTCAAGGGCAACGACATCGAGCGCTTCTACCGGTACGGGCTGCTGGCGAACCCGCGCCTGCGCATCTACAAGCCGTGGCTCGACGCGCAGTTCGTCAGTGAGCTCGGCGGGCGCAGCGAGATGTCGCAGTGGCTGGTCGAGCACGACCTGCCCTACCGCGACAGCGCCGACAAGGCCTACTCGACCGACGCGAACATCTGGGGCGCGACCCACGAGGCCAAGCTCCTGGAGCAGCTGGACGTCTCGATCGAGATCGTCGACCCGATCATGGGCGTGCGCTTCTGGGACCCGTCGGTCCGGATCGACACCGAGGACGTCGTCCTCGCCTTCGAGGAGGGCCGGCCCGTCGCGATCAACGGCGAGCGGTTCGCCACCGCCGTCGACCTCGTCCAGAAGGCCAACGAGGTCGGTGGCCGGCACGGCCTCGGGATGAGCGACCAGATCGAGAACCGCATCATCGAGGCCAAGAGCCGGGGCGTCTACGAGGCCCCGGGCATGGCCCTGCTGTTCATCGCCTACGAACGGCTGCTCAACGCCGTCCACAACGAGGACACGATCGCGAACTACCACACCGAGGGCCGCCGCCTCGGCCGGTTGCTCTACGAGGGCCGCTGGCTCGACCCGCAGTCACTGATGCTGCGGGAGAGCCTCACCCGCTGGGTCGGGCGCGCCGTCACCGGGGAGGTCACCCTGCGGCTGCGCCGTGGCGAGGACTACAGCATCCTGGGGACGACGGGACCGAACTTCAGCTACCACCCGGACCGCCTGAGCATGGAGCGGGTCGACTCCGCCGCGTTCGGTCCCGTCGACCGCATCGGCCAGCTGACCATGCGCAACCTCGACATCGCCGACACCCGCTCCAAGCTGGAGCTCTACGCCGGGCACGGCCAGCTGGCCGCTCAGGCGCAGTACGTCGGCGAGCTCGAGCCGGGCCGGGCGGAGCCGATCGCCGACCGCGTCGTCCCGGCCGCGGAGGGCGCCGTCGACGAGACGTCCCTCGACAGCGCCGCCATGGAGTCCGGCACCGACTGAACCGCCAGCGCGAGCGCGCGTCCCCGGTGACCGCCGGTCACCGGGGGCGCGTGTCCCTGATCGCCCGCCACAGCCGGCCGTCCACGGGGGCCTCGGTCGCGAAGTACCACCAGAACGTCCCTCCGGCGGCGAAGTCGTACCCGGCGACCGCCGTGCCGTAGAAGGCGGCGACGGCGGCGCGGCCGGCTCCCTCGGGGTCGTCGCGGGGTCCCCACCACCAGCGGCGGTCCAGATCCGCCGACCAGTACCCGAGTTCACCGATCCACACCCGTTGCGCCGGGAGCGCGGCGTGGAGGGTACGCATCACCCGGTCGAAGGCCACCCCCATCGGGCACTGCTCCGGGTACAGGGACAGGCCGACGTCGTCGACGAGCGCCAGGAGCGGGGCCGGGAGCCGGTCCGCGAGCCAGGTGAACGTCGAGTGCGCGGGGTCGGTCTGCCCGAGGTCCCAGTAGAGCGTGAGCATCGTGCGGGCCCGGGTGTGCGCGGTGACGTACCGGGTGGCGAAGTCGATCTTCTCGACGGTGCCGGTGCCGGTCCAGTCACCGTTGACCTCGTTCCCGACCTCCCACGTGTCGACGTCGGGCAGCACCCGCACGTACTCGCGGACCCGGTCCCGCCACCGGGGCAGGGAGACCGCCGCCAGGTCCGAGGAGTCGAGGAACTGGCCGACGACCGTCATCCCCGCCCGGTGGATCCGGTCGACGACCGGGCGGTACTCCGCCGGTCCGGTACCGCGGTCGAACACGACGCGGACGGCGCCGTCCGGCCCGTGGCCACCGACGGCGGCCAGCGCCGCGGGGACGGCGGTCCGGGCGAGCTCCGCGTCGTCCAGGGTGAAACCCCACGTCAGGTCGCGGCGCGCCCGTGCCCGTTCCCCGCCGTACTCGGTCAGCAGGCGCACCCAGGCCCCGGCGGCGGCGTCCAGGGCCCGGGCGGCGGATCCGGGCGAGCGCGCCGCCAGCTCGGTGAGGGCCCGCGCCCGGGCCTCGGTGACGGCGGGACCGGGCCGGTAGGCGGGGCGGGCGGTCAGCGCGGTCTCCAGGTCGTGCAGGAGTTGCCGGGCGGCGAGGTCGGCGAACTCGTAGGTCCCCGGATCCGGCAGGTCGATGATCAAGGTGGAGTACCCGGCGGGGGCCGGCCACGACAGGGCGAGGGCGATGTCCCCCGCGGGCCGGTCGAGAAGGACGGTCCCGGCGTCCTTCCCCGTCCCCGGCTTCAGAGGCCCGGTGTCAAGGACGCGGAGGGTCCGGGCGTCGAGCAGGACGTCGTCGGCGGCGTCCTCGCCGGTGCCCGCGGTCTGGATCCGCCGCAGATCGCGCCACCGGAGGGGCCGCCCCGCCACGTCGCGGACTCTGAGCCGGATCTTTCCGGCCCGCCGGCCCCGCCGGAGCGGGGCGACGGCCGGTGCTCCCGCCCCGGGCACCTCCGGGGCATCCGCTCCGGGAGGTGACGGGGCATCGGTGACGGGAGCCACCCGGGCACCCGCTCCGGGAGGTGACGCGTCCGGCCCGCAGGCGACGAGGGCGGCCAGGAGGGCGAGCGCGGCCAGCCCGGCCCGGACGGCCCGGACGCCGGGACCGGTGGTCTCCCGCCGGTCCCGGCGCCCGGGGTCGTCCATGGTCACAGACTGGTCGCGGCCACGAACGTGAAGCCGAGGCCCTTGATCCCGGTGACCACCTTCTGGAGTTCGGACAGCGGATAGGCCGGGTGGTAGAAGAGGCTCGCGGTCGCCTCGGTGACGACGAGGTTGGCGGCCGCGTTGTTCACGAGGTCCGCCGCCAGGCGTGGCGGGTGGTTGTTGGACATCTCCGGCTCATAGTTGCCGAGGTTCTCGGGCAGGACCTTCGAACCGTAGACGTCCGTCACGGCGTACGGGAAGAACTGGCCGAACACCCGCGTGGCGTTCCCGGAGGGGTTGAGGAGCCCGCCGAAGAAGAGGTCCCTCTCGTACCGGGTGCCGTACACCTCCTTCATCCCCCGGTAGTCCGCGGCCGAGGACGTGTAGTGGGGCGTCTCGAAGACCGTCGGCGCCGCGAGCCCGGCCTGGGTGAAGCGGGAGCGGCCGGTGGCGACCGTCGTCTTCGCCTTCGCCTGGGTGTCGCCGGGCAGCGATCCCTCCAGGATCACCCACGAGTTCTGCTGGCAGTCGCCGAACTGGTAGGGCGGGTTCTGCGTCGCCGAGCAGCGCGACCGGTAGAACTCGAAGTCGTCACCCGTCACGCCGTTGTAGGGGTTCTTGATCGTCGAGTACTGGTGGGTGTAGCCGTGCTGGATGATCGTTCCGCCCTTGGTCGTCAGGTACGTCAGGGCTGCGACGACGGCGGGGGCCTGGGCGAGCGTCACGGTCCGGGCCGTGCCGCCGTTGTAGACGCCTGTCGGGTCGCGGTACTCGGGGACGACGGCGACGGTGAAGGGGACTTTCTGGGCGGACAGGTAGTCGGCGAACTGCCGCAGGACCGCCGGGTCCGAGACAGGGGTGACGTCCTCCAGCCGGACGGCGGCCTTGCGGGTCGTGCCGGCCCCGGGCCGGAGGGCGGGGAACAGCAGGTCGGCGAAGGCGAGGTACCGGTCCCGTTCGGACAGGTACGAGAAGGGGATCTCGCCGACGTAGGCGAGGTTCGACGACCGGATCGCCCACGGGAACGTCGTGCCCGTCGTCTGGGCCAGGGGGTCGCAGGTGCTCGCGCAGACGGCGTTCGCGAGGACCGTCACCTTCGCCGGGCTCGTGACGTACGGGGCGAGCAGGCTGCCGGCCGACGCCCCGGCCCGGGTGAGGGACCGGTTCTTGTAGGTGATCGTGGAGATCACGTCCCCGGTGAGGTAGGACGTCGAGGGGTCCCACCCGTACTTCGCCCGGAAGGCGGTCGCCGTCGCCGACCCGGGGGCCCCGGCGAGCTGCCACACGTTGAACCCGGCCCAGACGACGGGCTTCGCCGTCGTCGTCACGTCCTTGATCAGGGCGGCGGGCAAGGCCTCGTTGTAGCTGGACCCGAGGTAGACGGTGGCGGTGTGATCGGCGATCTGCCCGGCGACGTAGCTGGTGACCGGTTCGGCGGTCACCGAGCCGAAGTGGCTGGCGAGGGTGCCTCCGGCGAGGGCGTACAGCTCCCCCAGCCACCCGTACTCCCCGCCCGTGTCGTAGAGCACGAGGGTCTTCGTCGTGCTGTTCGCCGGCCCGAACGTCCTCGCGGACGACGGTGCCGCGGCGAGCGACAGTTCCCTCACCGCCGCCGACCCGGCCGTGGCGGAGGACGTCCCGGACACGGTGGACCGCCCCGACGGCGGACCGGACCGCCCGCCGGGAGGGGCGGGCAGGGGTACGGTCGCCGGGGTGACCGGAACCAGCCGGGGACGGGGACGACCCGACGGAGGGCGGGGCGGGGCCGGGAGCTGGCGTCCGCCGAGCACGGCGTGCCGGGATCTGCCGGTGCTCCTCGCACCGCCCGCCGGCGCGGTCGGCGCCGTGTCTCCGGTG
>JAUPKQ010000163.1 GCA_030837345.1 Actinomycetota bacterium | reverse complement strand
TGGGCACCGTCGCCCTGCTGCGCGCTCACACCCAAGGCGGGTGGCTGCGCCGGGAACTGCTCGCGGTGGAGGCGGACGCCGCGATCCTGATGGGGCAGCTGGTGTGGGACGCCTCCCAACGCCGCGACCATGCCGGTGCCCGAGCCCACTACCAGCGGGCAGCCCAGGCCGCCCGGCACCTCGGGCACCCGGCCGTGGAGTCCCTGGCCACCCTGCGCACCTGCTACCTGGCCCTGTACGGCGAGAACCAACCCCACACCGGCCTGGCCCTGGCCGGGCGGGCCAGCGAATTGGCCGGCACCGCCAGCCCGGTCCTGGCCGGTCTGGCCGCCCTGCACGCCGCCGAGGCCCATGCCCGGCTCGGCCAGGGCGACGACTGCGACGTCCGCCTGACCGAGGCCGAGGATCATCTAGGCAAGATCACGACGGACGACGCCGCCTACCAGCTGGTCACCCCGGCGCACTACGGCCGCCTGGCTGGATCCTGCTACCTGTCCCTCGGACGGCACGACCAGGCAGAGCAGGTCCTGACCACCACGGCCAGACAGATCCGGCCCACCTCCAAGTCCCGGGCCATCGTGCTGGGCAACCTCGCCCTGGCGCGCCTGCAGCAGCACGACCTGGACGGCGCCGCCACCGCCGCACACGAGGCCATCGACGTCCTCGAACTCACCTGGGGAGGCGGCGGCCTGTCCATCGTGTTCTCCGCCGCCCGGCAGATGAAGCCCTGGGTCCGCACCCCAGCTGTTAGCGACGTGCGGGAACGCCTGCTGTCCCTGATCGCCGCACACTGATCACCGCCCGACGAGCCGACGGAGGCCCACCCCGATGACCTCGACCGACCCCACCCGCCGCGACGTCGACCCGACCCGCCTCGAACGCAGCGACGTCGACCGGGCCAAGGACGCCGCGCGCACCCAGATCTGGGACGCCCTGGCCCGCGAGCACGCCGCCCAGCCGAACGTCCACGGGAAGATCCCCGCCTTCGTCGGTGCCGATGTCGCCGCCGCCCGGCTGGCAGCCCTACCCGTCTGGAAACACGCGCGGATCATCAAGGCGGTCCCCGACCGGGCCCAGCTGCCCGTCCGGGGCCGGGCCCTGGCCGAGGGAAAGATCGTCTACATGGCCGTTCCGAAGCTGGCCACCGAGCAGCCCTTCCGGCTGCTCGACCCCCGGCACCTGACGGTTCCTCCGGACCAGGCCGCGACGCACGAGGTAGCGATGCAGGTCGGCCAACCGATCGGCGTCGAGGAGATGTACCCGGTCGACCTGATCGTCGTTGGCAGCGTCGCCGTCAACCGGCGCGGCGTGCGCCTGGGCAAGGGGGCCGGCTACGCCGACCTGGAGGTCGCCCTTCTGGCCGAGGCCGGTCTGCTCACCGACACCACCACCATCGTGACCACCATGCACCCGCTGCAGGTCCTCGACCAGGACCTGCCCGAAACCCAGCACGACTTCCGCGTCGACCTCATCGTCACCCCCGACGAGGTCATCACCTGCACGCCACCACGCCAGCCGGCCGGCCTGTACTGGGCCGACCTAACCGCACAGAAGATCAATGCCATCCCGGTGCTCCAGAGACTCGCCGCAGCCCGATAGGCCCGTCCCGGAAACGACCGTTACCGGGACGATCGGCAGCGGACGGCAAACGCCCAGGTCGACCCGTCCCGAAAACCAGTCCCAGTCCCGGAACCGGGGACGGCGATCCGAGAACTCGTCGGCCTCGGGGTTACCGGGAGCCCGCCGGGGGAGCGAGGAGGTCACGGACCTGGGCCGTGGTGGGGACGCGTCCGGACATCACCACGACCTCGTCGACGACGAGGGCCGGGGTCCGCATGACGCCGTACCCGGCGATGGCGGCGTAGTCGGTCACCTTCTCGACGGTGGCGTCCAGGCCGAGTTCCCCGACGGCCGCCCGGGTGGCCTTCTCGAGGTTGACGCAGTTGGCGCAGCCTGGGCCCAGAACCTTGATGATCATCATGTCGTCCCTCTCCGGGGTCGGGGTCTGTCGGTGGGTCTGTCGGTGGGTGAGGTGGGTGGTGGCTCAGGCGAGCAGGAGGTTGAACAGATAGCCGACGACGACGATCGAGGTGCCGACGACGGTGACGTAGACGCCGATCAGCTGGGGTTTCAGCACCCGGCGCAGCAGGATCATCTCCGGCAGGGACAGGGCGACGACCGCCATCATGAAGGCGAGCAACGTGCCCATCGGCAGGCCCTTGTCGTAGAGGGCCTGGACCAGTGGCATGACCCCCGCCGCGTTGGAGTACAGAGGGATCCCCACCAGGACGGCGACGAGCACCCCGAACGGGTTCCCGGTGCCCGCGTAGCGGGTGAAGAACTCCTCCGGGGCCCATCCGTGGATCAGGGCGCCGACCCCGATCCCCACGAGCAGGTAGGGCCAGATCTTGCGCAGGATCGTCACGACCTCCTCGCGGCCCATCCGCAGCCGGTCGTCGAGGGTCAGCCCCGCCGTCGAGTCGATGATCTGGCCGCCGAGACGGGTCTCGAACACGAACGGTTCGACCCACTTCTCGACCCCCGCGCGTCCGAGGACCCACCCCGCGAGGACGGCGATCACCAGGCCCGCCGCGACGTAGGCCCCCGCGACCCTCCAGCCGAACATCGTGACCAGCAGTCCGACCGCGATCTCGTTCACCAGGGGGGAGGCGATCAGGAACGAGAGGGTGACCCCGATCGGCACCCCGGCCGCCACGAAGCCGATGAAGGCCGGGACGGCGCTGCACGAACAGAACGGGGTGATGACGCCCAGGCCCGCGGCCAGGACGTTCCCGGCGCCCTGCCGTCGTCCGCCGAGCAGGGCACGGGTCCGTTCGATGCTCATGAAGGACCGCAGGACCGTGACGACGAAAATGATCCCGACGAGCAGCAGGGTGATCTTCACGCAGTCGTAGAGGAAGAAGTGCGCCCCGGCGCCGAGCCGTCCGGCGGGGTCGAGCCCGGCGACGTCGTACACGAGGACGTCCCACACCGGCCCGTTCACCCGGTAGAGAGCCCACCACGTCAGCGCGGCCCCTCCGAGGAGGAGGAACCGGCGCCACGGCACGCCGGTCACGAGGGCCCTCCGGTCGACCCGGTAGCGGTAGCCGGGGGACACGGCAGGGGGAGGGCCGTGTGGAGGCGGACGGCGGCGTCGCCGGCGAGGTGGTAGTCGATCCACCGGCCCCGCCGGACCCCGACGATCAATCCCGCCTCGCGCAGCACCTTGAGGTGATAGCTGAGGAGGTTCGCCGGGATCGCGAGCCCCGCCTGCACCTCGCAGACACACCGCGGGCCTTCGGCGAGGATCCGCAGAATCGTCAGCCGCGAGGGATCGGCGACGACGCCGAGCAACGCGGCGTCGCCGTCCGCCCCGGCCCCGCCCGGCGGGGTGCCGGTGGGGGACGCCACCGCCTGCGGCGTATCAGGCCGCGTTGATGCAAGCACCGTTGAAGTGTCGGTGCGAGGATCGGTCTGCCAGGGGGACGATCGTCCCGCCCGGCCGAGCCCCTGGGAAACTTTCAGGGCGAATGCGGTTCCTGCCCCACAGCCATCCCGTTGACCTGGACCGACGCGCCTTCCGATCCGTCGGTGACCTCCCCCCGGGCGGAGGTTCTTCCCCGCGCGGCGGCCAGCCGTTACGTTCAGCGGCCCGGTGGATCCGTGATCGTCCCGGCGCGAGGAGGGCGTATCCCCGTGAACAGTGACAGTCCCGCAGCGGCACGCACCAGGGGAAGACCGCGAACGGTGCACTGGCGTCGTCCGATGTCATGGTCCCGGGCGAGGCCCGGACGGTTCGCGCTGGCGGTTCTGGCGGGCGCGCTCGGACTCCTCCCGTTCCTCGGGGAGAATGACGCCCGGGCGCTGCCCGATCCCGCCGAGCCCGTCACCGGCAACTCCACCCACTTCTTCGGGCTGGGCGGCCCGTACGGGGGGTGCGGCGCGACGGAAGCCCAACTGGAGAGCCTCGACTACGTCGCGCTCAACGTCTACAACACGCCGGGCGACTGGGTGTACTACCAGCGGCCGTTGCCGGACGGCGACCCGAAGATCGGCATGTGGAACAACGGCCACAACTGCGGCCGATGGGTCCAGGTGTCGATCGGCGACTTCTGCACCGGCACGAACGACGGGGACCGGACCCAGCCGTTCTGCCGGAACGGCGAATGGGTCTCCGACGAGTTCAACGGCGCGACCTTGAACATGCTCGTCGAGGACAGTTGCGGCGATGACAATGCCTGGTGCCGCAACGACCCCTACCACCTCGATCTGCACGACCAGTCGCTCGACAAGTTCGTCAAGGACGGTGTCAAGGTCGGGAACATGCTTCCGGACCACTGGAACAACCGGCACGTCAGCTGGACGTTCATCCCCGCCCCCGCCTATTCAGGAGATGTGAAGATCGGTTTCATGCAGGGGGCGGAGACCTGGTGGGCGGCGGCGTCCTTCTCGCATCTGGCGAACGGCATCCACGGCGTCGAGTCGTGGTCCGGCGGCCAGTGGGTCGATTCGAAGATGAACGCGGACATGGGCCAGTCGTTCGTCCTCACCCCCTATGAACCGGGGGGCACCCACTTCTCCGTCAGGATCCGCGACGTCGACGACCGGTACCTCAACGACGGGCGGGTCTACACGTTCGACCTCCCCGGCTCCTGCGATCCGCGGTGCACGACGCCGTACCAGCAGGTCGACTATGTCACCTCCGGGTCGCCGCCCTCTCCGGACTCCTCGTCGTCCCCGAGCACCCCCACCGGGACATGTACCGCCGCGTTCAAGGCGAAGGACTCCTGGCCCGGCGGGTACCAGGCCGAGGTCACCGTCACCGCCGGGAGCTCGAAGATCCGTGGCTGGCGGGTGACGTGGACCCTGGGGGACGACCAGAGCGTGCGTAGCTTCTTCGGGGGCGTGCTGTCCGCCGAGGGGAAAGCCGTGACGGTCCGCAACGAGACGTGGAACGGCGGTCTGGCGGCCGGGACGTCGACAACCTTCGGCTACGTCGTCGACGGCGGAGCGGGACCCCCGACCCTGAACTGCGCCACGACGTGACGGATGTGACAAATGATCGTCACATCCGTCACCCAGGTCCTCGATCACCCCGAGATCGCCCGGGAGCGACGGGTCAGCACCCGGTATCAGCATCGGTGAGGCGATCCCGAGGAGAGAACGAAGGACGAAGAGACGCCCTGCCTCGACGATCAACCCGGGCCGTCGTTCCGTCTGCTCAAACCGACACGATCGTGTCGGATCCCGCCGACGGACCGCCGGCCCGATCGGCTCTAGGCGCAGGAGGCGCTCGGAACCCTCGTGGTGCCTTTCTTGTAGACGGTGATGCCGAAGCTGTTGCCGGAGCCGTTCGACCTCGCCGTCAAGGTGCCGGAGGTGCCGCTGACCGAGGCGTTCCA
>JAUPKQ010000162.1 GCA_030837345.1 Actinomycetota bacterium | reverse complement strand
TCACCGTCGTGAACACGACAGCAACTGCACACACTGATTCCTCAACGCCGGAATGACGGGTCGTTTACCCGGTATCAGCACAAGAGACGCGGTCCATGACGTCTCACCGCCTACGAAAATCGTGTAAGAGCCGACCATCTGACACGCTCGGACAACCCGGACAAGGCCGCGGTCGCGAAGCAGGTGATCGAGGTCCAGAACGCCACGGCCACAGGCCTGGCCCGGCTCCTGGCCGCCGCGTCGCGTGCTCCTGACCGCCTGCCTGCTGATTTCGCCGAGAAACTGGTGACGACGGATCCCGGAGCGGCGGGGGTCCTGTTCACCTACGGCGACCTGGCCAGGGTCCCGTTCGGGGGACGGTTCCTGCACCGGGCCGCCACCGTCCTGACCGCGACGGAGCGCAAGGACCCCAACTGCTGGGAGACCCGCTCCCTGACCACGGCCTTCGGCGACGGCCCGGACAGCACCGGCCTGCGCGACCCGGTCCGTGGCCTCCTGCGCGCCGCCGAGAACAGCCCCGAATCCGCCCAGGCCGTCCTCGGCGACAGCGACCTGCCGAAGTACTTCCTCACCGACCAGGAATCCGCCGCCCGCCCCGGCCGTGGCCGGGCCGTCGCCGAACTCCTCACCGAAGCCACCGTCAACCACGCCCGCGACACACACCCAGCCACCACCCCCAAAGAACAATCCATCCCCTGGAACGCCGCCAAGATCTCCTCCCTGGCGATCCACACCACCGCCGACGCCGGAAAGATCATCCCCGAAGCCCGCCTCCCCCTCGCCCAGATCTTCTCGATGTACCTCCCCGACATCGAGAAGAGTTACCGTATCGGTACTGCACCGGAGAATGTAGACGTCCAGGACCATACCGGTAAACGCGGATACCCGAATCCGTATGTCACGGTGAAGGAGGGATGGCCCAGGTATGGAGCGCTGGTCAGGAGGGGTGATAGCCGGAGAGCGTTGAATGCCATTGGAAGCGACGGGGCGTCCCGCAAGCTCATCGGCCGGACGGTCATGGCGTACTCCGCCTACCGCATGGATCAGGCAGCCCTGGAGGACAAGACCAACGGCACGAAGGACCGCCTTCCCTCGGTGGCAGCAGACAGCGCCTATCTGACCGGGGCCATGATCTCAGATCTTGCCGACGGTGACATTTCCGATGCCAAGAACTTGGACGAAACACGTGAGAAGAAGCAAGCCAAAGTCGCCAGCGTCTTCCTCACACCTCTGGACTTCACCGTGGTTGGGAAAGCTCTCGACGCCCCCTACCCGATCATCACCGATTTCTTTCTCAGCGAGGCCAAGAACCTCGCCGCCGGCGACTCCGGGAAACCGAACGAACAGATCGCGATCGACAGATCGAACGACGGAATGGACGCCGCGAAGGACCGACTGACACTCCAGGCGTTCGAGTCCGCTCGCATTCATGGGCACCTCTCGCCGACAGACCGGGAACAATGGCCACAAGACCCGAAGACCGGAGCACCGGTACCCGTGAACGAGATGACAGAAACACAGAGGGGTAATCTTGCTTCTGATGTCGGGAGTGAAATAGGAACCTACGCTGAAAAGGTTCGGCAAGGAGTGGAAACCAAATTCCGGGCCAACGTGATCTCTTACCGTTAGGGATGGGAAACGAGATATGATCCGTACTCGTTGGCGCGGAAGACTGTTGACCAGCATCCTCGCTACCGCCTGTGTGATGACCTCACTGTCGGCGTGTAGTCGATCGACAGAATCGCCTGAACCCTTCTCAGATACAGCCTGCCGGCAACTTCCCCTTGAGGTCATCAGGGATACGGTCAGTAATCTTGGCGTCAAACCCAGCGTAGATCCCACAGCCGAGCCCATGTCGGAAGGGGAGTCATCGACCCTTCCGGCCACTAATACGCGATACGATCCCAAGAAAGGTCCTTATCTATACACGTGTCATTGGCCCGGTACTCCCGACGCTGATCATCGCTATGCCTTCAGATTAAGTGTCCATACCAGACTCGCTGATGGTATAGATAGCCAATATGACGCCATCAGTCGTCTTCCTGATGCGGTTCTGCTGGAATCCACGTATCGCGGGATGGGAGGGGTGTATGACTTTCCAGATGCAATGAGGGCGAGGTGGTTCTGTCAGCCAACTCCTGGCTCAACTCGAACTCAAGAAATGATTCTCGATGTGTGGCAGCCGAAGCATCCTGAGGATGCCAAGGGTGATGTGAAGAAGCTCGCCGAGGCGATCATTCCCCGTCTGGGGTGCCCCGGCCCTCCCGCGGCTCCCACCGCCGCTACGTCCGGGCGCAGCACTGGGTGATCGGCACGGCGTTGGTGCCAGCCCGACCCCTCCGGTGAGGGTAACCGTCTTGTGGCCTCAGCCCCGGGCCCAGAAGGGTGATGACCATGACTTCACGGACCCCTTCCACCCCGGTCACGTCCTCCCGACGGAGAGCGGTCACAGCCGCCCTGGTCTGCGCGGCCCTGCTCGGCACCTCACTGGCCACCGCCGGGACGAGCGCCGCCAAGGACCGGTCCCCGGCCAGGGACGAATCGTCCCTGCGGAAGGCCGCGGCCGGAGCGGTCGCGGCCGGGAGCGTCGGCTACCTGGTCAGGGTGGACGACGGGTCGGGGGTGACGGCGTTGGGCACCGGGCTGGCCGACCGCGCGACCCGGCGTCCGCTGCGTGCCGACGACCAGTTCGAGATCGGCAGCAACACGAAGACCTTCATGGCGACGATCGCCCTCCAGCTGGTGGCCGAGGACAAGCTCGCCCTGACCGACACCGTCGAACAGCATCTGCCGGGAGTCGTCCCGAACGGGGAGAAGATCACCGTGAGGATGCTGTTGCAGCACACCAGCGGGCTGTTCGACTACACGGAGGACGAAGCCTTCGGGAAGGCCCTCGTGTCCGGCTCGAAACATCCGTGGACCCCGAAGGAGATCGTCGCGATCGCGACACGGCACGCCCCCACCTTCGCCCCCGGCGCCAAGGACAAGTGGGCGTACTCCAACACCAACTACATCCTGGTGGGGATGCTCCTGGAGAAGATCACCGGCCGGAGCCCGGCGACCTTGGTGCAGCAACGGATCGCCGGCCCGCTCGGGCTGACCCGCACCTACCTGCCCTCGCGTTCCGCGACGAACACCGGCTCCGGGTATGCCCACGGCTACTTGCTGACGTTCACCGGCGCCGCCCCCCGCTACACCGACGTCTCCACCTGGCCGCTCGGGAACTGGGCGGGAACGGCCGGAGCGATCATCTCCACGCCGCAGGAGCTCGCCCGGTTCCTCTCGGCGCTGCTCGGTGGGACCCTCCTGCCCCGTGAGCAGCTGGCCCTGATGAAGCAGGTCGTCCCGGTGGGTGGGGGTAACGGGTACGGGCTCGGCCTGCTGAGCTTCGCGACCCCCTGCGGCACGGTCTGGGGACACAACGGGGGGACCCTCGGGCACGAAAGCCTGATGGTGGCCTCGGCGGACGGACGGCGCACGACGATCACGGACGCGACCACGGCGCTCATCGACGAGGACGCCACCGACGACGCCGCGACGAAGCTCGGCGACGCCAAGGAACTCGCTCAGCTCACCGCCGTCTGCCAGATGGAGGGCAAGGTCGTCCCCACGTCCGGCCAGAAAGGCTGACGGGCTCAGTACTCCTCGTGGGGGGACAGCAGGGTGACGGCCAGGGTCCACACGACGGTGACGAAGGCGATCGTCATCGGCCAGAACACGAGGACGGCGGCCGAGGCGAGGACGGGGGCGCCAAGCACCCGGCCGGTCCCCCAGGCGACGGCTGAGGCGAGGGCCGAGCCGAGGACGGTCCCGGTGAAGTGGAGGGAGACACCGGGACCGGACCGGAACCAGAGCCCGTGGAGGGCGACGGCGACCCCGGCGACACAGGTGATCACAGCCAGGGTCGCGTCGCCCGCCAGCTGCTGCTCGTAGCTCTCCGCCCGGGCCCGCAGGACCGGCACGAGCAAGGTCCACAGCACGCCCGCCACTCCCCCCGCGACGGCCCACCGCCCGGCCCCCACCAGGACCGGCCGGAGGTACGGGAGCAGAAAGGACCACGACGGCACCATGCCCGAAGACAGGCCGGACGGCGGACCGGGCGGACCGGGCACCAGGCCCGCGGGCGGGCCGAGCGGGCCGGACGGCGGGCCCGGCGGCGTCAGACCAGACAACTGGGACCCAGCAGGGCTTTGAGATCGCCGAAGAGGGCCGGCGAAGGGGTGACCCGGAATCCGTCGTCGAGGCGCATCACGGTGAACCGGCCCGCCTGGGTCAGCCGGAGGTGGACCTCGGTCGGGCCGGGATGGGTCGAGAGGACGTCCTTGAGCCGTTCGACCACCGGAGGGGTGCAGCGCACGACAGGCATCGACACGACGACCGGACCGCGGTCGCCCTCGTCGAGATCGGGCAGGCTGAGTTCGGTGGCGTAGATGGTCGGGACGTCATCACGCCGGTTCACCCGCCCCTTGACGACGACCACGAGGTCCTCGGCGAGCACATGCGAGACGGTCTCGTAGGTCTGGGGGAAGAAGAGGACCTCGATCGCTCCGCCGAGGTCCTCGACGGTGGCGATCGCCCACGACTTGCCCTGTTTGGTCATCTTCCGCTGGAGAGAACTGATCAGTCCCGCGATCGTGACGTTCGCGCCGTCCGGACGGCCCTCGTCACCGGTCAGCGTGGCGATCGAGCAGTCCGCCGCCCGCGTGAGGATGTGCTCGACGCCGAACAGCGGGTGGTCGGAGACGTACAAGCCGAGCATCTCGCGTTCGGAGGCGAGCAGGACCGCCTTGTCCCACTCCCCCTCCGGCACGGGCGGCACGACGGACAGGGAGGGTCCGCTGTCGTCGTCCAGGCCTCCGAACAGGGAGTCCTGGCCGATCGCCTCCTGGCGCTTGTCGGCGACGACGGCGTCGACCGCCGTCTCGTGGACGGCGACGAGCCCGCGACGAGTGTGCCCGAGGGAGTCGAACGCCCCTCCCTTGATCAAGGACTCGATCGTGCGCTTGTTGCAGACCACGGCCGGGACCTTGCGGAGGAAGTCCTCGAAGGACGAGAAGAGGCCCCGCTTCTCCCGGGCCGCGATGATCGCGTCGACGACGTTCGCCCCGACGTTGCGGATCGCCGTCAGCCCGAACCGGATGTCCTCCCCCACCGGGGTGTAGTTCGCGGCGGAGAAGTTGACGTCGGGCGGGAGCACCTTGATGCCCACGCGACGGCACTCGCCCAGGTAGAGCGCGGACTTGTCCTTGTCGTCGCGCACGCTGGTCAGCAGGCCAGCCATGTACTCGCCCTTGTAGTTCGCCTTGAGGTAGGCGGTCCAGTAGGAGACGAGCCCGTACCCGGCGGTGTGGGCCTTGTTGAACGCGTAGTCCGAGAAAGGGACGAGGATGTCCCAGAGAGTCTTGACGGCCTCGTCGGAGTAGCCGTTGGTCAGCATGCCCGCCCGGAAGCCCTCGAACTCCTTGTCGAGGATCTCGCGCTTCTTCTTGCCCATCGCGCGGCGCAGGAGGTCCGCCTTGCCGAGGCTGTACCCGGCGACCTTCTGGGCGATCGCCATGACCTGTTCCTGGTAGACGATCAGGCCGTAGGTCGTGCCGAGGATCTCCTCGAGCGGCGCCTCGAGCTCGGGGTGGATCGGGGTGATCGGCTGCTGGCCGTTCTTGCGGAGGGCGTAGTTCGTGTGCGAGTTCGCCCCCATCGGCCCGGGGCGGTACAGCGCGAGGACGGCGGAGATGTCCTCGAAGTGGTCGGGCCGCATCATCCGCAGCAGCGAGCGCATCGGGCCGCCGTCGAGCTGGAAGACGCCAAGGGTGTCACCGCGGGCGAGCAGTTCGTAGGTCGCCTTGTCGTCGAGGCCCTTGGAGATGACGTCGAGGTCGAGGGGTTCCTTGCCGTTGGCGACGATGTTCTTCAGCGCGTCGTCGATGACCGTCAGGTTGCGAAGGCCCAGGAAGTCCATCTTGAGCAGGCCGAGCGTCTCGCAGGTCGGGTAGTCGAACTGCGTGATGATGGCGCCGTCCTGCTCCCGCTTCATGATCGGGATATGGTCCATCAGCGGCTGGCTGGACATGATCACGGCACAGGCGTGGACGCCCCACTGCCGTTTCAGCCCCTCCAGGCCCATGGCGGTCTCGACGACCTTGGCGACCTCGGCGTCCTGACCGTGCAGCTCGCGGAACTCGCCAGCCTCGCCGTAGCGCGGGTGGTTCGGGTCGAAGATTCCCGACAGGGGGATGTCCTTGCCCATGACGGCGGGGGGCATCGCCTTGGTCAGCCGCTCCCCCATCGAGAAGGGGTATCCCAGCACCCGTGAGGCGTCCTTGAGCGCCTGTTTGGCCTTGATCGTCCCGTAGGTGACGACCTGGGAGACCCTGTCCTCGCCGTACTTGTCCGTGACGTACTTCATCACCTCGCCGCGCCGACGCTCGTCGAAGTCGACGTCGACGTCGGGCATCGAGACGCGTTCGGGGTTGAGGAAGCGTTCGAAGATCAGGCCGTGGGGCAGCGGGTCGAGATCGGTGATACCCATCGCGTAGGCGACGAGCGACCCGGCGGCCGAGCCACGACCCGGCCCCACCCTGATGCCGTTGCTCTTCGCCCACATGATGAAGTCCGCGACGACGAGGAAGTACGCGGGGAACCCCATCTGAACGATGACGCCGACCTCGTAGTCGGCCTGCCGCCGGACCTCGTCGGAGATCCCGCCGGGGAACCGGCGGTGCAGGCCCCTCTCGACCTCCTTGACGAACCACGACGTCTGGTCCTCCCCGTCGGGCAGGGGGAACGTGGGAGCGAGGTCCGCGCCCTCGGTGAAGGCGACGTCGCAGCGTTCGGCGATCACGAGCGTGTTGTCGCAGGCCTCGGGGAAGTCGCGCCACTTCTCGCGCATCTGCTGCGCCGACCACATGTAGAAGTTGTCGGTGTCGAATTTGAACCGTTTGGGATCGGCGAGAGTCGAGCCCGACTGCACGCACAGGAGCACGGCGTGCGCCTTCGCGTCCTCCTGACGCGTGTAGTGCAGGTCGTTGCTGGCGACCAGGGGGATCTTGAGATCCTTGGCCAGCTTCAGGAGGTCCTTCTGGACCCGGCGCTCGATCTCCAGGCCATGATCCATGAGTTCGCAGTAGTAGTTCTCCCTGCCGAAGATGTCCTGGAACTCCGCAGCCGCTTCCAGAGCCTCCTTGTACTGCCCGAGGCGCAACCTGGTCTGGACCTCGCTGGAGGGGCAGCCTGTCGTGACGATGAGCCCCCCGGAGTATTTCGAGAGCAGTTCCCTGTCCGCCCGGGGCTTGTACAGGTGCCCCTCCAGACTCGCCCGGGAGCCGATCCGGAAGAGGTTGTGCATCCCCTGGGTCGTCTCCGCCAGCAGGGTGACATGGGTGTAGGCGCCGCCACCGGACACGTCGTCCCGGGAACCGTCACCCCACCGGACCCGGGTGCGGTCGAAGCGGCTCGTACCCGGCGTCAGGTACGCCTCCAGCCCGATGACGGGCTTCACCCCGTACTTCTTCGACTTCTTCCAGAACTCATAGGTACCGAACAGGTACCCGTGGTCGGTGATGCCCACGCCCGGCATCCCCAGCTCCACCGCACGGGCAAGCAGATCATCGATCTTCGCCGCGCCGTCGAGCATCGAGTACTCGGTGTGGTTGTGCAGGTGGACGAAGGAGCCGGAGCTGGACGAGGGGCCGGACGCCACGAAACGCCTCCTGGGGTCACGAGGGACGGCGGTCGCGCGTCACCCGCGTGGAGCCCGGATGGGCGACCGCCCCCGACACACCGGACGCCCGCGCGCAGGGGCAAGTCTAGGAGCCGCCGGGCGGGGGACGCGCACGCCCCACCCGAAGAGCCGTCCGGACGGCGTGTCGCCAGGACGCGCCACTACTGAGCCATTCGGGTCGAACGCTCAGGTGAACGTGACCGAGCGCCGATGGCCTCCGTGTGACCCGTCCACGATCCGGTTGGCGGAGGCGGTTGAATCCGGGCTTCGGCACCACCTTGGCCCTGCTGTCCCTTCTCGTCCTCGTCAGCACGATCGCCGCGGGCATCATGGGGATCCACAGCGTCACCCAGGTGCAATCAGCGGAGAAGAACCGGGCGCACCTGGAAGATGTGGATACCCAGGTCGTCACGCTGCGAGGGCTGAACCAGGCGCTGCTCGGGCGGGTGATGCGCCGGTACATCACCCGGGCGGCACCGGTGACGAAAACGCCCTACGACGCCCAGCAGCTCCAGCAGATCACGCTGAGCCTCCAGTTCAGCGATGCCTCCGTGGGGCTGCGGATCCTGGGCACCGACGAGTTCAGCTACAGCGAGCAGGGGGTCAAGCTGCTCGCTTCGGCGACCCTGACGAAGGACGAGGTCGAGGGGTTCAGCGCCCTCGCGGGTGCCCTGGACGAGCGGGCCAGCCAGCAGCACGAGCTCCTGCGGGCCAGCCGGGACCAGGCGGAGGCCGAGCAGGCCCGGATCCTCCAGGAGGCGCTGTGGCGCCAGGTGATGGTCTCGACGGTGGTGGCGGGTCTGCTCTTCGCGGTCGGCTGGGGGATCCGGTTCCGGTTGGTGCGATCGCTCCACCGCCTCGCCCTGGTCGCGGGGACCGTCGCCGAAGGGGACCTCAGCGCCCGGACCGGGTCCGTGTCGAACGACGAGATCGGTCATCTCGGGCAGGTTCTCGACCGGATGGCGGAGACCTTGCAGAACGCTTTCGCCGATCTCGACCGCGAGGCCGCCCGCCAGGACTACACCGCCCGGGTGAGCCGCGCCCTCGAGTACGTGGACGAGGAGTCGGACCTCGCCGAGACCGTGTCGCAGTCCCTGTCGGTCACCGCCCCCGCTCTGCCCGCGGAGCTCCTGCTGTCCGACTCCAGCGAGGCCCATCTGGAGCGGATCGCCTGGAACCCCCTGGTGCCCGCGCCCGGGTGCCCCGTGACGTTGCCGTGGTCGTGCCCGGCGCTGCGCAGCGGCAGGACGACGGTGTTCCCCTCCAGCGCCGTGATCGACACCTGCCCGCGTCTTCGGCAACGGCCCGAGGGCGAGCGGGCCGGCACCTGTATCCCCGTCACCTTCATGGGGCAGATGCTCGGGGTGCTGCACATCGCGACGGCGCCGCGGGATCTCCCCGACGAGGCGCTGAGGGGGCGTCTGGAGACGCTGGCGGAGCTGTTCGGGACACGCGTGGGCAACATCCGCGCCTTCGAGAAGGTCCAGCTCCAGGCGAGCCTCGACGGGCTGACCGGGCTGCCGAACCGGCGGACCTTCGAGGACTCGGTGCAGAAACTCGCCCTCACCGGGGAGAAGTACGGCCTCCTGATGGCCGACTTGGACCGTTTCAAGACAGTGAACGACACGTACGGGCACGCCGCGGGCGACCGGGCGCTGCGGGTCTTCGCCGACGTGCTGCGCACCGGGCTCCGACCGGAAGACCTGCCCTGCCGGTACGGGGGTGAGGAGTTCGCCATCGCCCTGCCCGGTCTCACCGCGCAGGAGGCCGCCGAGTCCGCGGACCGTCTGCGGCAGCTGCTCGCCGAGGTCCTCTCCTCCGGGGGCAAGGGGCCTGCGTTCACCGTCAGCCTGGGGGCGTCCGACTCGACGATGGGGGCCATCCTCCCCGATCAGCTCGCCGTCGCGGACGACGCGCTGCTCGCCGCCAAGCGGGGAGGACGTGACAGATGCATCATCGGCTCCCCCTCCGGACTGGTCCTCGGCCCCATGGTCCACGGACGGGAGCCCGCCGAGGACGACCGGCTCGACGTGGGCGAGTTCAGGGACCGGAGCGGAGCGTTCAGCGGGGGCATCACGCCCCTCGAGGCGCTGTTGCTCGCCCGGTTCTCCGAGCCGCAGGAACGGCGGGCGCGCGGCGGGGGACGGCGTGTCCGCCCCTTCTCCGACCTCCCGGCCGCCCCTGACGTCCCGGACCTCCCGCCCGCCACGGACATCCCCGACGTCCTGGCCGACGACGACGTCCCTCGCCACGAGGATGCCCCCCGAACAGGGGAAAGCCTTGTCCCCCGTCAGGCCGCCCACCGGGAAGCGATTCCGGGACGTTCGGGCCATGACGCCTCAGAGTCATCACTCTGAATACGGTCGGTACGCGATATTTCGTCGCGACGGCGCATTCTGGCTGTACTGGGTCCGAACCTCCCTGTCAGGATGAGAATGCGGATCATGGGTGGGGTTCCGGCACCGACCGGCGGAGGTACCGACCGGTGCGACGGTCAGGGCCTCGCGGAGGACGGGTGAGGCATGCGGGGCGACGCCGGACGCGGCGTGCGGCAGATGCCGTCGGCCGGTACCACGTGGCCGCTGACCGGGGGCCTGCGGTTACCCCGGCGGCCGGTCCCCGTCCTGCGGTTGCCCCGGCGCCCCGACGGGCTGGTCGACCAGACCCGCTGGCTCTTCACCATCTGTTTCCTCGTCTCGCTCGTCGTCTGCACACCCCACCCCCTGATCGAGGGCGGCCCCGTCGCGATGACGATGGTCACCGGGGCGGCGCTGACCCTGACCGGCACCTGGGTCCACCGCTACCGGACCGGCACCGCACCCCCGCTCCTCGATGTCGCCGACGCCCTGGCGACCGCCTGTTTCGCCGCCGCGTGTCCCCTGCCGAGCGTCGCCTTGGGTTTCGTGTTCTCGTCAGTGTGGGGTCAGGCTCTCTACGGGTCGGTCACGCGCCTTGCGATCTCCCTCGTCCTCACCCTCACCGGGCTGGCCGCCTCGCTCCCACTGTGGATGGTGGTCCCGGGGCACGGGGACGCCGTGCAGGCCTCGTCCGTCCTCGGCGCCTTTCCCGTCCTGACGCTGACGACGATCGTGGCCCGCCACCTCGCGGACGGTCTCTTCGCCCGGGAACGGGCCCAGCGACGGGAGGCCGGCATCGCCAGGTTCGGTATCCAGCTCCTCGCCGCGACCGACCGCGAGACGGTCTACGAGCACGCCTGGGACGCCGTCGGCACCGTCTGCGCCGCGTCCCCGGGCCTGGTGGCCGCGATCCTCCGGCAGGGGGAGGGCGCCGCGACGGTCCTGCGCCGGACCAGCGGTCTCGCGGACCTTCCCGCGGCCCTTCCCGCGCTCGGACCCGGTGACACCCTCGTGCTCCCGGATCCGGGGGCACCGGGCCCGCTCGTCCGCGTCGACAGCGACACGCTGGAGAGGGCCGCGGGGTTCCGCGGCGGCTGGAAGGCGCTTGCCGTCCCGGGCAGCCCCGGCACGGTCCTGCTCCTCGGGCATCCGAAGACCCTTCCCAAGGACGACCTCCTCGCCGCCCAGACGATGCTCAACCAGCTGGGCCTGGCGGTCCGCAACACCGACATCCGCGAACGCCTCACCACCCAGGCGAGCACCGATCACCTCACCGGTCTCGCCAACCGGAGGGCCTTCCGCACCGCGCTCGACCAGGCGCTGCGCGGAGGGACCGCGACGGCGGTGCTCTTTCTCGACCTCGACGACTTCAAGAACGTCAACGACGCGCTCGGGCACGCGGCCGGCGACGGCCTCCTGCAGCGCGTCGCCTCCCGCCTTCGCGGTTGCACCCGGCCGGAGGATCTGTGCGCCCGCCTCGGAGGTGACGAGTTCGCCGTGCTGCTCACCGGCGACGCGGACGCCGACGACGTCGCCGAACGCCTCGTGAAGGCGCTGTCCTCGCGCGTTCTCGCCGGTGGGCACCGGATCCGGATCGGCGCGAGCGTCGGCATCGCCCCCGTCGGTGACACCGCGACGTGCGACGAGATCCTCCACCGGGCCGACCTCGCGATGTACTCCGCGAAGACGGCCGGGAAGAATTGCGCCCGCAGGTTCGCCCCCGGCGGGGGGCAGCTCGGTTCACCCGGGGCCGGGGCGGGATTCGGGGCCTGACGGCGGGACGTCACCACCACCCCGAACAACCGGCAACAATTCAAGAAAAGAGTCATCAGCGATCGCCCCCGGCATTCTTAGGGGGGCGATGGGTGGATAATCGGGACATGGTAGGGTACATCCGTGATCAGTTCTGCTCATGAGCTCGTGGTGGACACCCTCGGCCCCTGTCGGGTCGATTCTCCGCTGTCCGCACGCATTGCCGCCCGGAGCGCTTCTCCCCACGCCGTCAGCGAGGACGATCGAGTCCTCTACGACCTCGCTTTGAGCCATGCCGCCGCACGGGGTCTTCCCGCCGCCGAGCTGCCGGGATTCGAGCCGAGCGTCGCCCGCCGGAAGATCTATTTCGATCCGGCGAAGACCAGGGCGGGAATAGTGACCTGCGGGGGCCTCTGCCCGGGGCTCAACAATGTGATCCGCGGCCTGGTCCAGCAATTGACCAACCAGTACGGCGTCCACAGCGTCATCGGATTCCGTAATGGCTACCAGGGATTCATCGCATCCTACGGGCATTCCGTCGTCGAATTGACCCCTGAGCTGGTCCAGGGAATCGAGGACCGGGGCGGGACAATTCTCGGGACCTCCCGCGGGCAGCAGGACCCGGAGGAGGTCGTCGACTGCCTCGAACGGATGAACGTCAACATCCTCTTCGTCATCGGCGGTGACGGATCGATGCGCGGCGCGATCAAGATCGCTCAGGCCGCCCGGGAGCGCGGCCTGAAGATCGCGGTGATCGGCGTCCCGAAGACGATCGACAACGACATCCCCCTGATCGATCACAGTTTCGGGTTCCAGACCGCCATCGACGAGGCCGCCAGGTTCCTCCAGGCCGCGCACACCGAGGCGCTCTCGGCGCCCAACGGGGTCGGGCTCGTCAAGCTGATGGGCCGCGAGGCCGGGTTCATCGCCTGCTACGCGGCACTCGCCAGCGGTGACGCCGACTACGTGCTCATCCCCGAGGTGCCGTTCCAGCTCGACGGCGACGACGGGTTCCTCGCCCACGTGCGACGGCGGATCGCCGAGCGCGGGCGCGTCGTCATCGTCCTCGCCGAGGGCGCGGGACAGGAACACGTCCCGGAGCCGTCCCGGGGGCTGGACGCCTCCGGCAACCTCAAGTTCCACGACATCGGCACCTTCATCAAGGAACGGCTGATCGCCGACTTCGCCGCCGCCGGCGTGCCGCTCAACATCCGCTACTTCGACCCGAGCTACGCGATCCGCAGCGTCCCGGCGAACTCCTTCGACAGCGTCCACTGCCTCCGCCTCGCCCACGGCGCCGTGCACGCGGGCATGTCCGGCCGGACCGCGACCGTCGTCGGCCGCTACCACGGCCGTCTCGTCAACGTGCCGATGAGCCTGATCGTCAGCGACCGCAAGAAGGTCGACCAGGGCAGCGACCTCTGGCAGTCCGTCCTTGAGGTGACCGACCAGCCCTCCCGGATCGGCCGCTGCCTGCCGGAGGCCGCCCTCGCCTGATCAGGGGCCGCTGACCGTCTCCAGGGCCGCCGCGAGGTCGGCCGGGTACGGGCTCTCGAACTCGACCCACTCGTCGGTGCCGGGGTGGGTGAACCCGAGCCGGACGGCGTGCAGCCACTGGCGGGTCAGGCCGAGCCGGGCGGCGAGCGTGGGGTCGGCACCGTACGTCAGGTCACCGACGCACGGATGCCGCAGGGCCGAGAAGTGCACGCGGATCTGGTGGGTCCGTCCCGTCTCCAGGTGGATCTCGCACAGCGAGGCTGACCGGAAAGCCTCGATCACCTCGTAGTGCGTGATGCTGTTCTTGCCACCCGCGACGACCGCCCACTTGTAGTCGGCGGTCGGATGGCGGCCGATCGGGGCGTCGATCGTCCCCGTCAACGGGTCGGGATGCCCCTGGACGACGGCGTGGTACGTCTTCTCGACCGTCCGGTCGCGGAACGCCTGCTTCAACCGGCTGTACGCGTACTCGCTCTTGGCCACGACCATCAGCCCGCTCGTGCCGACGTCCAGACGGTGGACGACCCCCTGGCGTTCGGCCGCCCCCGACGTCGCGATCCGGAACCCGGCGGCGGCGAGCCCGCCGACGACGGTCGGCCCGGTCCACCCGGGGCTGGGGTGGGCCGCGACGCCCACCGGCTTGTCGACGACGACGAGGTCGTCGTCGTCGTGCACGACGGTCAGCCCGTCGACGGGATCGGCCACCACCGTGACGGGGACCGGCGGGTCGGGAAGGTCGATCTCCAGCCAGGCGCCGGCGCGGAGCCTCTCACTCTTGGCGACCTCGCGCCCGTCGACGCGGACACCGCCGCCGGCCGCCAGATCCGCCACCGCCGTCCTCGACAACCCGAGCAGGCGGGCCAGCGCCGCGTCGACGCGCTCCCCCGCGAGTCCGTCCGGCACGGGGAGGTTCCTCGTCTGCGCCATGTCAGCCAACCATCCTCGTGCCGTCGATCCCGATGCCCCGGATACCGAGGAGCGCGATCAGGACGGCGGCGACGACGATGGACGAGTCCGCGATGTTGAACACCGGGAAGTCGATCACCGGGAACCTCAGGTACTCGATGAAGTCGACGACGTGCCCCCGGGCGAAGCCGGGAGCCCGGAACAGCCGGTCGAGGAGGTTCCCCAGCGCGCCTCCGAGCAGGAATCCCAAGGCGAGGGCCCACCAGCGGCTGCCGAGGTTCCGGGAGATGCGGACGACGACGACGCTCACCACCACCGCGATGATCGTCAGCACCCAGGTCATGCCCGTCGCCATGGAGAAGGCGGCACCGGGGTTGCGGACCAGGCGGAACTGGAGCCAGCCGTCGATCACGGGCACCGGCACGTTCCCCGTGAGTTGACGCACAGCGAAGATCTTTGACGCCTGGTCGGCGAGGAGCACCAGCGCGGCGGTGACGCCGAGGGCGAGGGTCAGACGCGGACGCCGGACGGGAGCGGCACCGTCCGTGACGGCAGGAGAGTCATTCATGATGAGTCAAAGCCTGCCACGGACGGAGCCGATCGCTGACACCCGACGCCCGCCGGCGGCCGTTCACCGCGCGGAACCCCGGCGGGGGCCACCGCGACGGCCTCGACGAGAAGAGATCAGCGCCGTTCCTGGCGCTGCTTGCACGAGACGCACAAGGCGGCGCGGGGGAAGGCCTGCAACCGGGCCTTGCCGATCGCCTCACCGCACGACTCGCACACCCCGAACGTCCCCGAGCCGATCCTCGTCAGCGCGGCGCGTGTCTGGAAGAGCGTCTCGCGGGTGTTCGCCAACAAGGTCATGCTCTGCTCCCGCTCGAACGCCTTCGAGCCCGTGTCGGCGGTGTCGTCGCCCGCGCCGTCGCCGCTGTCACGCATCACCTGGTCGATGGCGGTCCGGAGGGTCGCCACCTCCTGCTCGATGCGCCGGAGTTCCTCGACGAGTTCCTCACGGATCGCGTCGACCTCCGCGAGCGTCCACGGCGATTCCCCGGGACGGACCGGCAGCCCTGACACATCGACCTCACCGGTCGGCACAACCTTGGTCACCATCTCGGGCCTCCCCCGTCCGCCATCGGATCGAGATCGCACCCCGCGCACGGGTTCCGCACGTCGAGGTGCTCGTCGTCCGCCCCGCCTCCCCGCGGCCGGGCCGAGGGCCGTTCACGAAAGAACGATGATCACCATGACCGGGCCCTCACGCCCCCACGAGGGCACGACGTCACCCGCGAAGGATAGGCGTGAATCCACCCGGTATTCAACCCGGTACGCCCTGTGACAGATCGGAGACACTCCTCCATCCTCGCGGGACATCGTCCCCAGACGTCACTCCCCGGTGAGCAACCGCGCCACACGCTGAGCGAGCTCCGTCCCGTCATCCCCCCGTGGGGCGATGTCCACGACCTTCGTCCGACTCGTCGCGCCGGTGACCAGAGTCACGTCGCGACGGCGGACCCCCACCGCGTCCGCCACCGCCGCGAGGGCGGCGTCCGTCGCCAGGCCGTCGACGGCTCTGGCGCCCACGGCGACGACCAGGGCACCGTCATGACTGCCGCCGACACGGGTCCGGCCGGACCCCGGCTTCACCCTGATGGTCACCCGCATCGAAAAAAACCTCCTCGCGCACGGCAAGACGGCCCGGGCACGCCCGCTCCCGCACGGGTCTGCCCGGACCGTCTCACCACCGGCCGCCCCGCGTCACGGGCACGACCTGTCGTCGTCTCGTGGTGCCGAAGCCTTGAGCCGGCGTCGTGCCGGCTCGACCGGTCACCCGTCAGTTGCGCTCGCCGAAGGGATACGACGGCCCGGAGGCGTCGTTACCGCCCTGCTCCGTCGCGTAGGCCCCCCGTGACGGCAGCCCGCCGCCGCTGTTGTACGAAGGGGGTCCGCCCGCCGTGACGGCCGCGGGGGCCTGCTGGGCACCGACGGCCCGGTTGGGGACGACGGCGGCCTTGGCCTCAAGGTCTCGCAGCTGGCCCTCCAGGTAGGACTTCAGGCGGCTGCGGTACTCGCGCTCGAACGCCCGGAGCTCGTCGATCTTGCGTTCGAGCAGGGAGCGTTCCTGTTCCAGCGTCCCGAGCGTCTGGCGCTGCTTCTCCTCCGCCTCGCGGACGAGCCGGGCCGCATGCTCGCGGGCGTCACCGACGATCCGGTCACGCTGCTGCTCACCGTTGCGGACGTACTCGTCGTGGAGCTTCTGGGCCAGGGCGAGCATGCCCGCCGCGGCCTCTGGGCCCTGCCCGACGGACTGCAGCTGCTGCGCCGGTGACATACCCATCGGAGGAGGCATCGGCATCGGCATCGGCGGCGGCTCGGGGGCCTGGGCGACGACCGGCTGGGCGACGGTCGCGGGCGGCGCCATCTGCATCGGCATCGGCGGTGCCGGCTGCTGTGGCTCCGGCGCGCTCTCGCGGGCGACGCTGGCCCGTGAGAGCTCACCGACCCGCCGCTCGCAGGCGGAGAGCTTCTGCCGCATCTCGTCGTTCTCGTCCGTCAGACGGCGCAGTTCGTTGACCACCTCGTCGAGGAAGTCGTCGACCTCGTCCTGGTCGTAGCCTTCACGGAACTTCGTAGCTTGGAAGCGCTTGTTGACAACGTCCTCTGGCGTTAGGGCCATGGGGTCACCTCGCGGGAGAGACTCGGTGGTGCGGATCGGCGTCGCGTTCGCCGTGTCACCGTATCGGATGCCAGTCCTTCTGATGCAACGAGAGCTTAGCGACCCCCTCCAAGACCGAACGTGACGATCGCGCGACGGATCGTAGCGCACCCTGTCGTGCGGTCAGCGAGCCTACTGGACGTCACTGGGGTAGCACGTTCATCAAGATCACGACAATGAGGAACAGCAGCATGAACGCGAGGTCGAGCGCGACGCCGCCGATCCGCAGCGGGGGCACGACCTTACGCAGAGCTCGCAGCGGTGGATCCGTCGTCGTGTAGACCGCCTCCGCCGCGATGAGGACGATGCCGCGCGGACGCCAGTCACGAGCGAAAACCTGCACCCAGTCGAAGATCATGCGGATGATCAGGATGAGGAAGAAGAGGAAGACGAGGAGGCGGAGGAAGGACAGAACGATCACTGGTGACTCGATCCGATCGCTGGGACGGTGGCGGGGACACTGTCAGAACGACGGGACCCCGGCGAATGCTCCCGTCGCCCGAACCGGGCGACGGCGTGCCCCCGCCGGACCGGCCCGGCCGACAGGTGCGGGTCCCTCAGCTCTGGTTGAAGAAGGTACGCTCCGGCACCCGGACCTTCTCGGCCGCCGCCACCTCGACGTTCGCCGGGGACAGCAGGAAGACCTTGCTCGTCACCCGCTCAAGGGCGCCGTGCAGGCCGAAGACCAGTCCGGCGGCGAAGTCCACCAGCCGCTTGGCGTCGGCGTCCTCCATGTCGCCGAGATTCATGATCACCGGCGTTCCCGCGCGGAACGCCTCCCCGATGGTCTTCGCCTCGTTGTACGTACGGGGATGGATGGTGGTGATCCTGTGGAGCTCAGGTTGCGGCATCGGCGCGGGCAGGACGCGTCCGACGTGTCCCCGGGTGATCGGCGTCACCTGCGCCCGCCGCTCGGACTCCGCCTCGGCGTCACGAAGGTCGACGTGGCGGTCCGAGGTCCTCTCACCGCGGTAGTCGTCGGCGGGGTCCTCGATCAGGTCCTCGTCGTCCCCGTCATCGGCGTAATAGCGCTCCTCTTCCTCGGCCAGGCCGAGGTAGACCATGGTCTTGCGCAGCGCGCCGCCCATCAGTACTCCTCGCATCGGGTTCTTCCGACAAAGGACGCTACCTGAGGGGTGGGCGGGCACCCAGTATCGCCGTCCCGACACGCAGGTGTGTCGCGCCGCAGGCGAGTGCCGCCTCAAGATCTCCGCTCATTCCGGCGGAGATGGCCCGCGCCCCCGGATGCGCCGGAAGGAGCGTCTCCCGCAGGCGCGGCAACGCGGCGAACGCTACCCGGGCGTCCACGCCGAGCGGAGCCACTGCCATCAGCCCGCGCACTTCGAGCCCGGGTTCGAGGGCGACCGCCTCGGCGAGGGCCTCGATCCCGGGCACGGGGACGCCGCCGCGGGCGGGGTCCCCGTCCAGGCTCACCTGGAGCAGACACCCCACCGTGCGGCCCGCCCGCACGGCCGCCCGGCCCAAGGCGGTGACGACGGAGGGCCGGTCGACGGAGTGCACGAGGTCGGCGTACCGGGCGACACCCCGGGTCTTGTTCGACTGGAGACGCCCGATGAAGTGCCACCGCAGGCCGAGGGCCGCGCAGTCGTCGTACTTGAGCGCCGCCTCGCCGTCCCGGTTCTCACCGACGTCGCGGACGCCGAGACGCGCCAGGAGGGCGATGTCGGACGCGGGGTACGTCTTGGTGACGACGACGAGGGTCACCTCCGCCGGATCCCGGCCGGCGGCGTGGCACCCGCGCCCGATGCGCTCCCGCACCGACGCCAGCGACTCCCGGAGCTGACGAAGGCGCGCGTCGTCCCGGTCCGCCTCCTCCGGACGGACCTCCTCCGGACGGACCTCTCCGGGACGGATCTTCTCGGGACGGGACAGTGGCGGCATCGTGCTCACCCGACCATCATGACGACCCCGGCGAAACGTCCGGTTACCGGGGATCTGCGGAAGGAGTAGAACCTGTCGTCCTCGACGGTGCAGCCGCCCACGGACGTGACGTCGCCGACCCCGAGCGTCCGGAGGATCTGCCGGCACCCGGCCCGCAGGTCGAGGGACGGCGTGCCCCACGTGGTGCTCGCGGACGTCGCGGGTATCCGTGCGGCGGCGTCGTCCCGCATCGCGGAGGGGACCTCGTAGCAGCAGGGCCCGGCCGAGGGGCCGAGGACGGCGCGGACACGCTCCGCCTGGGCCCCCGCCTCGGTCATCGCCCGGACGACGCTCTCCAGGACACCGGCGAGCAGGCCCGGCCGTCCGGCGTGCGCGACGGCGGCGACACCCGCGACGGGGTCGGCGAGCAGCACGGGCACGCAGTCCGCGACGAGGACGCCGATCGGGTGTCCCGGCGCGGTGACCACCAGGGCGTCGTACCCGCCGTCGTCCTCACCGAGATCTCCGAGGAAGGGGTCGGGAGAGGGATCTCCGGCCCCCGGGAGCACGGCGCACCGTGTGCCGTGGACCTGCCGGGCGAAGACGACGGGCCCACCGGCCCACGCGGCGACCCGTCGCCGGTTCCCGGCGACGGCGAGAGGATCGTCGCCGACGTGCTGGCCGAGGTCGAGACCCGCGTACCCACCGGCCGACGTGCCTCCGGCCCGGCCGGTGAAACCCGCGACCACGCCGTGCCCCAGGGCGGCCGTCAGCACCGGAACCACGAGCCCGCCCGGTTACTTGAGGAAGTCCGGGACGTCGAGGTCGTCGTCGATGGACACCGGACGCGGCACCGGTCGAGGAGTGGTCAGGTCGACCCGGGGTGGAGCCGGAGCCGGTTCGGGGTCGGGCTGCGGCGACGGCTGGGGCGCGGGGGCCGGTTCGGGGTCGGCGTCGAGCGGCTGCGGCCGGGGGACGACCGAGCCCAGCCCCGGGTTGGTGGCCGTCGACGGGAAACCGTTGGACGCCGGGTAGCCGTTGCCCACGGGCCCCCCGGTCACCGATCCCAGCCCGGAGGACGGGACCGTGGACGGCCGCGGCGAGGACCACCCGGAGCCACCCGTGGCCGGGCGGGCCTGCGTCGTCCCCGCCGTACCGCCGGTCCCCGCGGGGGACGCCTCGGCGGGACGCGCGCCCGCCTCCCGCCCGGAGTACTGGCCGAGCGCCCGGTCGTTCTGGCGCCGCGTCGGGGTGCCGCCGTCAAACCCGGCGGCGATGACGGTCACCCGGACCTCGTCGCCGAGGGCGTCGTCGATCACCGCGCCGAAGATGATGTTCGCCTCCGGGTGCGCGGCTTCCTGGACGAGCCGGGCCGCCTCGTTGATCTCGAAGAGCCCGAGGTCGGAACCGCCCTGGATCGACAGCAGCACACCGTGCGCGCCGTCGACGCTCGCCTCCAGCAGCGGGGAGGAGATCGCGGACTCCGCCGCCTGGATCGCCCGGTCCTCGCCCCGCGCGGACCCGATGCCCATCAGCGCGCTGCCCGCGCCCTGCATCACCGACTTGACGTCGGCGAAGTCGAGGTTGATCAGGCCGGGTGTCGTGATGAGGTCGGTGATGCCCTGGACACCGGAGAGGAGCACCTGGTCCGCCGAACGGAAGGCGTCGAGCACGCTGACGTGCCGGTCGCTGATCGACAGCAACCGGTCGTTCGGGATCGTGATGAGGGTGTCGACCTCCTCACGGAGGCTCATGATCCCGGCGTCGGCCTGGGTGGCCCGCCGGCGTCCCTCGAAGGTGAACGGCCGGGTCACCACACCTATGGTCAGAGCCCCGAGGGTCCGGGCGATCCGGGCGACCACCGGCGCGCCGCCGGTGCCCGTCCCACCGCCCTCGCCCGCCGTGACGAAGACCATGTCGGCGCCCTTGAGGACCTCCTCGATCTCCTCGGCGTGGTCCTCGGCGGCCTTGCGCCCGACCTCGGGGTCGGCTCCCGCCCCGAGACCGCGCGTCAGTTCCCTGCCGACGTCGAGCTTGACGTCGGCGTCACTCATCAGCAGCGCCTGCGCGTCGGTGTTGATGGCGATGAACTCGACACCCTTGAGACCGACCTCAATCATGCGATTGATGGCGTTGACGCCGCCGCCGCCGATACCGACGACCTTGATGACGGCAAGGTAGTTCTGCGGTGCTGCCACGTCGGGTGCCTCTCGCTCGCGAACCGGGCCTGGTGGTGGCACGGGGCCTTACCGGACCCTAACCCTCTAGTAGAGGGTTATAGTTATGTCAACTTCTGGCTGATGTGACGGTACGGGTCATCTCCGGCCCTGTTCAATGACCTGGACTGGCGTGTCGCGAACCGGACCACCCGGACCGACGTCGCCGTCCTCCCGAAGACCCCGCCGAACATCTCGGCGGCCCCGACGAATCACGGTACGTGATCCTCCCCGGTGTCCACCGGACGATGACCAAGCACACACCGATCAGTCTCCCGTCACCGCGGGCGCGTCGGGCGCGCTGACGTCGATCACGACGCGCCTGCCGTGGCTGCGGGGGTGCACCGCGACGAGCGCCGCGGCCTTCTGCGGGCCGTCCTGCGAGGATCCCCAGACGACCGTCGTGCCGTCGGCGAGCCGGAACGTCACCCCGTCGGGACTCGTCGCCCGCACCGATCTCACCCCGCGCCGCAGCGTCGCCGGAATGGCGTCGGCGACCTCGCGGGCGGCCCGGAGAGTCGCCGGACCGGACCGGGCGACGTCCACCTCAAGAAGGGGCAGGCCGGCGGGGAGCGCCGCCACCAGCTGGACCTCGACCCCGTCGGCGTCGACGAGCGCGATCCGCCCGCCCCGCGGAACCCCGGCGATCGGTTCCCTCTCGGTGACGGTGACGACGAGGGTGGACGGCCACGAGCGCTCGACGGTCACCGAACGCACCAGCGGCAGCGCGGCCACCTTCGTCGCGACCGCCGACGGGGACGCCAGCGCGAGGGCCCGGCCCCGCTCCGTGGCCGCGAGCGCCTCGACGTCAGCCGCCCGCAGCCGGTGCAGCCCGCGGACCTCGACGGCCCGCACGGCGAGCACAGGGGAGGCGAACACCACCCACCCGGCCCCGAGCCCGGAGGCCACCACCACCACGACGAACCCGGCCCGCCGGCGCCGCCGCCGCCGCACCCCGGCGGCGAAACGCGCCTGCACCTTCGAGACGGTTCCCGGTCGCGTCCCCGGCCTCCCGGGCGCCTTGGGCTTCCCCGGCGTCCTCGACGCCTTCCCGGTGGACTTCCCGGCGGGCTTCCCGGCGGGTTTGGCGGAGACCCGGCCGAGCGAAGGCCCCGCCGGTTTCCCCCCGGCACGCTGCTGCGACCGGCCGTCCGGCCGCCCCGGAGCGCTCACTCGGGAGCCTTCGCGACACGCGCGGTGATCTCCTCCACGACGAGAGGCCCCAGCCTGGTCACATCGCCCGCACCGATCGTCAGCACGACGTCGCCGGGCCGGACACGGCGGGCCAGCTCCCCCGGGACGTCCCCGGCGTCCGGCACGAACGCCACCGAGCCCGGCGGCAACGGGACCCGGTCCGCGATCAGGGCACCGGTCACCCCCGGCTCGGGATCCTCCCGGGCCCCGAAGACGTCGAGGACCACGACCTCGTCCGCGAGTCCGAGGGCGTCGGCGAACTCGGCCGCGAAGATCCGGGTACGGCTGAACAGGTGCGGCTGGAACGCCGCGAGCACCCGCCCGTTCCCGGCGACAGTCCGGGCGGCCCGCAGCACGGCCGCCACCTCGGTCGGGTGGTGGGCGTAGTCGTCGAAGACCCGGACGCCGCCCGCGGCGCCCTTCGCCTCGAACCGGCGGCGGGTGCCCGAGAACGATCCGAGCCCGGCGGCGATCTCGTCGCCGTCGAGTCCGAGGCCGACGACCGTGGCGGTCCAGGCCGCCGCCGCGTCAAGGGCGTTGTGGCGGCCGGGCAGCCGCAGGGAGATCTCGGCGGTGCCGGTGTCCCCGTGGGTGAGCCGGAAGCGCAGGCACCCGTCGTCGCCACCCACGGCTCCACCGGGACCGTGCTCGCCGGGCCTCTGCTCGCCGGGCTCCTGCTCGCCGGGCAGTCCCTCCAGCCGGACGTCCGCCGCCGGACCGGTGCCGTACCCGACGATCCTCAGGTCGTCACCCCGGCGGGCGGCCGCCCGCCGGGCCACCCTGGCTGCCCCTGGGTCGTCCGCGCAGAACACGAGGGTCCCGCCGGGCGTCACCCGGTCCGCGAAGGCGTCGAAGGCCTCCTCGACGGCCTCGGGAGACCCGTAGTGGTCCAGGTGGTCGGGCTCGACGTTGGTGATGACGGACACCTCGGGTGAGTAGACGAGGAACGACCCGTCGGACTCGTCGGCCTCGGCGACGAACACCTCCCCCGTGCCCTCGTGGGCGTTCCCGCCGCCGTCGACGAGCTCGCCACCCACCGCGTACGACGGATCCGCGCCGGCGTGCCGGGCTGCGACCGTCGCCATCGAGGTCGTCGTCGTCTTGCCGTGGGTACCCGCGACGGCGAGCACGCGCCGTCCGGCCATGACGGAGGCCAGCGCCTGGGAGCGGTGCAGGACGACCAGGCCGTCGGCCCGGGCCCGCAGCAGCTCCGGGTTGCTCTCGCGGACCGCGGACGACACGACGACGCTCCGGACGCCGTCCAGGTGCGCCGCGTCGTGCCCGACCCACACCGTCGCCCCGGCCGCCCGGAGATCGCCAAGAACCGGGGAGTCCTTCGCGTCACTGCCGCTGACGGCCAGACCCCGGTCCGCCATGATCCGCGCGATGCCGGACATGCCGACGCCGCCGATCGCGATGAAGTGCACCGGCGTCAGCCGGTCGGCGGGAGGGACCTCGACACTCAGGTCGGGCTTCACAGCGCTGTCTCCGTTCGGTTCACTGTCAGTCTCTTGACGGGTCAGTGTCTCGACGCCGCGGCCTCGAGCACGAGGTCGGCGAGGCGCTCGTCGCCGTCCCGGACGCCGGTGCCGGCCGCGGCGGCGGCCATGGCGCGAAGGCGCGCCGGGTCCCGCAGCAGCTCCAGGAGGTGTTTCCGCACCCACTCGGGGGTGAAGTCCGCGTTGTCGACGATCAGTCCTCCCCCGGCCTCGACGACGGGAGCCGCGTTCAGCCGTTGCTCACCGTTGCCGATCGGCAGGGGCACGTAGACGGCGGGCAGGCCGAGCATGGTGATCTCGCAGACGGTCCCCGCGCCGGCGCGGCAGAGGACGACGTCCGCGGCGGCGTAGGCGAGGTCCATGTGGTCGAGGTACTCCCGGACGACGTACCGCGCCCGCCCCGGCCCGTTCGCCCCGCCGAGGGCGACGGTCTTGCCCCGCCCGGCGGCGTGCAGCACCTGGATCCCGGCGCCGACGAGGTCGGCGGCGGTGGCTCCGAGGGTCTCGTTCAGCCGCTGGGCGCCGAGCGAGCCACCGGTGACGAGGAGCGTCGTCCGGTCGGCGTCGAGGCCGAAGACGGCCCGCGCGCCGGAGCGCACCCCCTGACGGTCGAGCCGGGTGATCTGGGTCCGCAGGGGCATGCCGACGACGCGGGCCCCGCGCAGCTCGGTCCCGGGGAAGGTGACGCCGACGTAGGGCGTCAGGCGGGCGCCGAGGCGGTTGGCGATCCCGGCGCGGGCGTTCTGCTCGTGCACGACGACCGGGGTCCCCGTGCGCTTGGCCGCCAGGTAGGCGGGTGTCGCGACATACCCGCCGAAGCCGACGACGACGTCCGCCCGGCTCTCGCGCAGCGCGGCCTCGGCGGTCATCACGGCGTTGCCCAGCCGGATCGGCAGGCGGGCGAGATCGAGGCTGGGACGCCGGGGCAGCGGCACACGGGGGATGACGCACAGGGGGTACCCCGCGGCCGGGACGAGCCGTGCCTCCAGCCCCTCGGCCGTGCCGAGAACCGTGATCGTCGTGGCGGGATCGCGCCGGAGGAGGCACTCGGCGAGGGACAGCAGCGGGGCGACGTGGCCGGCGGTCCCGCCCCCGGCGAGCAGCACGGAGAGGGTCACGGCCGGCCTGCCCGGTGCCGGGTGGCGGAGAAGCCCTGCCGCCGGGGCAGTACGGCGAGCGAACGGCGGACGACGCCGGAACCGCTCGTCAGTGCCTCCGGAGCTCCGGGCACGCGACGGGCGAAGCCGAGCACCATCCCGAGTGCGATCATTGTCATGACGAGTGCCGATCCCCCGCTTGAGACGAGCGGCAACGGGACCCCGATGACGGGGAACATCCCGATGACCGCGCCGATGTTGACGACTGCCTGACCCACCACCCAGAGCAGGACCCCTCCGGTGGCGATCTGGACGAAGAGGTCGTCCGTGCTGACGACGAGCCGCATCAGCCCGAGGCCGAGCAGCCCGAAGAGTCCGAGCACGGACAGCGTGCCCGGCAGACCGAGGTCTTCGCCGATGATTGCGAAGATGAAGTCATTGTGGGCCTCGGGCAACCACAGCCACTTCTCCTTGCTGCCCCCGAGCCCGACCCCCCACCAACCGCCGCTGGCCAGGGCGAACGCGCCGTGGATCGACTGCCACTCGGACCCGTAGTAGTTCTGGGTCTCGGTCCCGGACAACCAGCTGGTCACACGGTTCATCCGGTTCTCGCTCGTCGTGACGAGGACGGCGACGGTCGCGAGCGCCCCGAGCCCGAGGACCGCGAAGGTCCGCAGCGGAGCCCCCGCGACGAACACGACCCCGAAGACGATCCCCATGAGGATCATCGCGGTCCCGAGGTCACGCCCCACGAGGATGAGCAGCAGCAGGACCCCCGCGACCGGGAGGACCGGGATCAGGGCGTGCGACACCGAGCCGAGGAGCTGGTGCTTCGCCGAGAGGACCGACGCCGCCCACACGAGCAGGGCGAACTTGGCCGTCTCGGACGGCTGGAGGGTGAAACCGCCGATCACGATCCAGTTCTTGTTGCCGCCGACCTCGATGCCGATGAAGGGCACCAGGCACAGCAGCACGGTCGTGCCCGCCAGCATCACCCAGGAGAGCCGCCGCCACGTGGGAACCGTCAGCCGGGAGGCGATCCAGGCCGCGGGCAGGCCCACGACCGCGAAGAGCGCCTGCTTGCTGAAGTAGGCGAACGACGAGTGCATCTCCGTCTCGCGGAGCGACTCGACGCTGGAACTCGACAGCACCATCACCAGGCCGACGACGACGAGCGCCACCGTCGAGCCGAGGATCAGGTAGTACGGCGCCAGCGGGTAGTCCAACCGCGCGAACCAGGCGTTCCGGCCCCGGGCCGCCGTCCGCGCCTCTCCGGGACGTCCCCCTCCCGCCACGGCTCACTCCCCGTCGGCCGACGCCCCCGGCCCGAGCAGCCGGCGCACCGCGGCCGCGAACTCGTTCCCCCGGTGGGCGTAGGAATCGAACTGGTCCATCGACGCGCACGCCGGCGCGAGCAGCACGGTGTCACCCGGGCGCGCGAGCCGCCCGGCACGGTCCACCACGGCGTCCATCAGCTGCACCGGTCCAGTGTCGGCGACGTCGACCCGGACCGTGGGGACCTCGGGCGCGTGTCGGGCGAGCGCGTCCGCGATGAGACCGGCGTCACGCCCGAGGAGGACGGCGCCCCGCAGACGGGACGCCTGGCCACGCACCAGGTCGTCGAAGGTCGCGCCCTTGGCGAGACCTCCGGCGATCCAGACGACGTGCTCGAACGCCGCGAGCGAGGCCGCGGCGGCGTGGGGGTTCGTCGCCTTCGAGTCGTCGACCCAGGTGACGTCGTCCGCCCGGGCGACGGTGGCGATGCGGTGCCCGTCGGGCCGGAACGCGCGAAGTCCCTCACGGACGGCGAAGGGCGGCACGCCGTACGCCCGGGCGAGGGCCGCCGCGGCCAGGGCGTTCGCGACGTTGTGCGCGGCGAGGGTCCCGCCCCCGGCGGAACGGACGTCGTCCAGGCTCCCGAGCTCGGCGGCCGAGGTCGCGCGTTCGGGCACGAACGCCCGGTCGCAGAGCACGTCCTCGACGACGCCGAGCATGCCGATCGAGGGCACGCCGAGGGTGAACCCGACGGCCCGGCACCCCTCGACGACGTCGGCGTCCCGCACGAGACGCTCCGTCGCGGGGTCAGCGACGTTGTAGACGCAGGCGACGGCGGTGTTCTCGTAGACCCGGCCCTTGTCCGCCGCGTACGCGGCACTCGAACCGTGCCAGTCGACGTGGTCCTCGGCGACGTTGAGGCAGGCGCTCGCCAGGGGCCGCGGCGACCGGGTCCGGTGGAGCTGGAAACTCGACAGCTCGACCGCGATCACGTCGTAGGGCCGCGGGTGCAGCACCGCCTCCAGGACCGGGGTCCCGACGTTCCCCGCCGCGACGGCGCGCCGCCCGGCGGCGGTGAGGATCGAGGTGAGCATCCTGACGGTCGTCGTCTTGCCGTTGGTGCCGGTCAGGGTGAGCCAGGGGGCCGCCCCGGACTCCGGGCGCATCCGCCAGGCGAGTTCGACCTCGTCCCAGACCGGCACGCCCGAGGTGCCGGCCGCGACGAGCAGCGGCGCGTCCGGACGCCACCCCGGCGACGTCACGACGAGATCGGGGACGGCGCCGCCGGGCAGGCCGTCGGCCGCGCCCGGGCCGAGCCGGACCGTCGCCCCCAGCATCTCCAGCACCGTCGCGCGTTCCCGGGCCGGGGTGGTCTCCCTCTCGTCGACGACGAGGACGTCCGCGCCCCGTTCGACGAGCGCGTCGGCGGCCGCGAACCCGGACACCCCGACACCGGCGACCACGACCTTCAGCCCGTCCCACGCGGCGGCGCCGTGCGTCAGCCCGTCCAGCCGCCCCTGCCGTTCCCGCGACGATTCCCGACGAGGCCCGGTCACTAGATCCCCACCACCCATTCCGCGTAGAAGACACCGAGGCCGACCCCGACGAACAGGCCGGCGATGATCCAGAACCGGATGACGATCGTCACCTCGCCCCAGCCGACAAGTTCGAAGTGGTGTTGCAGGGGGGCCATCCGGAACACCCGTTTCCGGCGCATCTTGAACGAGCCGACCTGGATCACCACGGAGAGGGTGATGATCACGAAGAGGCCGCCGAGCAGGACGATCAGCAGCTCGGTGCGCGTCGTGATCGCCAGGCCCGCGAGCGCCCCGCCGAGGGCGAGGGACCCGGTGTCACCCATGAAGATCTTGGCGGGTGAGGCGTTCCACCACAGGAACCCGAAGCACGCCGCCAGCAGGCACGCGGCGACCACGGCCAGGTCCCTCGGGTCGCGGACGTCGTAGCACTGCGGGTCGGGTTTCCGCAGGCAGGAGTTGTTGGACTGCCAGACGCCGATGATCAGGTAAGAGGCGAACACCATGACGCTCGCCCCGGTCGCCAGTCCGTCGAGCCCGTCGGTCAGGTTCACCCCGTTGCTCATGCTCGCAATGATGATCATCGCCCAGATGACGAAGAGGAGCAGGCCGAGAGCGGTCCCCGCGAAGGCGAGGTCGAAGCCGGTGTCCCTGATGAAGGACACCTTCGTCGACGCCGGGGTCCGGCCCGTCCGCCCTCCGAACCTGAGGGCCATCACGGCGAACAGGATCGCGACGATCGACTGCCCGGCGAGCTTCGCCCCGGCCCGCAGCCCGAGGCTGCGCTGCCTGCTGATCTTGATGTAGTCGTCGAGCCACCCGACGAAACCGAGCCCCGTCATCAGGAACAGCACGAGGATCCCCGACATCGTCGGCGTCCACAGCGTGGCGAGGTGGGCGACCGCGTACCCGACCAGGGCCGCCGCGATGATCACGGCGCCTCCCATCGTCGGTGTCCCGCGCTTGGTGTGGTGGGAGGTCGGGCCGTCGTCGCGGATGAACTGGCCGTACTTGCGGCGGACGAGGAACTTGATGAACAGCGGTGTTCCGAACAGCGACACGACGAGCGAGACCGCCGCCGCGATGAGGACCGTCTTCACGCCGGCGCCCCGTTCCGGAGAGCCCCGCGCGTCCCGGGACTCCTGGGGGTCCCGGCGTCCGCGTGGTGCTCCCCGGGCAGCCGCGGCGCGACGTCCGCCGCGCCGGTCGCGGAGGCCATCCCGGCCAGGGTCCAGACGATCACGAAAGGCTCTCCTTCTCAGACTGTCGGGGGTGGTTCTCGAAGGACGTCTCGTCATGGGCCCGGGCGACGGTCTCGAGCACCTCGCGTGCCACCACCCGGTCGTCGAAGGAGCTGACGTGCCCCGCGATCTCCTGGCCCTGTTCGTGACCCTTGCCGGCGAGGAGCAGCACGCCGCCCCACGCCTGGTGGACCCCCTCGATGATGGCGTCCCGGCGTTCGGGGATCTCCAGGACCTCGGCGCCGGAGTCCTTCGCGGCCCGCTGCGCTCCCTCGACGACCGCCGCGCGAATGGCGGCGGGATCCTCGGAACGCGGGTTGTCGTCGGTGACCAGGACGACGTCCGCCGCCTCGGCGGCCGCGGCACCCATCAGGGGGCGCTTGTCGGCGTCCCGGTCCCCACCGGCCCCGAGGACGACCACGAGCGGGTGTCCCTGCCCGGCGAGGGCGCGCAGGGCGGCGGCCACCGCGTCGGGGGTGTGGGCGTAGTCGACGATGACGAGCGGTTCACCCGCCGTCCCGGTTCCCGCGACCGGTTCCATCCGGCCCGGGACGACGGACGCCGCGGCGAGCGCGAGCCCCGCCTGTTCGGCGTCGATCCCCGACTCGACGAGCATCGCGACCGCCACGAGCGTGTTGGCGACGTTGAAGTCACCGGGCAGCGGGCTGGTCAACGCCAGCGACCCGGCCGGTGAGTCGACGACGACGGCGGTCCGGCCGTCGCCGCGCGGGCGGACGGCGGTCACCTGCCAGTCGGCCGGGGGCTCGCCGGGCCTCCTCGGACGGGTCCGCACCGAGACGACCGGTATCTCGGCACGGTCGAGCAGGCGAAGGCCCCAGTCGTCGTCGACGCAGACGACGCCGCGGGCCGCGTGCGCGGGGGTGAACAGCAGGGCCTTCGCGGCGAAGTACTCCTTGAGGGTCCCGTGGTAGTCGAGGTGGTCCTGGGAGAGATTGGTGAACCCGGCGACGTCGACGACCAGTCCGTCGGTCCGGTGCTGGACGAGGGCGTGGCTGGAGATCTCCATCGAGCACGCCTCCACGCCGCGCTCGACCATCACGGCGAGCAGGGCGTGAAGGTCCGGCGCCTCCGGCGTCGTGCCGGTGCTCGTCACCCGTTCGCCCGCGACCCGGATCTCGATCGTCCCGATCAGGCCGGTGGTCCGCCCGAGCGCCCGCAGCGCGGAGTCGATCAGGAAGGTCGTGGTGGTCTTGCCGTTGGTGCCGGTGACCCCGTACGTCGAGAGGCTCTTCCCCGGGTCGCCGTACAGCCAGGCCGCCAGGCCGCCGAGGACCGCCCGGGGCTCGGGGACGACGACGCACGGGAGCAGGACCCCGGCGGCGGAGAGGATCTCCCGCCCCGCCGGATCGGTCAGGACGGCGACGGCACCGGCGTCCGCCGCCTGGGCGGCGAAGCGGGCTCCGTGGACGCGGGCGCCGGGCAGGGCCGCGTACAGGTCCCCGGGGCGCACGGTCCGGGAGCTGAGAGTCACCCCGCTCACCCGGACGGACGCCCCGGACAGGGGGTGGCGAAGGTGCGCCGCGGCCTCGGTGAGGGTCCGGGGCGGGGGGGAGACGGGGCGTGGTCCACCGGGAATCGGCACGGCGTGAGGCTACCCAGTCCGCCAGGTCAGCGGGATCTCAGGTGCCTTCGTCCCCGTGGGGGGCACCTTCCGCTGGAGCAACGTGTAGGTCATGAGCTGGCGGAACAGCGGCGCGGCGACCTCTCCGCCGTAGTGTCCCTTCTTCGGTTGACGGATGATGACGGCGATGACGACCTCCGGGGCGTCGGCGGGCGCCATGCCGACGAAACTCGCGACGTACCCCCGGTAGCACCCGCACGCGGGGTCGTAGGCCGAGGCGGTGCCCGTCTTCCCGGCGACCCGGAATCCCGGGACCGCGGCCTTGGCGGCCGTCCCGTGGTCGCCGACGACGTTCTCCATCATCAACCGTAGCTGGCCGGCGGTCCGGGCACTGACCACCTGGGTCCGCGGGGACGCCTCGGACGGCCGGAACACGCCGTCCGCCCCCGTCACCCCCGCGATCAGGCGCGGCCGGAGCCGGACCCCGTCGTTGGCGAGGGTCGCGAAGACGCCCGCCGCCTGGAGCGTGGTCATCGAGACCCCCTGCCCGAACAGCACGGTGTACCGCTGCGAGGAGCTCCACTCCCCCGGAGGGGCGAGTTCGCCGCTCGCCTCGGGCAGTCCGACCCCCGTCCGCTCCCCGAACCCGAACCCCCGCAGGTAACGGTGGATGCGCTCGGGGGAGACCTTCTCCCCGGCGAGGATCGTGCCGATGTTGCTCGACTGGGCCATCACCCCGGCGACGGTGAGCCGTTCGGTCCCGTGGTCCTCCGAGTCCCGGAACTCCGTTCCGCCCCGCGGCAGGCGGTTCGGCACGGTCACCTTCGTCTCGGGGGTGACCACCCCTTCCTCCAGCGCCGCGGCGAGGGTGACCACCTTGGAGGTCGAACCCGGTTCGAAGACGTCCTGGAGCGGACGGTTCCGCTGGACCGCGGCATCGTCGCCGGGCCGGTTCGGGTCGAAGGTCGGGACCGTCGCGAGCGCCAGGACGTCGAAGGTCTTCGCATCCATGATCACAACATCGCCGGAGGCCGCCTCGGTCGCCGTCACCTGCGCCTGGAGCATCTCCTGGGTCCTCCACTGGAGGTCCCGGTCGATCGTGAGACGGAGCGTGCCCCCCGGCTTGGGCTCGGCCTCCTGGGTCAGCCCGGTCGGGATCCGGGTGCCGTCCCGTCCCCGCTCGTACGTCAAGGTGCCGGGACGCCCCGCCAGGGTCGTGTTGTACGCACTCTCGACCCCGCCGAAGGCCTGTCCGGACGACGACATGAAACCGAGGAGGTTCGCGGCGGTCGTCCCGCCCGGGTAGTCACGGCGGCTGGCCTCCGCCAGCCCGATACCGGGCACCGGGGACTTCCGGACGACCCTCGCCACCTCCGGAGTGACACCCTTCGCCAGGAGGGCGCCACGCGACGTCCCGGTCAGCCTCGTCACGAGCTCACGGGCCGGGACGTGAAGGATCTTGGACAGGTCCTCGGCGGCACCCCGTACTCCGACGACCGTCCGGGTCCCGTTCTGGACCCGGACGTACGTGGGGACAAGGGTCTGGTCGACGAGAATGTCCCTCCGGTCGACCGAGGTGGCGAGCACCTCGCCCGAGGCGTCGGTGACGTCCCCGCGGTGGGCGGACAGCGGCACCGTCGCCGAGCGCTTCTTGAGCGCCTGGCGGGCCGTCGTCGGACCGTCCAGCCCCTGGACCTGCACCAGGCGCCCCCCGAAGAGGGTGAGGACGAAGAGCAGGACCATCAGGGCGAAACGGAGCCTCCGGTGCGGAGGAGCGGGCCGCCGGACCTCCCGGACCTGCCGGGTCGGCCTGCTCTGCCGGGTCGGCCTGCCCTGCCGGGTCGGCCTGCCCTGCCGGGGGGAGGCCGCCTTCTTGACGGGCCGTCCCTGCTGAGCGGGCTGGGCCTTCTTGACGGGCTGGGCCTTCTTGACGGGCCGGGGCGTCGCCCGGGTGGCCGTACCCCTGCGCGGAGTGGTCAACAGGCGTCCCCCGTCACGGTGTCGCGGTCAGGGCGTCGGACGGCGTCGGTCACGGTGCCGTGGTGGCCGTCACCGTAGACCTCTTTGTCACCTTCGGGACGGTCGCCCCGTTCGTGGCGTGTCCCGTCCCGCCCTGGGCCGGTTTCCCCTGTGGGGGTCTCGCGGCCGCCCTCTGCCCGGTCGGCGCGCCGGGCGTCGCCGTGGTCGTCGCCCGGACCGTGCCGGCCCCGGTGACCTTCGGCGACACCTTCGCCGTCCCTACGGCCGTCCCCTGGGGGGCGGAGCTCACCGCCGGGCCCGCGCTGGTCCCCCGACCGGATGCCGGGACCCCAGATGATGTCACGTTAAGTGACTTCGATGCTACACCAGGTGATGGAACCCCGAGAACCCGGCCGTCCCTGGCTCGGACGAAGGCCGCGTTGGGAGCCTCCACCATGCCCAGCTCCGCCGCCCTGCGGGCGAGGGACTGGGGCGCTTCGAGAGCGACGATCTCCTCGGCGAGCGCCTGCCGCCGTTCCTGGAGCTGCTCGATGTCCAGCTGCTGCTTCTTCCGGACGAAGGCGCCCTGTTCCAGGTCGAGATTGAGCAGCAGGAGCGCCACCAGGCCGACCGCCAGCAGCCCGAGGCACCCGACCGCCAACCCGGCCTGCGACCTGGCCGCGACGGGGGCCGTCACCACCCGCAGCTGTGGCGCCGGGCCCCGGGAGGTCGACCGGCCGGGCCGGGGAGCGGGCGGACGGGCTGCACGGACGGCGGCGGACTGGGTCACGCGGCATCCCCTCTCCTGCGCGAACGGCTGGTCGTAGGCGTGCTCTCCCGGCGGTTCCCCCGGTTGCTCTCCCCGTCGGCGCGGACCCGCTCGGCGGCACGCAGGCGGACGGAGGCCGCGCGGGGGTTCTCCCCGATCTCCGGTTCCGCCGCCGTCTCCGCCCCCCGGGTCAGCAGGCGCAGGAACGGGGCGTGTCCGGGCAGCTCGACCGGCAGATCCGGCGGGGTGGTGCTCAGAGCCCCCGCGGTGAGGACGCGCTTGACGATCCGGTCCTCCAGCGAGTGGTAGGCGAGGACGGCGACCCGTCCCCCGACGGTCAGGGCGTCGACGGCGGCCGGCACGACCCGTTCGAGCGTCGCCAGTTCCCCGTTGACCTCGATGCGCAGCGCCTGGAAGGTGCGCTTGGCCGGATTGCCGCCGGTGCGGCGGGCCGGTGCCGGGATGCAGGCCCGCACCAGGTCGACGAGCCTGGCGCTCGTCGTGAACGGATGGGCGTCCCGCTCCCGCACGACCGCCTCGGCGATACGGCGGGCGAACCGCTCCTCCCCGTACTCGCGCAGGACGCGGGTGAGCTCACGGACGCCGTAGGTGTTGAGGATCTCCGCCGCCGTCACGCCGGCGCCCGGGTCCATCCGCATGTCCAGGGGTGCGTCGACGGCGTAGGCGAATCCGCGGCCGGGCTCGTCCAGCTGGAGGGAGGACACCCCGAGGTCGAGAAGGATCCCCTGGACCCCGGACAGCTGGAGGTCGGCGAGCACGCGGGGCAGGTCGTCGTGGACGGCGTGCACGAGGTGGACACGTCCCCCGAAGCGGGCGAGGCGCCGTCCGGCGAGTTCGAGGGCCGCGGGGTCACGGTCGATCCCGACCAGTTCGGCGCGAGGGCAGGCTTCGAGCAGCGCCTCGGCGTGGCCGCCCATCCCGAGGGTCCCGTCGACGACGACGGCACCGTCGTCGCCGAGGGCTGGTGCGAGCAACGTCACGCACCGGTCCCGCAGAACCGGTATGTGCCGGGCCCACGGCTCCCCGACGGTTCCCATTTCGACCCTCTCGACCCTGGCCCGATCCGACCTTGCTCCGGTACGGTGCCGTCGGCGATCAGGTCTCCATCCGCTCCCCGACCCGCCGGACGGGCCGGACGCGGGCCGAACTATCTCCGGCCTGCCGCCGGGGAAGTGGCGTCAGGACGGACGTCTCGGTTGCGGCCTGACGCCGGGGAAGGGATGTCAGGACGCTTCGAGCGGCTGGAGACCTCACCGCCGACGGCGGTTGTTCGTGAAGCTGCGTCCCGCGAGACCCGTTCGTGTGCCCTCAGGCACGAGAACGTCTCGCGGCGATGACTGACGGGTGACCCGTCGGACCGTCAGAACAGACCGGGGACCACCTCCTCCGCCTGTTCCGCGAACACCTGCTCCTGCTCGGTGAGGTAGACCTCCCAGGCACCGGCGTCCCAGATCTCCACGCGCTGGCCGGCGCCGATGACGGCGACATCACGGTCAAGACCCGCGTAGGTGCGCAGAGCGGGCGGAATGGTCACCCGGCCCTGCTTGTCGACGGACTCGTCGCTCGCTCCCGAGAGGAACACGCGCAGGTAGTCACGCGCCTGCTTGCTCGTCACGGGCGCCTGGCGCAACTGGTCGGTCAGGCGCTCGAACTCGGCGAGCGGGAACACGTACAGACAACGCTCCTGCCCCCTTGTCACGACCACTCCTGCCTCGAGCTGCTCCCGGAACTTAGCGGGAACGATCAACCGTCCCTTGTCGTCCAGCCGAGGGGTGTAGGTGCCGAGAAACACCCTCAGCAACCTCCCCTCACCCCGAAGTCCGGGCCGAGAGCTATCGCATTACCACTCTCGACACCACCATCCCCCGGGCGCTCCACTCTACTCCACTTCCCCCCACGGTCAACGGCGAAATACCCCCCCTGGGTCAGAAGTGGATCGCGTTGTCGCAGGTCAGAGGCGGTGGTGGCACAGAGCTCCCCCGGCGCGCCCCCCGTAGGACTTCCGTGTCGCGTTTACCTGAAGAGAGTGTAAAGAGAAGGATGTAAGCGCTCCCAAAAACCCCGAAATCGACGTCAAATGACCTCCGCTGCGGCACGGTGGAGGAGAGTGGAGAGTGACTCCGTACCCCGGGGGAGGGTTGTGGGGGGCGGAGGGAATACCCTCCGCCCCGCCGCCGGGTGTCCCCCGGGCGGGGGCCGGGAATCCCGCTCCCTCCCGGGCAGGATGACCGGCGGGACGACCTGCCGTACGACGCTGCCGGACGAGAGGTCCTCCCCTGGGCGTTTTCGCCGTCGGCGGGAGAGCATGGACGTAAGGACAGCGGGGCCCTTCTCAGCCGTGCGGCTGTCAGACTGGCCCGAGGAAACGCCGGGAGACTCCCGGGAACGAAGGAGACGGTGTGACCGCGACGCACGTGCACGGCATCGAGGCCCTCGTCCACACCGCGGCGTCGATCAGCGGCGCCGTCGAGACCGTCATCGACGGCAAACCGGATGTCGTCCGTCTCGCCGTCACCGTCCTGCTCGCCGAGGGACACCTCCTGCTCGAGGACGTCCCCGGCGTCGGCAAGACCATGCTGGCGAAGGCCCTCGCGGCCTCGATCGGCTGCTCGGTCCGCCGCATCCAGTTCACCCCGGACCTGCTGCCGAGCGACATCACCGGGGTGAGCATCTACCACCAGGAGCGAGCGGACTTCGAGTTCAAACCGGGTGCGATCTTCTCGAACGTCGTCGTCGGCGACGAGATCAACAGGGCGAGCCCGAAGACGCAGTCCGCCCTGCTCGAGTGCATGGAGGAACGGCAGGTCACCGTCGACGGCGTCACGTACCGCCTGCCGCCGCCCTTCATCGTCGTCGCCACCCAGAACCCGATCGAGATGGAGGGCACCTACCCCCTCCCGGAGGCCCAACGGGACCGCTTCATGGCGAGGGTGTCGATGGGGTATCCCTCCGCCGACGCCGAGCTGGAGATGCTCGACCGCCACGGTGCCGTCGATCCCCTGGCGTCGCTCGCCCCCGTCGCCGACCCCGAGACCATCCGGCAGCTGATCGGGATCACCCGGGGCGTCTACGCGGCCGACGCCGTCAAGGAGTACGTCGTGTCCCTGGTCCGGGCCACCCGCGCCACCGGCGACCTGCGGCTCGGGGCCTCGCCCCGCTCGGCGCTGCACCTGCTGCGGGCCGCGAAGGCCCGGGCGGCGATGCAGGGCCGTCCCCATGTCCTCCCGGACGACGTCCAGGCCTTGGTGGTGCCCGTGCTCGCCCACCGGCTGCTGCCCACCCCGGACGCCATGCTGGCGCGCCGCAGCCCGGAGGACGTCCTCCACGGAATCCTCGCCACGGTCCCCGTGGCGCGGGCCCGCGGGGGAGTCTGACCTAGTGGGATCGCCGATGCGGTGGCGTGACCGGTTGACGTGGGTCAGGCTCGGCCTGTCCGGTCTGACCACGCGGGGCCGTTCCTTCGCCGCCGCCGGCGCGGCCGCCGCGCTGTGCGCCCTCGTGCTCGGGCAGCGTGACCTGCTGCGGATCGCCGTCCTCCTCCTGGCCCTGCCGTTCGGCTGTGCGGCGGTCCTGGCCCGGTCCCGGTTCCAGATCGCCCTGACCCGCACGGTCGACCCTCCCCGGGTGGTGGCCGGAACGGCGGCGAGGGTCCGGCTGGAGCTGAAGAACGTCACCCATCTGCGGACCCAGGTCCTGCTCGCCGAGGACCACCTCCCCTACACGCTCGGCGCCCCGCCCCGCTTCGTCCTGGCGCGCCTCCCGGCCGGGCAGCGCGCGGCCGTGACCTACTCGGTCACCTCCCCGGTGCGGGGGCGCTACCCGATCGGCCCCTTGCGGCTCCGGATCGCCGACCCGTTCGGCATGTGCGAGGTCACCCGATCCTTCACGGGGACCGATCCCCTCGTCGTCGTCCCGCGGATCTGGCCCCTGGGCCCGGTGGACGCCGGTGGGCTGTGGGCGGGGACCGGCGAGTCCCAGGCGCGCAACGCCGCGGCGAGCGGCGAGGACGACATCGCGACCCGCGAGTACCGCCACGGCGACGACCTGCGGCGGGTCCACTGGCGGTCGACGGCCAAGCGGGGTGAGCTCATGGTCCGCCGGGACGAACAACCCCGGCAGATGCGGGCGACGATCCTGCTCGACACCCGGGTCGAAGGTCACCGTGGCGAGGGCCCGGCGTCGAGCTTCGAGTGGGCGGTGAGCGCGGCGGCCTCGGTCGCGGTCGCGCTCGCCGGACAGCGGTACGGCGTCCGCCTGCTGGTCGACGACCGCCCGGACGGCTGGACCGCACCGCACCAGGCGGACGGCGGCGGGCAGCTCCTCGACCGGTGCGCGCTGATCGAGGCGGGCGGAGCCCGGAACCTCCCCGGCGCCGTGGACGCCCTCGCCCGCACGGGAGGCGACGGCCTCGTCGTCGCCGTGCTGGGTGAGATCGACACGGGTGTCGCGACCTCCCTGGCCAGGCTCGGCCGTCGCGGCGCCCGGGGCGTCGCGCTGCTGTTGCGGACCACCAGCTGGGAGTCTCTGCCCGGCCTCCGCCGGACCGAGCTGGACGACGAACGCACGCACGCCGCCACCGTGCTGGCCTCCGGAGGGTGGTCCGTCGCGGAGTGCTCTCCCGGCGAGACTCCCGCTGACGCCTGGGCGAGGGCCCTTCGGTCACGGCGCGGCGGGCAGATCTCCTTCACCTCCCCGGCCGGGCCGCCCCCCGGGGGAGGGACCCCGGTTCCCGCGGGGGGAGGAGGCACCCGGTGAACACGACGGACCGCCGCCTCACCCTCATCTCGGCCCTCGCGACCTGCCTGGTCTCGCTCACCCTCGTCCCGCTGCTGGAGGGTGTCCGCTGGACCGTGTGGGTCGCCGTGCCGATCGTCACCCTCGGGGCCGTCGGCCTGGTCGCCAGACGCTGGCTGCGCTGGTGGCCGGCGGTGGTGCTCCTCCAGATCGCCGCCGCCGTCCTCGCCCTCACCCAGCTGTTCGCCCGCCAGGCGGCGCTCGGTGGGGTCCTTCCCGGCCCGGCGGTGTGGACCACCTTCGCCGGCCTGGCCGAGGCAGGGCTGTCGGTGTCCCGCAAGGAGGTCCCCCCCGTTCCGGCGGGACCCGGGGTCCTGCTCGTCGTCACCGTCGGCATGGCCCTGATCGGGCTCCTCGTCGACGTGATCGCCGTGTCGTTGCGCAGACCGGCCGTCGGAGGACTCCCGCTGCTCGCCGTCTACTGCGTGCCGGCCGCCGTCCTGCCCGAGGGACTGTCCTGGGTGTGGTTCGTCCTCGCCGCCGTCGGCTATCTCCTGCTCGTCGGTTCGGAGGCCTCGGGCCGGGTCCGGTCGTGGGGTCATGTCCTCGTCGCCGACCGGACCTCGGGCGGCACGGGTCTCGGCACTCCTTTCGCGGGCGCCCGGCGCCTGACCATCGGCTGCTTGATCGCGGCCGTCCTCATCCCGGCCGCCGTCCCCGGGCTGGGCGAGCGCCTCCTCGGAGGGGAGGGCGAGGTCGCGGGGAAGGGACCGGGCGGCAGCATCACCGTGATCAACCCGATCCTGCGCATCGGCGAGGACCTCAAGCAGCGCGACGACGCGGTGGTGATCCGGTACCGGACGCCCCTCGACGCGCCCGAGCCCCTGCGCATCGTCAGTGACGACGCCTTCGACGGCACCAAGTGGGAGCCGAGCAAGGGAAAGATCTCCCGGAGCAACCGGGTGCAGAACGGTTTGCCCCCGCCCCCCGGTCTCGGCGACGCGATCGAGCGGGAACCGCTCCGCACCGAGATCGTCACACTCGCCCTCAACCAGACGTACCTGCCGCTCCCCTACCCGGCGACCAAGGTGTCCATCGAGGGGCCATGGCTGTTCGACGACCGCACCCTCAACGTCGTCGGCGACCACATCCGCACCCGCGACCTGAGCTACAGCGTCGATCACCTCGCGGTCCACCCCACCGTCCAGCAGTTGAAGGACGCGCCTCCGGCGCCGGGTGAAGTGGTCGATCTCTACGGAAAGCTCCCGCCGAACACCCCCCGGGAGATCGGCGCCCGGGCACGGGCCGTCGCCGGGAACGGCGGCGACTACGACCGCGCGATCGCCCTGCAACAGTGGTTCCGCACCGGCGGGAAATTCGTCTACAGCGAGAACGTCCAGTCCCCCGCGGGCAAGGAGGCGAGCAGCCAGGACGCCATCCTCGCCTTCCTCCGCACCAGGCGGGGGTACTGCGTCCAGTTCGCCTCGACGATGGCGGTGATGGCCCGGACCCTCGGGATCCCCTCCCGCGTCGGGGTCGGTTTCCTTCCCGGCACGAAACGGTCCGACGGCACCTGGGAGATCAGCGTCAAGGACGCCCACGCCTGGCCCGAGCTGTACTTCGACGGCGTCGGCTGGGTCCGTTTCGAGCCCACGCCGTCCGCGCGCTCGGGGGCCGCCCCCGAGTGGTCGGTCCCCCGGAGCAAGGAAGAGGCACCAGAACCGTCCGCGACCGCCACCGCCACCGCGACCGCCACGATGACGTCCGCCGTCCCCGAGGAGTCCCCCGCCAAGGGCGCGGCACCCCGGCAGGAGGAACCTCCGGTTCGTCGCGACGTCTGGGGCGGCGTCCCGTGGAAGGTCCTCGGCGTGATCGCTCTCCTGGTGCTGCTCGCCGCGACCCCGTTCACACTGACCCGGCTCGTCCGGGCACGGCGCTGGAGCCGGGCGGGCCGGGACCCCTCCGGGCCCCGCCGGGTCGAGGCCGCCTGGAACGACCTGCGCGAGCGCCTGGAGGATCTCGGCGTCGGATGGGCCTCCTCATGGACGCCACGGGCGCTCCAGACGCGGTTGTCCGGCGACCACGACCTTTCAGGGAGCGAGCGCGTGGCCCTCGGCCGCCTCGTCGCCGACGTCGAGGAGGCGTGGTACGCCCCGCCCGGGGAGCAGGGCCGCTCCGGGCCCGAGCTGCGGTCGGACGTCGACCTGGTCATGGGAGGAGTCACCCGCTCGGCCTCGGTCCCGGCGTGGACCCGGCGGCGGGCCCGCTGGCTACCGCTCTCCGGCTGGCGGTCGCTCACCGGCGCCGTGCGCCGCGCCGACCTGGCCGCGGGACGGGCCGGTCAGCGTGTCGGGACGGTCTCGTCCTCGATCCGGCGGCGGGCCGAGCGGGCAGAACGACGCTGACCGTTCCCGACACGCTGACCGTTCCCGACACGGCACGGCCGCCATCCCCGAGGCAGGGACAACAGCCGTGGGGCTCGGTGATCGGTGATCGGTGAGAGAGTGCTCAGGGCTCGTCGCGCCGACGATCCCAGCGTCGTTCAAGACGTTGCATGAAGGTACCGCTACGCCGTTTGGGGATCTGGCGGATCGTGCCGTTCCCCTGGACGACCCCGGCCGGACCGTTCTTGCGATGACCGGAGACCGCGTACGCGGTACCGGCCAGCATGCACACGAAGCCGACGACCCCGACGGGGACCATCTGCTGGGCCACCCCGACGATCAGAAGGACCAGCCCGACGATCAAACCACCGATCCCGATCATCAACCGATGGGTTGAACCGGAACGACGAGCAGCACCTCGCATGGTGGAGGCGAATTTCGGGTCTTCGGCGTAGAGCGCGCGCTCCATCTGCTCGAGCAGGCGCTGCTCGTTGTCGGAGAGCGGCACGACGACCTCCTGGTGCGGGCAAACTGTGGTTACAGAATAGGTCCGGGCCGCCCGGTGCGAAACCCGGTCGCCCCCAATCTCGGCCGATGGGCCCCGCGGCCTGAGATACCCCCACTCTGAGTGAGTGGAATTGCCCCTGGATCAGGGATTACGTCCCGATACCTTCGCCGTGCCGGGCCCGGCGACATCCCGGGCGCCCCCTCAGCCCCTGACGTTCTCCCCGTCCGGAGTGTCCCCGTCCGGGGGGTTCTCCTCGTCCGGGGCGCGAATCAGGACGGCGGGCCGGACGACGCCGGGCCCGAACCGCTCGCTCACCCGGTCCATCGCCTGCTCGGCCTCCCGCCACCCTTGAGGTCTCTCGTCCAGGGCTGGTTGCCGGTGGCCCGTCGCCGCGTCGGCGAGCCCCTCGACGCGGACTCCGACGAGACGGACCCGGGCCCGGTCGAGACGGAGAGCCTCGTAGAGATCCAGGGCCACCGCGTAGATGTCGTGCGCGGTGTCGGTGTGCTCGGTGCGGGTGCGCGAACGGGTGATCGTCCTGAAGTCCGCGAATCTGATCTTGACGGTGATCGTCCGGCCGACCAGGTCGGCGGCACGCAGTCTCGCCGCCACCCGTCCCGCAAGACGCAGGAGCTCCCGCCGCACGGTCCCGGGGTCATCGACGTCCCGGGCGAAGGTCTCCTCGGCACCGACGCTCTTCTCCACCCGTTCGGGAACCACCGGTCGCGGATCCCTGCCCCAGGACAGATCGTGCAGGTTCGGACCGATCGTGTCGCCCAGCGCGCGGCGGAGGGTCTCCACCGGGGTGTGGGCGAGGTCCGAGACGGTCCGCAGGCCGAGTCGCCGCAGGGTCTCCTCCGTCTTCTCCCCCACTCCCCACAGCTCCCCGACGGGCAGCCGGTGGAGGAAAGCGACGGTCTCGTCACGGGGAACGACGAGCAGCCCGTCCGGCTTGGCCAGCCCGGAGGCGAGTTTCGCGGTGAACTTCGTGGCGGCGACGCCCACGGAGCAGGGGATCCTCAGCTCGGCGGCGACGCGGCGTCTGATCATCTGTCCGATCGTCGCCGGGGACCCGAGCCGCCGGATCGCTCCCGCGACGTCGAGAAAGGCCTCGTCGAGGCTGAGGGGTTCGACGAGCGGCGTGACGGAACGGAAGATCTCCATGACGCCGTGGGAGACCTCGGCGTACCGACGGTGGTCCGGCGCGATCACCGCGGCCTGCGGACAGAGCCACCGGGCACGGCCCATCGGCATCGCGGCGTGGATCCCGAGCCGCCGGGCCTCGTACGTGGCGGACAGGACCACCGACCGGCCGCCACCTCCCACGATCACCGGCAGCCCGTGGAGCTCCGGACGGTCGATCAGCTCGACGGAGGCGTAGAAGGCGTCCATGTCGACGTGGAGGAGGGTGCATCCGGTGTCGTCCGCGGCGGCCCGGGACCGGAAACTCTCCGGGCGGTCCCTCCCGCCGGGAGGGTTCCGCTTCCCGGGCGTCCGCCGGCTCACGCCGTCACCTCAGGCGAGCAGCTCCAGGACGACGTGCAACTGGGCCGCGACGGCGGTGAGAGCCGCCCGGTCGAGCCTGCTGGCGGCCCGCTCCAGATCGAGCAGGGCCTGGGCGGCCTCGGGGTCGCCGTCGACCAGGGCACCGGGCAGGAGATCGGTGAAGAGCCGGACCCCGTGCACCACCCGGACCGAGACGTCGTGCCCGGGCAGCCCGGAGAAGAGGTCGCGGACGCTGGCCTCGTCGAAACGGCGCGGCAGCGGGTCGTGGTCGCTGCCCCGGCCGTCCGGGTCGTCGAGCAGGCGACGGGCCTCCGCGAAGCGCCCCGACAGCGCCCGGGCGAACAGGGCGCCCAGCCGCTGGGCGACGAGAACGCTGACCAGGCCTCCCGGGCGCAACACCGTGAGAACGTCCTCCGCCGCCGGTCGCGGGTCGTCGACGTGCTCGAGGACGCCGTGGCAGAGCACGAGGTCGGCCGTTCCGCTCCCGACCGCCGAGGTGAGCGCCCCGGCATCCCCCTGGATGGCCGTGACCAGGCTGGACACGTCGGCGTCAGCGGCGCGCCGCTGAAGGGCCGCCAAAGCGTCGGGGCTGGGGTCGACGACGACCACACGATGTCCCAGGCGGGCGATCGGGACGGCGAACCCGCCCGTGCCTCCGCCGACGTCGACGACGTGGAGGACCTCACGTCCACTGACGGCCACCCGCTCACTGATGACCTGTTCGAGGGTCTCCCACAGAAGGGCGGTGCGAACCGCCATCCGAGGATCGGCTCGCAGCGACCACCGGCGGGACCGGAGCATCTCATCGGGCACGGGTGTTCTCCCTGGACGGGAACGGGTTGTTCCCTCCAGCCTAGATGATCGGTTCCTTGGGGTCTCGTAGCCGTGTGGACGGCGCCGCACCTCGGTCCCGGTCCCGGTCCCGGCCTCAGCCCCAATCGGGTCATCGGGTGGAGTATCCGGTTCTCGGGCACACGGACCGTTCGCGGCGGCCGGGCTCGCCCTGCTGGTACCCGCTCACGTGGACGAGGGCCCGGCGGAGGTTCCCCAGGCCGCCGTCGGACGTCGTGGTGCCCGGGGACGTCGTGGTGCCCGGGGACGTCGGGACGGGGACCGGCCGGGAGGCCAGGAACGCGCGGACGGCGTCCGTCCCCTCGGCGGTCCAGAGATCCCACAGGGAGGTGAGGTCCCAGGCGCCGGTCGCCCGCAGGGAGACCCCGCGCGGGCCGGTCCGCCGCAGGACCCCTCTCACCACGAGCAACCAGGACCGGTGGACCGTCACGGCGCAGGAACCCTGGACGTCCTCGAAGAACGTGGCGTTGACGGGACCGGTCGCGTCGTCGAGCGTGAGGAAGAGCACGCGCCGGCCGGACCTGACCGGAGGGGTCTGGATCGCGACCTTCGCCCCCGCGACGAGCAGCTCGGACCGGGATCGCCGCTCGATCACCTCCTTCGCCCGTGTCACCCCGAGCGCCTCCAGCAACGGCACGTAGAAGTCGACGACGTGACGGCTGGCGTCCAGACCGAGGACGTCGAGCTCGGTACGGGTCCGCTCGGCGCCGGTCATCTCCGGCAGGCCGCGGGAAAGGGCCGGTCCGGGGGTGTCCCCGACGTCCAGGACGAGCTGGCCCGGTCCGCCCGGGCGGGAGACCGGGCGGACCCCGCCCCCGGATCCGGGCCTGGCCCGGGACCCGGGCCACCTGTCGAGTTCGGCGACGTGCAGCAGCAGGTCGCGACGGGTCACCCGGTCCCGGCGGGACAGGGGCAACCGGGCGGCGGACCCGTGCAGCGAGTCGAACGCCCCCACGGTGACGAGCCGCTCGACCACGGGGCGGGAGACCGTGGCCCGCTGCCAGAAGTCCGTCAGCGACCGGTAGGGCCGGGCGTCGGCGATCCGGGCGATCTCGGCGTCCGAGATCCCCTTGACGTCGGCGAGGGAGAGACGGATCCCGTAGGCACGACCGTCCGGCAGGCCCGGGCCGGGCCGCGGAGCCGCCGGGCCCCCGGGGGAAGGACCGCCGGGAGGACCCAGCGCCTCCACCCGGTAGACGCCGTCCGAGACGTTGACGTCAAGGGGCAGGACGGTGATGCCGAGGCGCCGGGCGTCGTCGAGGATCAGGCGCTTGGGGTACATGCCGGGATCGTGGGTGAGGACCCCCGCGAGGAACGCCGCCGGATGGTGGGCCTTCAACCACGCGGAGTGGTAGGTGGGCACGGCGAACGCCGCGGCATGGGCCTTGCAGAACCCGAAGGAGGCGAAGGCGACGAGGATGTCCCAGATCCTCGACACGGTCGCGGCGTCGTACCCCCGTGCCGTGGCGAGCTGCCGGAACCAGTCCTCGACCTCCCGCAGGCCCCGCTCGGAGCCGAGGGCCCGCCGGACCTCGTCCGCCTCGGCCAGGGTGCACCCCGTCGTCACCGAGACGATCCGCAGCACCTGCTCGTGGAAGACCACGACCCCGCACGTGTCGGCCAGGACCGGAACGAGGTCGGGGTGGATCCGCTCGGGGAGGGTCCAGCCCTGGCGGGCCCGCAGGAAAGGAGTGACCATGTCGGACGCGACAGGCCCCGGACGGAACAGCGAGATGTCGATGACCAGATCGTCGAAGGTCTCGGGGGCGAACGTGCCGACGAGCTCGCGCTGCCCCGGCGACTCGATCTGGAACACGCCGAGCAGCTGCGTCGTGCGGATCAGTTCGAACGTCGCCCCGTCGTCGTGCGGGACGGCGTCCAGATCGAGGCGTCCGGTCGCGTGGTCGACGTACGGCGCGTCAGGAGGGTGCCCGCCGGCCACGGCGGCGCCCGGACCGTCCACCCGGGCGATCTCGTCGAGGGCGTGGGCCATCGCCGACTGCATGCGGACCCCCAGGACGTCGAGTTTGATCAGACCGAGGTCCTCGACGTCGTCCTTGTCGAACTGGCTCATCGGGAACCCCCGACCGCTCGACTCGACGGGTGTCCGGTCGAGCAGGGCCGCATCCGACAGGATGACCCCGCACGGATGCAGGGCCGCGTGCCGGGGCAGCCCGTCGAGGCGTTCCGCGAGGTCGAGGAGCGGGCCGAGCCGCGACTCGTCCAGACCGCTCGCCCGAAGTTCCGGGAGCTCGCGGAAGACCTGCCGGAGGTTCCGCGCCCGAAGGTGCGGCACGGAGCGCGCGACGGCGCCGATCTCGCCCGGGTCGAGGCCGAGGGCGGTCCCCGCGTCCCGGATCGCCTGACGGGCCCGGTAGGTGTCCGTCATCGACACGCAGGCGACCCGCGTCGTCCCGAAGTGTTCGAGGACACGTTCGTAGACCTCCGTGCGCCGGGCCGATTCCACGTCGAGGTCGATGTCCGGCAGCTGGGCGCGCAGGGGGGACAGGAAACGCTCCATCAGCAGGCCCTGGCCGAGCGGCTCGACGCCGGAGACGCCGAGGAGGTGGTTGACCAGGCTCCCCGCTCCCGACCCCCTGGCCGCGACCCGGACCCCGAGATCGTCACGGATGAGGGAGCACACGCGCTCGACGGTGAGGAAGTAGGAGGCGTACCCGAGGCGGGCGATCACCGCGAGCTCGTCGTCGAGCCGGTCCGCGACCCGCGGCAGCAGCGACCCGCCCCCGCCGGGGTAGCGCCGGGCGATCCCGGCCTCGCACCGCCGCCGCAGGACGTCGTCGGCGTCCTGGCCGGGACGAAGACCGATGACCTGGGGCTCCGGCAGGTGGACCGAACCGATCCCGAGGTCGGCCGCGGGGTCGAGGAGGCAGCGCCCGGCCAGGGCCCGCGTGTCGGCGAGCACCGCCGAGGCCTCCGCGACATCGCCGGCGGCCTCCGCGACCTCCCGGGCGACGGCGGTCATCCGGGAGGTCGCGGCGAGGTCGCCCTCGGCGTCCCCGCGGTACGGACGGCGCGCGTCGAGCGGAACCGCCCGCCGCGCGGCGTCGAG
>JAUPKQ010000161.1 GCA_030837345.1 Actinomycetota bacterium | reverse complement strand
GCACCCCGAGTTTCGCGCTGACCGGAGAGCGACTCTCGGCGTCCGGAGCGTCCGGAGCGTCCGGAGCGTCCCGGGCCGCCGGGGCCGCCGCCGCGGTGACCAAGGACGCCGGGGACGATCCCGACATCACCCACGGCGCCGTCATCTGGGCGACCGTCACCCTCGGCCCGCCCGGCAGCGGCGTCACCTTCCGGGCGGGGCCCGGCGTGGGGACGGTCACGAAACCGGGGCTGCCCCTCGCCGTCGGCGAGCCCGCCATCAACCCCGTCCCGAGACGCCTGATCACCGAGGCCGTCGGGCGGGTCGCCGCCGAGCACGGTGGCAGCGGCGACGTCGTCGTCGAGATCTCGATCGAACGGGGCGCCGAGCTCGCCCGCCGTACCTGGAATCCGAGGCTCGGCATCCTCGGCGGGCTGTCCGTCCTCGGGACGACGGGAGTCGTCGTCCCGTACTCCTGCTCGGCCTGGATCGACAGCATCCGCCGGGGGGTGGACGTCGCCCGGGCCGCCGGGTATCCCCACGTCGCCGGGTGCACGGGCAGCACGTCGGAGGCGACGGTCCGCGCCGAGTACGACCTTCCCGACGGTGCCCTGCTCGACATGGGTGACTTCGCGGGGGCGCTGCTGAAGTACCTGCGCCGTCACCCTGTGCCACGTCTGACGATCGGGGGAGGGTTCGCCAAGCTCGCCAAGCTCGCCGAGGGGCACCTCGACCTGCACTCCTCGCGCTCGCGGGTCGATCTCGGCCGTCTCGCCGCCCTGGCGGGCGACCCGGCTCTCGCCCCTCGCCTCGCGGGGGCGAACACCGCCCTTGAGGCCCTGGACCTCGCGCGTCGGGCCGGGGTGCCGCTGGGTGATCTGGTGGCGGACCGTGCCCGGCGGACGGTGCTCGACGTGCTGGAGGGGGCACCGGTGGCCGTCGACGTCATCGCCGTGGACCGGGCCGGGACGATCGTCGGCCGGGCCCCGCTCGCGGGTGCGCCCGAGGGACCCTCCGACCTGCCCGAAGCCGGGTGACGCGCGTTTGACCTGCCAGAGTGCGCTGTGGTTGGCTCCCGCTGACGGCAGTGAAGGAAGTCCGGTGAGAATCCGGCGCGGTCCCGCCACTGTCACCGGGGAGCGAACCCCCTCGCGAGTCACGGTCGAGTGATCGGCTGGAAGACCGGGGCGAGTGCTGATCCGGGAGCCAGGATACTTCGGCCGTCGCGGAACCATCTCAGGGCGAGGACACCCGAGGAGTGCCCCATGTTCGCTACGCCACCGTGCGGTCCACCGTTGTCCGGGCACGAATCCGGCGGGCCCGGGGCGGGCTGACCGCCGTGAGAGGTTCCCTCCTCGTCGCGGGCGCGAGCTCGGACGCCGGGAAGAGCGTCGTCACCGCGGGTATCGCCCGCTGGCTGCACCGCCGGGGTGTCTCGGTCGCGCCGTTCAAGGCGATGAACATGAGCAACAACTCCGTCGTGACGCCGGACGGCGGCGAGATCGGCCGGGCGCAGGGAGCCCAGGCCGCCGCCTGCGGTCTCGAACCCACCACGGCGATGAACCCCGTCCTGCTCAAGCCCGGCAGCGACCGGCGCAGTCACGTCGTCCTGCGGGGCCGCCCGCTGACCGAGGTGTCCGCCCTGAGGTACCGCGAGCTGCACCCACAGCTGAAGGCCGCCGCGCTCGACGCCTACGACGAGCTCGCGGCCCGTTACGACGTCGTCCTCTGCGAAGGAGCGGGCAGCCCGGCCGAGATCAACCTGCGGGCGACGGACCTCGCGAACATGGGTCTCGCCGACGCCCGGAACCTGCCCGTCGTCGTCGTCGGTGACGTCGACCGCGGCGGCGTGTTCGCGAGCCTCTTCGGAACGCTCGCGCTCCTCGGCGAACGGGACCAGTCCCTGGTCGCCGGGTTCATCATCAACAAGTTCCGGGGGGACCCCCGGCTGCTCGCCCCCGGCGTCGACCAGCTGACCGCGATCACCGGGCGGCCGACCTTCGGAGTCCTCCCCTGGGCCCACGGCGTCGCGTTCGACGTCGAGGACTCCCTGAGCCAGCAGACGGTCCTCGCCGACGCCGGACCGCCCGCCGGACGGGACACGCTGCGGGTCGCCGCCGTCCGGCTGCCACGCACGAGCAACGCGACGGACGTCGAGGCCCTCGCGGTCGAGCCGGGGGTGAACGTGCGGTGGACGGTGTCCCCGTCGGAGGTCCTCGACGCCGATCTCGTCGTGCTCCCGGGCAGCCGGGCGACCGTCGCGGACCTCCGGTGGCTCCGGTCGACCGGTATCGCGGACGCCCTGGTCACCCGCGCCGCCGCCGGCCGCCCGGTCCTCGGGATCTGCGGCGGGTACCAGATGCTCGCCGAGAGCATCGAGGACGCCGTCGAGTCCGGCGGCGGGACCGTCGCGGGCCTTTCGCTGCTCCCGGTGGCGGTGACGTTCCGTGAGCGCAAGACCGTCGGACGCCCGGTCGGGGAGGCCTTCGGGGAGAAGGTGACGACGGCGTACGAGATCCACCACGGGACCGCGGAGAAACGCCCGGGATCGGGCGCCGAGCCGTTCCTCGACGGCTTCCGGCACGGTGCGGTGTGGGGGACGACCTGGCACGGCGCGTGGGAGAGCGACGGGTTCCGCCGGGCGTTCCTCGCGGAGGTCGCCGCTGTCGCGGGCCGGGACTTCGTCCCCGCGCCGGGCATCGAGCTCGCCGCCGTCCGGGCCGCACGGCTCGACGCGCTCGGTGACCTCGTCGCCGACCATCTCGACACCGCGGCCCTCGAGGCCCTGATCACCTCGGGTGCCCCCTCGGGCCTGCCGTTCGTCCCGCCGGGAGCCCCCCGATGACCCGTGAGCCAGTGCCGGACGACGGCCTGACCACCCGGCAGCGGCGTCACCAGCCGCTGCTCGCCGTCTACACCGGCCCGATGAAGGGCAAGTCGACCGCCGCGTTCGGGATGGCCCTGCGCGCCTGGAACGCCGGGATGCCGATCGCGGTCTTCCAGTTCGTCAAGAGCGCCACGTGGCGGGTCGGCGAGGAAGCCGCCTTCACCGCGCTCGGGGAGGCGTACTCCCGGACGGGCATGGGCGCCCCCGTCGAGTGGCACACGATGGGCGCGGGCTGGTCCTGGGCGCGCAAGGCGGGCACCGAGGCTGACCACGCGCGGGCAGCCCGGGAGGGCTGGCGCGAGATCCAGCGCCGTCTCGCCGCCGAACGCCACGGTTTCTACGTCCTCGACGAGTTCACCTATCCGATGACGTGGGGCTGGGTCGATGTCGACGAGGTCGTGGAGACCCTCCGGGGGCGTCCCGGGCTCCAGCACGTCGTCGTCACGGGCCGGGACGCCGATCCCCGCCTCGTGGCCGCCGCCGACCTCGTCGCCGAGGTCACCAAGGTCAAGCATCCGCTGGACACCGGCCGCAAGGGTATGAGGGGCATCGAGTGGTAGCCACGAGCGTCGACCTCCCCCGGCTGGTGATCGCCGCGCCCGCGAGCGGCACCGGAAAGACCACCGTCGCCACCGGCCTGATCGCGGCCCTGCACCGGCGCGGACTCGCCGTCAGCCCGCACAAGGTCGGCCCGGACTACATCGACCCCGGGTACCACGCCCTCGCCTGCGGACGTCCGGGACGCAACCTCGACCCCTGGCTCGTCGGATCCTCCAGGGTCGCGCCGCTCCTGCTGCACGGCGCCGGGGACCGCACTGCCGGGGACCGCGCTGCCGGGGACCGCGGGCCCGCCGACATCGCCGTGATCGAGGGAGTGATGGGCCTCTACGACGGCATGGCGTCCCGGCCGGGGTACGCGTCGACCGCGCACGTCGCCCGCCTCGTCGACGCCCCGGTCGTCGTCGTCCTCGACACCCGCTCGATGGCGCGGACGGCGGCGGCCGTCGTCCTCGGTCTTCGCGCCTTCGACGAGCGGATCCACCTCGGCGGGGTGATCCTCAACCGGGTCGGGTCGCCGTCGCACGAACGGATGCTGCGGTCCGCCCTCGCCGAGATCGGCGTCGAGGTGCTGGGGGCGATCGCCCGTGCCGACGAGTTCGTCTCGCCCTCCCGCCACCTCGGCCTTGTCCCGGTCGCCGAGCACGCGGCCGGGGCCCTCGCCGTCGTCGACGCCCTCGCCGACGCCGTCGAACGGAGCGTCGACCTCGACGCCGTCCTCGCGCTCGCGCGCCGGGCAGCCCCGCTCGACGTCCGGGCCTGGGACCCCGGCACCGAGGTCGGCGGCGCGGTGACGTCGACGGAGCCGGTCGTCGCCGTCGCCTCGGGCCCGGCCTTCACCTTCGGGTACGCCGAGATCCCCGAGCTGCTCGTCGCGGCGGGGGCGCGGGTCGTCGGGTTCGACCCGCTGCGGGCGGCGGCCCTGCCGCCCGGGACCCGCGGCGTCGTCATCGGCGGCGGGTTCCCCGAGGTGTACGCCGAGGCCCTGTCGTCGAACCGGGCGCTGCGCGCGGAGCTCGCCGCGTTCGACGGCCCGGTGCTCGCCGAGTGCGCCGGGCTGCTCTACCTCGGGGAGAGCCTCGACGGCGCTCCGATGGTCGGACGCCTGCCGGTGCGGTCCCGGATGACGTCACGGTTGACGCTCGGGTACCGCGAGGCGGTGTCGGTCTCGCCGTCCTGCGTGGGCGACGCCGGTGAGACCGTGCGCGGCCACGAGTTCCACAAGACGGCGACCGACCCCGGGCACGGGACGACGCCCGCCTGGGGCTGGAACGGCGCCTGGCACGGGTTCGTCGACCGGGGCCTTCACGCGTCCTATCTGCACACCCACTGGGCCGGACACCCGTCGGCGGCCCGCCGGTTCGTGGAGGCCGCCGCATGACACCCCGGAAGAGACTGGTCGGCGTCGGGGTCGGCCCGGGGGATCCGGAACTGCTGACGCTCCGGGCCGTCCGCGTGCTGCGCGAGGCCGGGGTCGTCGTCGTCCCCGTCGTCGCGGACCGCGACGGGATAGCCGACCGCGACGGAGCGGCGGACCGTCCCGGGCGGGCGGAGGCGACGGTCCTCGCCCACGTCGACGCCGCGAAGGTCAGGCGCCTGCCGTTCGCGATGGACGACACCGGCGGCGTCACCGCCCGGAGCGAGAAGGCGTGGGACGACGCGGCGAGTGCCGTCGTCGGCCACCTCGACGCCGGGACGGAGCTCGTCGCGTTCGCGACGATCGGTGACCCAAACGTCTACTCGACGTTCCATTACCTCGCGGCGGGGGTGCGGGCCCTCCGGCCGGACGTCGAGGTCACCACGGTGCCGGGGATCACCGCGATGCAGGATCTCGCGGCCCGCAGCGGGACCGTGCTCGTCGAAGGGCGGGAGCCGCTGACCCTGCTGCCGCTCACCGCCGGCCCGGAGGTGCTGGAGGCCGCCCTCGCCGGTCCGGGCACGGTCGTCACCTACAAGGGCGGTCGCCACATGGACGACGTCCGGGCGGCCCTCGCGCGGCACGGACGTGCCGGGGACGCCGTCGTCGGCCGTTCCCTCGGTCTGGACGACGAGTGGATCGGTCCGCTCGACGCGACCGACGGACCGCTGCCGTACCTGTCGACCGTGGTGGCGCCGCCGAAGCGCGCGCTCCGAGGAGGAAAGCTGTGAGCAGCCCGTCCGGCAGAGTGGTCTTCGTCGGTGCCGGTCCCGGCGCCGCCGACCTGATGACGTTGCGCGCCGTCGCGGCGATCGGTGCCGCGGACATCGTGGTCTGGGCGGCGAGCCTGGTGAATCCCGACGTCCTCCGGCACGCCCGCCCGGACGCCGAGATCGTCGACTCGGCGTTGCTGCCGATGGAGGGCGTGCTGCCGCTCTACGAACGGGCGGCGGCCGAGGGGCTGACCGTCGCCCGGATCCACACGGGCGACCCGGGCCTCTACGGGGCGATCCAGGAGCAGCTGGACCGGTGCGTCGAGCTGGGGCTCGACGTCGAGATCGTGCCGGGGGTGTCGGCCTACAGCGCCGTCGCGGCACTGGCGCAGCGGGAACTGACGATCCCCGAGGTCTCGCAGTCGGTGATCCTCACGCGGCTGGAGGGCGGGAAGACGCCGATGCCGCCGCGCGAGACCGTGCGGGAGTTCGCCCGGCACCGGGCGACGATGGCGCTCTATCTGTCGACCGCGCGATCCGGGCAGCTCCAGGAGGAACTGCTCGCCGGGGGTTATCCGGAGGACACCCCGGTGATCATCGCCTATCGGGCGACCTGGCCCGACGAGCGACTCCTGCGCTGCACCCTCGCCGAACTGAGAGAGACGGTACGGCGCGAGAAACTGTGGAAGCACACGTTGTTCCTCGTCGGGCCCGCGTTGGCCGCGCACGGCACGCGCTCGCACCTCTACCACCCCGGTCGCTTCACCACGTACCGCAAGGCCGACCCGGCGGCCCGCCGGGAGCTCCGCGCGGCGCCGGCCTCCGGTGACGCCGGATGACCGGCGTCACCGTGATCGGGATGTCGGGGGGGCCCTTGCCCGAGTCCGCCCTCGCCGTCCTCGCGTCGGCCGGGGCCGTCGCCGGAGGCGCCCGTCACCTGGACGCCGTCGCCCTGCCCCCCTCGTGCGAGCGGATCGTCATCGGCCCGCTCACGGACGCCCTGGACCGGCTGCGGGCCGTCGCCGCCGACGAGGGCTCCGGTCCCGCCGTCGTGCTCGCCAGCGGCGACCCGGGGTTCTTCGGGATCGTCCGGCGGCTGCGGGCGGAGGGGTTCGACCCGAGCGTCCTCGTGGCGCCGTCGAGCGTCGCGACGGCGTTCGCGCGCCTCGGGATCAGCTGGGACGGCGCGGTGGTCGCCTCCGCGCACGGCCATGACCTGCGGCGAGCCCTCAACACCTGCCGCGCGATGCCCGTCGTCGCCGTGCTGACCGCCCCTTCGGCCGGAGCGACGGAACTCGCCCGCGGGCTTCTCGGATGGAACCGGCGGATCGTCGTGATGGAGCGTCTCGGCGAGAGCGACGAGCGGGTCGTCGGCCCCCTCCCGGCGAAGGACGCCGCCACCTGCGCGTGGCGTCACCCCAACGTCGTCGTCAGCCTCGCCGAGCCGGACGGAGGGCGCGCCGAGCCGGACGGAGGGCGCGCCGACAACCAGCCCGCCGCGGCGCCCGGAGGCGGGTGGGCCCTGCCCGAGTCCGCCTACGTCCACCGCGACTCGATGATCACCAAGTCGGAGGTCCGGGCCGTCGCCCTGGCGGGGCTGCGGCCACGGCTCGGCCGCCTGGTCTGGGACGTCGGGGCGGGCAGCGGGTCGGTCGGTATCGAGTGCGCTCTCCTCGGGGCCGCTGTCGTCGCGGTGGACGCCGACCCGCGGGCGTGTGCGCAGGTGCTCCAGAACGCCGCCGCGCACGGCGTCGGCCACGCCGTCCGGGTCGTCGAGGGCGCGGCCCCCGGTGCCCTCGGCGGACTGCCTTTCCCGGACGCCGTGTTCGTCGGCGGCGGAGGGACGGGGACCGTGGCCGCCGTCGCCGCTCTTCGGCCCTCCCGGGTCGTCGTCACCCTCGCCGCGATCGACCGTGTCGCTCCCGCCGTCCAGGCGTTGCGCGAGAACGGGTTCACCGTCTCGGGCACCCAACTCGCCGCGTCCCGGCTGACCGACCTCGCCGGTGGGTCGCTGCGGTTCGCCGGAACCAACCCCGTCGTCGTCCTCACCGGGGAGCTCTCGTGACCGGATCGCCGCTGGCCGGATCGCCGCTGGCCGGATCGCCGCTGGCTGGATCGCCGCACCCGGACGGCGCCCGCCCCGGGCCCGTGCCGACATCGGTCGCGCTGGTCGCGACGACGTCCGCGGGCCGCCGCGCCGCGCGCAGGCTGGAGGAGGCCTGGCCGGCGGCGCGCCTGATCGACGTGGGGAACGTCGCCGAGAGCCTGCGCCGCGCCTTCGCCGGCCACGAGGCGGTCGTCGCGTTCGCCGCGACCGGGATCGTCGTCCGTGTCCTCGGCCCGCTGCTCCGCGACAAGCACACCGATCCGGCGGTCGTCGTCTGCGACGAGGCCGGGCGGCACGCGATCGCGCTCGTCGGCGGCCACGCCGGGGGAGCGAACGATCTCGCCGCGAGGGTCGCGGCCGTCCTCGGCGGCGACCCGGTCGTCACGACGGCGACCGACGTCGCCGGGCTGCCCGGCCTGGACACCCTCGGCTGGCCGGTCGAGGGAGCGCTCGCCGCCGTCACGCGCGCGGTGCTCGACGGCGAGCCGGTCCGGCTGGAGCTCGATCCCCGCTGCGGTACCTGGCCTCTGCCCGCCCTGCCCGGGAACGTCATCCGGCCCGACGGCGACCTGCCGGTCCCGGAGGCGGGCCGGATCGACGTGCACGGCGAGGTCCCCGGAGACGGCACACCGGCGGCGGGGGAGACCCCCCGGTACCGCATCCTCGTCACCGACCGCCTTGTCGAGGAGGACCCCTCGACGGTCGTGCTGCGTCCGCCGTCCCTCGTCGCCGGGGCCGGGGCGAGCCGTGGCGTGGACGTCGAGGAGGTCGCCAGCCTGCTCGACCGTGTGCTGCGCGAGGCCGGGCTCAGCCCGGCGAGCCTGCACCACCTCGCGACCGCTGACGTCAAGGCGGACGAGCCGGGCATCGTCGCGCTCGCCGGACGGCTGGGCATCCCGCTGGTCACCCGGAGCGCGGCGGTCCTCGCGGACGTCGTCGTCCCGAACCCGAGCGCCGTCGTCGACGCCGCCGTCGGGACGCCGAGCGTCGCGGAGGCCGCGGCGGCGCTGGACGGCGATCTCGTCGTCCCGAAGCACGCCTCGCCGATGGCGACGGTCGCCGTCGCCCGGCTCGCCCCGCGAGGGCGGCTCGCCCTCGTCGGGCTCGGGCCGGGCGCCCGGGACCAGCTCACCCCGCTTGCCGTCGACCAGCTCCGTGCCAGTTCCGTCGTCGTCGGGCTCGACCAGTACGTCGACCAGGTCCGTGACCTTCTGCGCCCGGGGACCCGCATCCTCATCACCGGCATGGGCCAGGAGGAGCAGCGGGCGCGCAGCGCCGTCGTCGCGGCGCGGGCCGGGCACGCGGTCGCGCTCGTCGGATCCGGGGACAGCGGCGTGTACGCGATGGCCAGCCCCGCGCTCGAGGAGGCGGACGACAGCATCGACGTGCTCGGCGTCCCCGGCGTGACGGCGGGACTCGCGGCGTCCGCCGTCCTCGGTGCGCCACTCGGCAACGACCACGCGTACATCAGCCTGTCGGACCTGCACACCCCCTGGCCCACGATCGTGCGACGGGTGCAGGCCGCCGCCGAGGGCGACTTCGTCGTCCTCTTCTACAACCCCCGCAGCCGCGGACGGCACTGGCAGCTCGGACACGCCCTCGGACAGCTCGCCGGGCACCGGCCGCCGTCCACCCCGGTCGGCGTGGTGCGCAACGCGAGCCGCCCGGACGAGACCTGGTCGCTGACGACGCTCGCCGGGTTCGACCCCGCCGTCGTCGACATGTACAGCCTCGTCGTCGTGGGGAGTACCCAGACCCGCATCGTCGCCGGCCGGATGGTGACGCCCCGGGGGTTCCGCTGGCGCGAGAAGCAGGAGATCACCCGATGAGAACCGTGCCACCGATCGAGGTGGAGTCCTTCCGCATCCTGCGTTCGCGGGTGGACACCTCCACGTTGCCCCCGCTGACGCGGGCCGTCGTCGAGCGGCTGATCCACACGAGCGCCGACGTCGGCTACCTGACGGACGTCGTCACCGACGAGGACGCCCTCGTCGCGGGCCGGGCGGCCCTGCTCGCCGGGGCACCCCTGGTCACCGACGTGACGATGGTCGCGGCCGGGGTGGCGCGGCGGGACCTGACCGGTCCGGTGATCTGCGAGGTCGCCTCCCCGGACGCCGCCGCGCTCGCCGCCGACGCCGGGATCACCCGGTCGGCGGCCGCGATCCGGCTCGTCGCCCGGCGCGTGGGCCCCGGAGCCGTCTACGCCGTGGGGAACGCGCCCACCGCCTTGTTCGAACTGCTCTCCCTCGACGCGCGTCCGGCGCTCGTCGTCGGGCTGCCCGTCGGGTTCGTCGGCGCCGCCGAGTCCAAGGCCGCCCTGAGGGCGAGCGGGCTGCCCCAGATCTCGAACGTGTCGTCGAAGGGCGGATCACCGCTCGCCGCGGCGGCGATCAACGCCTTGCTGTACAGCGCACCCGACGAGCGGGACGAGGAGCACACCCGGTGAGTGACATGACGAACCCACCCCTTCTGATCGTCGGGCACGGGACACGCAAGCTCGAGGGCGTCGGCCAGTTCACCGCCCTCGCCGCCAGGGTGAGGTCGCGGGGCTCGGACGCCGTCCCGGCCGTGGAGGGCGGGATGATCGAGCTCGCCCGCCCGACCGTCGGGGAGGCGATGTCGCGGCTGCTCGCGGGGACCGATTCCGGCTCCGGGCGGTCCGTCGTCGCCGTCCCGCTCATGCTGGCCGCCGCGGGCCACAGCAAGGGCGACATCCCCGCGTCCCTCGCCCGTGAGCGGGTCCGTCACCCGGGGGTCCGTTTCGCCTACGGCCGTCCGCTCGGGCCGCACCCGGCGCTGAACGACGTCCTGGAGACCCGGATCGACGAGGTCCTCGCCGGGGCGGACCGGGCCGGTACCCACGTCGTCCTCGTCGGCCGGGGCGGAACCGATCCGGACGCCAACGCCGAGGTCGCCAAGGTCGCGCGCCTCCTGCTGGAGGGGCGAGGTTACGCCGGGGTGGAACCCTCGTTCATCTCGCTCGCCGAGCCGTCCCTCCCCGCCGCGCTCGACAAGGTGAGGCGACTCGGAGCCGGGCGCGTCGTCGTCGCTCCGTACTTCTTGTTCGCGGGAGTGATCTCCGACCAGATCGCCGCCGGGTCCAAGGCGTTCGCGGACGCCCATCCCGGCGTGGACGTCCGCGTCGCGGAGCTGATCGGTGACTGCGACGAACTCGCCGACCTCGTGCTGGAGCGGTACCGCGAGGCCCTCGCCGGCGACATCCGGATGAACTGCGACACCTGTGCCTACCGCGTCGCCCTTCCCGGCTCCGCCGGCAAGGTCGGGTTCCCCCAGACCCCGCACGCGCATCCGGACGAGGATCACTCTCATGACCACCGCCGATCGGACGCCGGGTCGGTCGCCCTCGTCGGGGCGGGGCCCGGGCCGGAAGGGCTGATCACCGTTCGCGGGGCCGAACTCCTCGCGGAGGCGGACGTCGTCGTCACCGACCGGCTGGTACCTCCCGGCCTGCTCGCCGGGCTCGAGGACCGGGTGACCCTCGTCGACGTCGGCAAGGTCCCGCGCGGACCGTCGGCCCGCCAGCAGGACATCAACGGCACCCTCGTCGATCATGCCCGGGCCGGACGCCGTGTCGTGCGGCTCAAGGGAGGCGACCCCTACGTGTTCGGGCGCGGTTTCGAGGAGGTGCTGGCGTTGCGGGAGGCGGGGATCGAACCCGAGGTCGTCCCGGGTGTCTCCAGCGCCCTCGCGGCGCCCTCCCTCGCCGGGATCCCGGTCACCCACCGTGGCATGGCCCACGAGTTCACCGTCGTCAGCGGCCACATCCCCCCGGGACACCCGGACTCGCTCGTCGACTGGACGGCGCTGGGCCGTCTCCGGGGGACCCTCGTGATGTTGATGGCCGTCGAGAACGCCGGGAAGATCGCTGTGGAACTCCTCGAACACGGCCGACCGGCGGACTCGCCGGTCATGATCGTCGAGAGGGCCGGGGCCCGGGACCAGCGTCGGGTGACGACGCGGCTCGACGAACTCGGTGAGGTGATCGAAGCATCCGGTATCCAGCCGCCCGCGACGATCGTGATCGGCCCGGTCGCCGGTCTCGCCCGGGACGCTGGAGGACACTGACGTGCACATCGCCGAGGGGTTCCTCCCTCCTCTCCACGCCGCGGCCTGGACCGTCGTCGCGGCACCCTTCGTCGTCCACGGTGCCCGGGCCGCGGCTCGGGAGGTGAGGGAACGCCCCGGGAACCGGCTGCTGCTCGGGGCGGCAGGGGCCTTCACCTTCGTACTGTCCGCGGTCAAACTCCCCTCCGTGACCGGCAGCTCCAGCCACCCGACCGGCACCGGGTTCGGGGCGGTGCTGTTCCGGCCGCCGGTGATGGCCCTGCTCGGCACGATCGTGCTCGTCTTCCAGGCCCTGCTCCTCGCCCACGGCGGCTTGACGACGCTCGGTGCCAACGTCGTCTCCCTGGCCGTCGTCGGCCCGTGGGTCGCCTACGGGACCTACCGGTTGGCGAGCGCCCTGCGCCTCCCGTTCGCCGTGTCGATCTTCGCCGCGACCGCGCTCGCCGACTGGTCGACCTACCTGACGACCGCCGTCCAGCTCGGTCTCGCTCACCCCGGCGGTGACGTGGTGGCGTCGATCGGCCGGTTCCTCGGCGTCTTCGCGCTCACCCAGGTCCCGCTGGCCCTCGCCGAAGGCCTTCTCGGGGTGCTGATGTTCCGTCTGCTCGCCCGCCTGGCCCCCGAGGAGCTGCGCTCCCTGGGCCTGCACCGAGCCCTTGACGCCGAGGACGGCGTCCGTCTCCCCGAGGGGAAGGCCTGAGATGACGCGACGCCGGCTGGCCGACCTTCTCCTCGTCGCGGGGATCGTCGCGCTGTTCGCCGTCCCCCTGGCGCTGCGTCCCGGCGTCCCCGCCGACTCCGGTGGGGAGAGCTACGCCGGAACCGACTCGGTGGCCTCCGAGCTCGTCGAGAAGTCCGGGTACACGCCCTGGTACGAGCCTGTGTTCGAACCGTCCTCCCCGGAGGTGGAATCCGGTCTCTTCGCCCTCCAGGCGGCGGCCGGGGCCGGAGCGCTCGGCTTCGTGCTCGGGCGGCTGTCCGCGCGCCGCCGGACGCCACCGGACGAGGGCTGACGGTGTCCGGTCCGGCGATCGACGTCGCGGCGTGGTCGAGCCGGTGGAGGACCCGGTCCCCGGGCGACAAGCTCCTGCTCGCGGGGGGAGGGGTCGTCGTCGCCCTCGTCCTTCCGCCCTGGCCCGCCGGCGTGCTGGTGACGGCGGGGTCGGTGGCGCTCGCGGTCGGACCGGCGGGCGTGGACCCGCGCGTCCTCGCCCGTGCCGCCCGTGCCGCGTGTGCGTTCATCGCGCTCGGCGCGGTCAGTCTCGCCGTCACCTGGCAGCCCGGGCGGGGTTTCGTCGTCACCGGCGACGGCGTCGCGGCGGCGGCCGGGACGACGGTGCACGCCGTCGCGGGCACCTCGGCGATGCTGCTGCTCGCGACGACGACCCCCGTCTCCGACCTGCTGCACTGGATGCGGTCGCGCGGCGTGCCCGAGGTCGTCGTCGACGTCGCCGGGCTGGTCTACCGTCTGCTGTTCGTCCTGCTGCGGACCGCCGAGGCCGTCCGCGCGGCGCAGGCGGCCCGCCTCGGGTACTCCTCGCCCGCCGCGACGATGCGGTCGGCGGCGGGGCTCGCCGCGGCCGTGCTCACCCGCGCCTGGAGCCGGGCGCGCAGCCTGGAGGAAGGCCTCGCCGGACGGGGGTTCGACGGTCCGCTGCGGGTCGTCGCCGCCGACCGGCCGTCGTCCCCGCGGTTCGTCGCGGCCTCCCTGTCGGGACTCGCCCTGGTCGTCGCGCTCTCCGCCGTCGTGGTCCTCCGATGAGCCACCGCACGGTGCGGGCCGGACTCCTGCGGTTCGCCTACCCGGGAGGGCCCCCGGTGCTGGACGGCGCGACGCTCGCCGTCCGGGGCGGGACCCGCCTCGCCCTGCTCGGAGCGAACGGCTCGGGCAAGAGCACCCTGCTGCGCTGCCTGTCCGGCGCCCTCCGGCCGGCCGGCGGGACGGTGACCGTGGACGGCGAACCGGTCACCTACTCGCGCAGCGGCCTGCGGCGGCACCGTCAGGTGGTGCAACTGGTCACCCAGGACCCCGACGACCAGCTGTTCGCAGCCTCCGTCGCCGCGGACGTGTCGTTCGGCCCGCTGAACCTCGGCCTGTCCGGGGACGGGGTCAGGGAGCGGGTCGAGGAGGCGCTCACCCTCCTCGACGTCACCCATCTGCGGGACCGTCCGACCCACCAGCTCTCCTACGGGGAGCGCAAGCGGGTCGCGATCGCCGGGGCGTTCGCGATGCGCCCGTGCGTCCTCGCCCTCGACGAGCCGACCGCCGGTCTCGACCCTGTCGCCGTCACCGCGACGATGGCCGCCCTCGACCGGCTGAGCGCGGCCCGCACCTCGCTCGTCCTCGCCACCCACGACGTCAACCTCGCCCTCGCCTGGGCCGACGAGGTCGCCGTCGTCGTGGACGGCGCCGTCCGCCAGGGCGACCCGGCGCGCCTGCTCGGGGACGCCGGACTCGTCGGTCGCGCCCGGCTGGCCCGGCCGTGGGTCCTCGCCGTCGCGGAGGGGCTCGCCCGCCGGGGGATCATCCCCGGGGACGTCGTCGCCCGGGACGAGCCGTCCCTCCTCGCCCTGATCGACGGTCTCGCCCTGATCGAAGGGCCGCCCTGATCGACGACGGCCCCCGGGCGGTCAGCGGGTGATCTGGGACTCGATCCAGTCGATCCAGCCGTCGAGGCCCTCCCCGGTGCGCGCGCTCGCGAGGACGACGAGGACCGTCGGGTTGACCTTCCGGAGATTCTCCAGGAAGGAGTCGAGGTCGAAATCGAGGTGGGGCAACAGGTCGATCTTGTTGACGACGACGAGATCGACCGCCCGGAACATCACCGGGTACTTCAGCGGTTTCTCCTCGCCCTCGGTGATGGCGTAGACCATCGCCTTCGCGTGCTCACCGATGCTGAACTCGGCGGGGCAGACGAGATTGCCGACGTTCTCGACGATGACGACGTCCAGGTCCGCGAGCGGGAGCCGGGGCAGGGCGGAGGCGACCATCGGGGCGTCCAGGTGGCACTCGCCGCCGAATCCCTGGCCGGTGTTGACGAGGGAGATCGCCGCGCCGAACCCCTCCAGGCGGTCGGCGTCCAGGCTCGTCTCGATGTCGCCCTCGACGATGCCGACCCTCACCCTGCCCTGGAGGCGCTCCAGCGTCCGGCGCAGGAGTTGCGTCTTCCCGGCGCCGGGGGAAGACATCAGGTTGACGGCGCGCACTCCGGCCGCGTCGAAGCGGTCGCGGTTGGCCGCCGCCAGCCTGTCGTTCTCACCGAAGATCGCTTCCAGGACCTCCACCCGCTCCGTCGCGGTCCCGTACCCGGTGTGATCACCCAGATCGTGCTCACCCGGGTCGTGCTCTTCGTCGTGGTCGTGCACGTGGACGGTCCCGTCCTCGTGACGGTGGTACCGGCCCATGGCTCAGCCTTCCTTCCGTTCGGTCCCCACCGGCATCCTGTCCTTCGGGGTTCCTCCGGAGGTGACGCCGGCCGACGGCGGATCGGCGGAGGCCACATCGATGGACGTCACGAGGAACTCCTCGCCGGACAGCACCTTCACCAGACCGCTGCCGCAGGCCAGGCAGCGAAGGACGTACTCGGTCAAGGTGCTGCGCGCGCCGCAGTCCGAGCACTCGACGACGCCGGGAACCTGCTCGATCTCCAAGGTGGAGCCCACGAGCCGCGGTTGCCGGCTGACGACCTCCCAGCAGAAGGTCAGGGACTCCGGGACGATCTGGCGGAGGACACCGACGCGCACCTGCACCGAGCGGACGTCCCGTTCGCCCGCGTGGTCCAGGGCGACCGTGGCGATCGCGTTGCTGATGGAGAGCTCGTGCACCGGTGCGCCCCTTCCCGCCGGGCCCGTTCCGCCTCCGCGGGCGGCGCTGGAGTCGTGGCGGTCAGTCTAGTGATGAGGGTGACCGGCACGAGGTCGCCTGCGGTCGGCCAGAACTCACGGCATGCCTGTCGTGCTCGTTTTGTCCTTTTTGCAGTAACTTTGGGTATGCCCTTGATGCACGTTCGGGCACTCTTGATCGCGCTGCCACGAGGGTTCGATGGCGAGCCCTGGACCTTGGAGGGCCCATGAGACCTACGCACACTCCGCATGATCTTCCCAGCGCTTACCACGAGGACCAGTTCCATCTCCTCACCTTGTGCCTCGAACTCCAGCTGGACCTTCTGCTCGTCGCTCTCCGTCCGCCGCAGTCCGTCGACGCCCCGCCGGCTCGCGGCGTCAGCCCTTTCCCCCGATGGGTCGGAGGCACGCTGGATCTCACGGCCGGACCGGTCGACGGCCGGCAGGACGACGGCCCACCAGGCGATCGGCGAGGTGGCACGGACACCGATCCCGGCCACGAGCCGAGCTGGCTCGCCTGGAGGTACTCCGCGATCGCCCGGGCGATCGACGAGATGCTCGGAAACGGTGAGGTCCGCAAGAATCCCGCCGTCCTCGACAGGCTGGTGCAGGCGCGTTCGACGTGCGACGAACGCCTCGCGGCTCTGCCCCGGTCTCTGTCGGCGAAACGGTCGGTGCGCGGTTTCGGCGATCGTTTCGAAGCAGGTCATTACCTGGGGTGAGAGCGCCGGTTCACTCGCTTTCCGAACCTTTACCTCCGGCCATCGACCCGTTTGACGCGGATGATGCACAAATTTCATCGATCATCGAGTGATGACCTGCGAGGGGAATCGACGGCTGCGGAAAGGCATTGACGGTGTGCAATACCTCCCTCGACTCTCGACGGGTTCGGAATTTTTGGCCACCACTGTCGATCAGTGCTCTCGCCAACTTCGTTGGAACGTTTCGACCGCTGCTGGCGGAATGTTTCCGTCCCCCTCGGAAGGAGAACCTAGTGATCATCAGCTCGGGCCGGTCCAAGGTCCGTTCAACGGTCGTCGTGCTCGCTGCCACAGCGCTCGCGGTCGCCGGATCCGTCACGGACATCGCGGCCCCCACCAGGGCCGAGGCGTCGATCGACGGCCTGATGGCCGCCGCGGCCGCCGGTGTCGAGGACGAAGGGGCCGACTGCCCGGTGAACGTTCCCGGCTCCTCCGCGTCGAACTCCAAGCTGCCCGATCCCTTCAAGAAGATCGACGGCGCGCGCATCTCGGCGAAGGCCGACTGGCGATGCCGGCGACAGGAAATCAAGAAGCTCGCGGAGAAGACCGTCTACGGCGAGAAGCCGGGGAAACCACAGAGCGTCACGGGGACGGTCTCGAGGTCCAGCATTTCCGTGAACGTGACGGACAAGGGCAAGAGCTCCAGTTTCTCTGCGAAAGTCGAACTTCCGAGCGGTAACGGCCCGTTCCCGGCCGTCGTCGTCCTCGGGGGGTTCGGCGCGGACACGGCGACCATCAAGGCCGCCGGTGCCGCGGTCATCAACTACGACCCGCTCGCCGTCGGTAAAGAAGGCACTCCCCGGAACAACAAGCAGGGCGCTTTCTACAGCATTTACGGTGCTGGAAGTACCACCGGAATCCTGATGGCCTGGGCCTGGGGTGTCAGCCGGATCATCGACGTGATCGAGCAGTCGGACGGCAGCGTCCTCAAGGCTGACGGCATGGGCGTCACGGGGTGCTCCCGCTACGGCAAGGGCGCCTTCGTCATCGGCGTGTTCGACCAGCGCATCGCCCTGACGATGCCGATCGAGTCGGGAACCGGCGGCGTCCCCGCCTTCCGCTCGATCGCGTCGGAGAGCGGATCCCAGCCTCTGAGCAGCGGCTACAGCGAACAGCCGTGGTTCGGCGACGCTTTCGGGTCCTACACGGGCAACCCCAACGGCCTGCCGGTCGACACGCACGAGATGGTCGGCATGATCGCCCCGCGCGGCCTGTTCATCATGGAGAACCCGCACATCGCCTGGCTCGGTGCGAGGTCCGGAAGCGTAGGTGCCCTCGGCGGCGCCGAGATCTACAAGGCGCTCGGTGCGGGCGAGAACATCACCTACTGGTCCGACGTCACCGACGGGAACCACTGCGCCTCCCGCTCCGAGTGGAAGGCCCCCCTCCAGAGCAACATCAAGAAGTTCCTCGCCAAGACGGGCACCAACACCGGTGTCATGAGGATCTCGAGCAAGGCCTCGGGCAACCTCAGTCAGTGGAGGGACTGGCAGACGCCGACCCTCAAGTGAGCGCCTGACACCCAGGACCCGGCGCGTGCGGACGCCGGGCCCTCGGCGTGTGCCCTTGGTTCAGTTCCTCGGTTCGGACGTCGATGGACCAGGCATCGGGGGATCCTTCGGGCGTGATCGCGCGTTGCACACCGTGAAGGCGCCTTCGGCGTCATGCTCGGGCAGCCGGACTCCCGGACTCCCGGGCAGCCGTCCCGATCAGAGGAGACTTCTCATGGCATCCCTGTTCACCCGTCTCTCCCAGTTCATCAGGACTCCTCAGGGCCGTCGGATCGCCCAGCAGGCCGTCGACCGGGCCTCCAAGCTCTCGAAGGACCCCGCCACCCGTGCGAAGATCGACAAGGTGCGGGCGGAGGTCCTCAAGCGGACCAACGGACGTCCGAAGCCCTGATCTCCCGTCGTCCCGACACCAGGCAGCGAAGCGGAACCATCCGGCGAAGCGGAACCATCCGGAGGATGATGGCGGTCCACGGTCCAGGGCGAGGAGGCCTGCGGTGAGCACCCCGGTGGAAGGCGGTCGAGGGGTGCGTTTCGGCGTCCTCGGCTTTCCCGTACACATCGATCTGTCCTTCGTCATCGTCATGGGGCTGATCGGGTGGCTCAGCGGAGCCGACTCCGTCATCAAGATCCTCACGTGGCTCGCCGTGGCGGCTCTCGCCGTCCTCCTCCACGAGATGGGCCACGCCCTCGTCGCCCGGACGACGGGTGCCCGGCCGGTCATCGCCCTCACCGGGTTCGGCGGCGTGACGATGTACTCCCCGCCGGAACAGCTGAGCCGCGTCCGGTCGCTGGCGATCTCCCTGGCGGGGCCCCTCGCCGGGCTGGGGATCGGGGTACCCCTGCTGCTTCTCTGGCGCGAGATCGGTAACGCCCTCCCGCCGGACGGCCTCGCGGCGAACGCCCTCTGGTACGCGGTGTTCACCACCATCGCGTGGAGCCTGCTCAACCTGCTCCCCGTGATCCCGCTCGACGGAGGCCAGGCGATGCGCGAGCTCCTGCCCGGGTCCGCCGAGGTACGGACCCGCCGGGCGTCGATCGTGTCGCTCGTCGTCCTCGTCCCGCTGTTCGCGTACGCCCTGTACGTGGGGCAGGCTTTCCTCGCCGTCTTCCTCCTGGTCTTCGGGTTCGACAACATCCAGGCCGTCCGCACCAGGCCGGACGCCGCCGGTGGTGCGACCCTCGGTGACGCGGGGGCTCCCCCCGAGCAGGTCGTCGTCGGGCTGCTGTGGCAGGGGGCTCCGCTTCGCGCGAGGGCCGCCCTTGAGTCCGTCCCCGAAGGGCGGCCGGTGGACCTCGCCGTCCACGGCGCCGTGATGGCGACGACCGGTGAGGTGGGGCAGGGCCTCGCCCTCCTCGCCCAGGAGCGTGATCGCCGTCCGGACGACGCGAACGTCGTGGCGCTCCTGGTCCTCACCCACATCCTGCTGCATGACTGGGACGCCGTCGTGGAGGACCTCCGGTCGGACTACGCCGCGTCGGTCCCGCCCGCCCTGGTGGAACGCGCGGTCCAGGAGGCGACCGGGTCCGGCCGGGAGGACGTCGCCGCCCGGCTGGCGCCCTGACGTCCCCTCAGAAGAAGCCGAGCTTCTGCGGGCTGTAGCTGACCAGCAGGTTCTTCGTCTGCTGGTAGTGCTCCAACATCATGTGGTGGGTCTCGCGCCCGATCCCCGACCCCTTGTACCCTCCGAAGGCCGCATGCGCGGGGTAGGCGTGGTAGCAGTTCGTCCAGACACGCCCGGCCTGGATCGCCCGGCCCGCCCGGAACGCGGTGTTGAGGTCCCTCGACCAGACCCCGGCACCGAGACCGTACGGGGTGTCATTCGCGATCTTCATGGCGTCGTCGAAGTCGGCGAACGTCGTGACCGAGACGACGGGACCGAAGATCTCCTCCTGGAAGATCCGCATCCCGTTGTCACCCTGGAAGACCGTCGGCTCGACGTAGTAGCCGCCCGACAGGTCGCCACCGAGATCGACGCGCTCGCCCCCGGTCAGCACCTTCGCGCCTTCGGCCTTGCCGATCTCGATGTACGAGAGAACCTTCTCCAGTTGTTCCACGCTGGCCTGGGCCCCGATCATCGTCTCCGTGTCCAGGGGGTTCCCCTGGACGACGGCGCGGGTGCGTTCGACGGCGTCCGTCAGGAACCGGTCGTGGATGTCCGCCTGGACCAGTGCCCGGGACGGGCACGTGCACACCTCGCCCTGGTTCAGGGCGAACATCGTGAAGCCTTCGAGGGCCTTGTCGTAGAAGTCGTCCCGGGCGTTCGCGATGTCCGAGAAGAAGATGTTGGGGCTCTTGCCGCCCAGCTCCAGCGTGACCGGGATCAGGTTCGCCGACGCGTACTCCATGATCAGTCGACCGGTCGTCGTCTCGCCGGTGAAGGCGATCTTGTTGATCCGGGAGGAGGACGCGAGAGGCTTTCCGGCCTCCAGCCCGAAGCCGTTGACGACGTTGACGACGCCCGGGGGCAGGATGTCGGCGAGGAGGTCCATCAGAAGCATCACCGACGCCGGCGTCTGCTCCGCGGGCTTGAGGACGACGGTGTTGCCCCCGGCCAGCGCCGGGGCGAGCTTCCACGTCGCCATCAGCAGAGGGAAGTTCCAGGGGATGATCTGGCCGACGACGCCGAGCGGCTCGTGGAAGTGGTAGGCGATCGTGTCCTCGTCGATCTGGGAGAGGCGGCCCTCCTGGGCCCGCAGGGCGCCCGCGAAGTAGCGGAACTGGTCGATCGCCAGCGGGATGTCGGCCGCGAGGGTCTCGCGGACCGGCTTGCCGTTCTCCCAGGTCTCCGCGACGGCGAGCAGTTCGGTGTTCTGCTCGATCCGGTCGGCGATCTTCAGCAGGACATTGCCGCGCTCGGTCGCGGAGGTGCGTCCCCAGGTGGGGGCGGCGCGGTGGGCGGCGTCCAGGGCGAGGTCGATGTCCTCCGCCGTGCTCCGCGCCACCTCGACGAAGGGCCGGCCGGTCACCGGCGATACGTTCTCGAAGTACTGACCCTTCGCGGGGGCTACCCGCTCGCCCCCGATCCAGTTGTCGTACCGGCTGGGGAAGGACACCGGGCAGCCCGGCTGCCCCGGAGCGGCGTACACCGTCATGTGAGCTCCTCGTCGCGTGGTTCGTCGCACGGTATGTCGTAAATGAGAGTGAAAAGACGATCTGATGTGATCTGACCGTATGACCCGCGCACGCTAGGCAGTGACAGGTTGCATCCACGTTGCACCGCTGGTGAGGACCGATTACGGACGGCAATCAGTGCCTAGAGCAGTTCCTCGTAGAGCTGGTTCACCCGTGCCGCGACGACGGGAGTCTGCGGTGAGACCGGGGGGAGAGCCTTCAAGCAGGCCTCCCAGACCTCGAGGTCGTCGCAGCCGTCAGGGCTCTCGCCGTACCCGAACAGCAGATCGGGGTCCCGCGTCGCGAGGAGGCAGGTGCGTAGCTCCCGGCGGAGCCGCTCCCGGACCCGTTCGACCCCCGGGGCGACCGAGAGCGGCAGCACCGGCCCAGGGTAGGACTCCAGCGCCCGCCGGTAGCTGCCCTCGCGCAGCCAGCGACGGATCTCCGCGGTGTCGCTGTCCAGCTGGCCGACGATCCGGTAGGGGCGCGAGGCGAGAGAGACGGTGCTCTCACGGGCCAGCAGGTCCCGCAGGCGGTGCATCTCGGCCCGGAGCGTCACCGGCGCGGTCCGATGGTCGTGGAGCTCGACGTCCAGCTGCCCGGAGGTGAGCCCGCCCGGGTTGAGCGCGAGGACGAGCAGGATCTCCGCGTGCCGCAGCCGGAGCGGCAGGGCGCGCCGAGGGGTGACGAGTTCCCCGGTCGGGTGCCCGAGCAGGCGCAACCGGGCCGGTGTCGCCGTCGGCGCCGTTGCGAGCGCCGCGGCTGGTGGTGCGGCTGCTGCCGGTGCCGCCGGGCGGCCGCACGACCGGGACGGGTCCGGTCGTGGACGCCGCTCCGGCAGGCAGCGGAACGGGATCTGCCGCAGGCGCAACTCGGCCTCGACGGCCGCGGTGACGCTCCGGATCAGGGTGAGGTCGCCGGGCGCCGCCGTCTCGAAGGCCCCGAGGAGGCCGACGGTGCCGAGCAGGTGCCCGTCGGGGGCGTGCACCGGCGCCGCGGAGCAGCTCCAGGCGGACACCGGGCCGGCGAGGTGCTCCGCGGCGAAGATCTGGATGGCGTGGTCGAGGACGAGGGCGGTGCCGGAGGCGTTGGTGCCGGCGGAGTCCTCGCTCCACAGCGCCCCTTCGACGAAGCCGGCGAGCTCGGTCCGCCGCCGGAGGTGAGGGGATCCCTCGACCCACAGCAGCCGGCCGACGGCGTCCGTCACCACCACGACGAGTCCGGTGTCGACGGCGTCCTCGACGAGCAGCCGCCGGACGACGGGCATCGCCGCGGTCATCGGATGGATCTTCCGGTAGCGCGCGACGTCTCCCGGCGACAGCTGGGCGTGGGGCCCCGACGACGGGTCGACGCCGCTCGCCAGACTGCGCCGCCACGACTCGGCGACCAGACCGCGAAGGGCCGGGTCGACCCTGCCTGTGCGCAGGAACCTCTCCCGGGCCGCGGTCACCAGCCGGGCGACGGCGTGGACGTCGGCGCCCAGGGGGACCGCGACCCACGGGCTAGGCAAACCGGTGCCCCGGCGCAGACCGAGCCCCCATCACGCACCTCCGTGAAGATCTGTTCGAGGCTATCGCCAGGAGGCGGGCGCTTCGACGGTGGGAGGCCGCTGGGCCGCGGTTCCGGACCATCGGAGCGGCTCGAGGGCAGGGTAGGGCAAAAGGACCTTAGTCTATCGTTGTGACCGTCTGGTGACGCCTAGCGTCGTTACCTACGGTCCTTCCGTCCATCCCTCCTTCCCCTTGCGGACATCGTGGTCCTGGCACGGTCGTCTGCTCGGGGTCTCTCTCGCCTCGTGGAGAGGAGCGACGATGCATCCTCGCCGAACTGACCGTTCTGCCCGTACCCGCTGGGCGGTCTCCGCCTCTGGCGCCGCCGACCGCCACCCCCGGCTCACCCTCAGCTGGGCGGACGCCGCGGACCGAACCCGTACGTCGGTGCACACCGTCTCCGGAATCCCGATCATCGTGGTCGAAGGTTCCTTGGTGGCCGGTGCCGCCAAGCCGTGCCGCGAGGCCGTCGACGCCGTGCTGAGGATGCGCCCGAGCCGTGTGATCCTCGATCTCGGCGGGGTCCGGGAGGTCGACCGGACGACCGTCGACCTGCTCGACGCGATGCGGCGTTTCGCCCATTGGCACGGTGTGGCGCTCAGCCTCGCGGCGGTGCCGGGCGTCGTCCAGTTGCGGATCGAGGCCGCGAAGGCCGTCCCGCCCTTCGACAGTCACTCCACGAGCGACCGGGCGGTCACCTCCGCTCTCTCCCAGCCCCGGGCGCGCCGTTCCGTCGTCCCGAGGGACGGTCTCGGGAGCACCGGCTGATCCGTTCGCAGCCTCCCCGGATCCTTCCCGGGAACGGGCGACTGTTCCGGAACGTGGTGGCACGGCCCGGTTCGGTGGGACCCAAGTCCCTAATTGTCGCCATGATGTTCATGAGAACGTGGCGCCATGAACTCCCTCGATCACCGTCTCGCCGATGGTTCCAGCCGAGCCGGCGTCCTCAAGGTCCTGCGTGACCGTGGAGACCTGATGCGGGTCGAGGACCTCGCGGAGGCGGTGAGCCTGTCGCTCAGCGCGGTGCGGTTCCACCTCGATCGGTTGATCGCTGACGGGCTCGTCCGTACCTCGAAGGAGCCTCGCCAGACCCCCGGGCGTCCACGGGTGATGTACCAGGCCGTTCCGGCCGAGGCGGTGGACGACGGCGCAGCCTACCGGCATCTGGCGATCCTGCTCGCCGACGAACTCGCGGGGCGTGGAGGTGCCGTCGCCGGTGAGGCGGCCGGGCGGACCTGGGCGCGTCAGGTGCTGGGCACGCAGGACTGGCCCACCGCCGACGGTTCGGGGGAGGGCGAGTCGTCGCGTGTCGTTCCGGCCCCCCGGTCACTCGCCCCGGGGAGGGCGGCTCCGGTCGGTCGCCGCCGGGCCGAGATGATCGAGTCCCTGCCCGACTGTCTGCCCAATCTCCTGCGTGTCCTTGAGGACGGCGGGTTCGCTCCTCAGATCGTGGACGGCGGGTGGGCCGTGGAGATCCACCGATGCCCCTTCGCCGATCTCATGCCCCACCAGTCGGAGGTCGTCTGCTCCGTTCACAAGGGTCTGATGGAGGCCTTGCCCGAGCTCGCGGGCACGGGTGAATGCGTCCGCCTGGACCCGGCGCCCGAGGGGTCGGCTCCCTGCGTCGTCCACTTCGTGCGCTGAACGTCAGTGGCAGGTCACCCGGGACCGATTTTCAGGTGGTTGTGGCGAGGAGTGTTGAGGACCTGAGAGGCTCGCCCGCGTGAGCCGCCTGACATCCCGCTTGGTGATCGGCCTGGTCGTACTGCTGCTTCTCGTCTTCGGTGCCGACCGCGTCGCCTCGACGCTCGTCGCCCGGTCCGTCGGGCAAGCACTCCAGTCGTCGCAGTCGCTGCCGGTCCCGCCGACGGTGACGTTCATCGACGTCCCCTTCCTCGACCAGGTGGCGCGGGGGCGCTACTCCCGGCTCGAACTGGAGATGTCCAAGGTCCGGACCGCCGGGCCGCTCGTCATCGACCATGTGACCGCCACCTTGTACGGGGTGCGGGCCGAGGCGTCGGACGTCGTGCGGGGCAGCCTTCGGGAGCTGCCGGTCGAACGGGCCAGGGCTGAGGCGTTCGTCTCCTTCGGGACTCTCCGCGTCGCCGCGCGGCAGATCCTCGGATCCAAGGGCGCGGACATCACCCTGGGGCGCGCATCGGCCGATCGGGTGTCGTTCGACGCCCGCAGCCCCACATCGGCGGGGACGTTCGCTCTCCGGGGCGAGGCCCAACTTGTCATGGAAAAAGGGCTGGTCAGGATGCGTGTCCTGCCCGAAACTTTGACTGGGGTACCGGAAGCACTGCGTTCACAGGTCGCCAGCCAGGTCGACCTGAGCACTCTGGTTCCGGCACTACCCTATGGCCTCAAGGCCACTACGGTAGTGATCGAACCTGAAGGACTCCGGCTCCAGGCGGTCGGGCGGGGCCTGCGGATCCCGTTCTGAATCGGGGAACACAAGGGGCCCTGTTGTTCGTCTTTCCAGGGGAGGCCGTACCGTGGCCTTCGAGGCCGTGCTGGGGGAGGGCCGATGTTGCACGATGTCCCGACGATGCTCGGGGGGCGGTACCGCGTCGTCGAACGTCTCGGGCGAGGCGGGATGGCGGATGTTTACCGGGCGGAGGATGTCGTCCTTCGCCGGATGGTCGCCATCAAGATCTTCCGAGGCGGCGTCGAACGTGAGGCGCACCTGGCGAGATTCCGGGCGGAGGTCCGGACCCTCGCGGCGCTGACGCATCCGCATCTGGTCGCTCTCTACGACGCGGGTGGTGACGTCACCGAACCCTGGTGCGCGATGGAGTACGTCAACGGCGGCTCCCTCAGCGACCGCGAGGGAGCCCTGCCGCCCGACTCGGTCGCCCGGATCGGCGAGCAGATCGCGTCCGGTCTCGCCTACGTTCACAGCTTGGGCATCGTCCACCGTGACGTCAAGCCGAGCAACGTCCTGATGGACCGCGGTGGAGATGCCTTCCTGTCGGACTTCGGGATCGCGAAACTCGTCGACGGCACGCGGATGACCCAGTCGGGTCTGATGATCGGTACCGCGGCCTTCCTCTCGCCGGAGCAGGTCCGGGGCCGCACCGCCGGGCCGAGAGCCGACATCTACGCCTTGGGCCTGGTGCTTCTGGAGGCCCTCACGGGTCGCCGGGAGTATCCCGGTGGCCCGGTCGAGTCGGCCGTCGCACGTCTCAGCCGCTCTCCCGAGATCCCCGAGGACCTCGGAACGGACTGGGGCGAGCTCCTGCGCACGATGACGTCGGAGGATCCGGAGGACCGTCCCGCGCCGGAGGAGGCCAGGCTTTCCCTGCGGGCGATAGCCCGGCGCCTGGCGGGGCTCGACTCGATCGATCTGCTGATCGATCTCACCGGCGAGCCCACGGCTCACGTCGTCGACGGCACCCCCACGCCGGAGGCTGTCGCCCGAGGCGCCGGGAGGCAGACCTCCCTCCCAGACGGTGCGAGGGTCCACGGCGCCGTTCTCTTCGTCCCCAAGGCCGGGCCGACGGCGCTGCCGCGCCCGATCCCGCTGGCCGCCATCGAGACGGCCGCCCGGACGGCCACGACAGAGGCTGGCCGGACGGCCACGACAGAGGCTGGCCGGACGGCCACGACAGAGGCCGGCCGGGAGGCGACGCCGGTGCCGACGTCCCTGATCGACATACCCGTCCAGGCCCCGCGGAATCTCCTCGCGTGGTTGTCGCCCGAACGCCGCCGCCGTGGCCAGATGATCCTTTCCGGCATCGGTGTCGTGGCGATCGTCGCTCTCGCCCTGCCGCTCGCGGACCGTGTCCTCACGCCGAACGACCCCCTTCGGATCGACAGCGCAGCCGGGGCGGGGGCGACGGGTACGTCGTCGGCCCAGAGCGTCGTCCCGACTGTCGTGGAGGACGAAGGGCAGTCGTTCCGGAAGGCCCCGGTCGGCGTCCTGCTCCCTCCGCTGCCGTCCTACGACCCGGCACCCTCCCAGACGAGGGAGTCGTCACGTCGCTGGCCCCGTGGCAACGGGCGGGTCGCGGGGACGGCCACGACGCGCACGGCGTCCAGGACGGTCAGGACGGTCAGGCCCGTCGTCTCGCCCCGGCCGACCAAGAGCCCGACGCCGTCGCCGACCGTGACGCCG